>JBEKCW010000082.1:0-14701 GCA_050014675.1 Occallatibacter sp. | reverse complement strand
AGATACTTTGGATCTAGTCAGGGACCATAATCGCGCGAACATCGGTTATGGGTTTGGACTTCAAAGCCGGAAATAATCTCTCCTGGCCATTGTGCGCGGGACGCGGTGCAAGATCGGATTTGCACCAAGAATGTCGATCATGTCAGAAACAGAACGCAAACCTGCGACATCTCCGGGCGACCGGCTAGTTGTCACTTGGTTAATATGGGAACGCGTTATTTACTCTTTTGTAATACTGGTAATAGAAATCTTAAGCACAGTTTGGGCACAAATTAGGCACACACGTTTTGCAAAATCTGTAACTTATTGATTACAGGAATGTTTAAGTTTGGTGCAGGGAGGGAGGGGGGCGAACCTTAGCCTGTGTTCGAAACTTTGAGCGCAACCAGCCGCGCAGGCCAGCGCGAGGCTTCGTAATTTTCCGGAATCAGCCCTTTTTGTTGGCTGTTCTCGAGCGCCGAAATGTTGGCAAGTGCCTGTGGCGTTGGTTGACCTTCGCGCACCCACGCTGGTGCGTACTGGATCGCCTCATACACTTTCTGAACATTCTGTCGATCGTTGCTGGATGTTGCCGAACGAACATCAGGGAGCGTACTGGCAGACGTTATCGCGCGCAATTTCTCGGCGACGGCGGCAGTGTCTACTGTGCTTGTTCCGATGTGCGGCATTGCGACCGGTAGTGAATGGCAGCCAGCTACAAGCTGACACGAATGCAGCAACAGGGCCGATGCTGCCACGGAGCCGTGGCGTGAAGTTTCCAGCGGGCGGGGCTTCTTGTTGGAAGCACTACGGGAATTGTCGCGCCTCGGCGGCGCCTTGGTCGATGATTCGCATGCTGGGCATCGCGAGACGGAAGTGGTGATCAATGCGCTTGACGGGAGCGGGGCTGGCTCGCAGAGCTGATCAGGCGGTGTGCACGCATAAGGTCAGATGCTTCCGCAACCATTGCCATGTTCTGCGCCGCGGTCTTCCGCCACCAGATGTTGAACCCGTCGGCGGCAAGGCTTGGATTCGCGAGCATGTGCCGGCCGTTTAGCTTCCTCCGCGGTGAGAAGGGTTCTGAGCTTTGTGCGTTAAGTTCTGGATGCATGTTGATTTCGTCCTATCCGGATCCGGAATTGCTTGTAAAGGTTCAGCCACTTCTGTGCGCCAAACATGATTCTGTGACCTGAGGCGACCGAACATCTGATCAATTGGATACAGTCGTTCCCGCATTGCAGATTGACAATCGCAATGGGCGCCCGTAGATCTCACGATTAGCGTTCATTAGCGCAAGCGCGGCAGGAGTGAATAGGTAAAGAGAAAGTGTGAAATGACCGCTGTAGCTTTCCACCATTCATATGTCTAAGTTCATCAACCCAACAGAACATACCTTTTTGAAGGACTCATTCTCATGACTTCTTTGTTAGACCCAATCCAGATCGGCGATCTTCATCTGCCGAATCGCGTTATTATGGCTCCGCTTACTCGCTTGCGTGGCACGCCTGAGCACATTCCGACGCAACTTATGGCCGAGTACTATGCACAACGAGCCGGAGCAGGCCTGATCGTCTCCGAGGGCATCCCGGTCATACCGCAAGGTGTTGGCTACGCGAATGTGCCAGGCATCTGGTCGACAGACCAAATCGAAGCCTGGAAATTGGTGACGCAAGCAGTGCATCATGCAGGGGGCCACATTTTCGCGCAGCTCTGGCACGTGGGCCGCATCTCCGACCCACGCTTTCTCGACGGGAAACTACCTGTCGCCCCCAGCGCTATCCGGCCTGCGGGCCACGTAAGCCTGGTACGTCCAGTAGCAGATTACGTGACTCCACGCGCGCTTGAGACAAGTGAGCTTCCGGGCGTCGTTGATGCTTTCCGCAAGGGAGCAGAGAACGCGAAGCTCGCCGGTTTTGATGGGGTGGAGATTCACGGAGCCAATGGCTACCTGCTCGATCAGTTCCTGCAAGACGGATCCAATCACCGCACCGACGAATATGGCGGGCCAATTGAAAATCGAGCTCGGCTCATGCTTGAGGTCGCCGATGCAGTTATCTCAGTCTGGGGCGCCAAGCGGGTCGGTATGCACCTGGCCCCGCGTGGCGATTCGCAGGACATGCACGATTCAAACCCGCCCGCAACCTTCGGCTATGTGGCGCGTGAGCTGGGCAGACGCGGCCTTGGCTTCCTGCTTGCGCGTGAATATTTTGGACCTGACCGTCTGGGTCCGCAACTCAGAAAACAATTCGGCGGCGTATACATCGCCAATGAAAAGTACACGCTGGCGCAAGCGAACCAAGTCATCGCGGACGGAGAGGCGGATGCCGTTGCCTTCGGCCAGCTCTTTATCGCCAACCCAGATCTACCGGCGCGGTTTGCGGGCGATGCTTTGCTCAATCTGCCGGACGGAAGCACTTTCTTTACATCGGGGCCACATGGCTACACCGACTACCCTGCACTGAGTGTGCAGTAGAGGAAGCATTTACCTTCAAATTAATCGCGCTATCATCAGCAGAAATCACTTTCGCAATCTAATGCTGAATTGCAGTCCCTGACTTTGAAGGCTTCTCAGTAACCTGAGCTGGGGTGGGCAGTTGCAAACGATCCCAACCACCGCCAAGGGATTCAATCAGCTGAACCGACGCTGCCATTTCCTGCACCTTCAGATTCGCGAGAGTCAGTTGGTTTGATAGCAAGGTGGTTTGTGCTGTGACCACGTCGAGGTAGGGATCGATTCCAGACCGATAGCGCCCTAACTCAAGCCGCAGAAACTTTTGGGATGAGTCGACAGCTTCCTGCTGGCGACCGATTTGCTCCGACAGAATGCGAGCTTCTGCGAGCGAGTCTTCCACCTGCTGAAATGCCGTCAAAACAGATTGGCGATAGGTGGCAACGTTCGCATTGTAGGTTGCGATGTACTGGTTCACGGTTGCGCGCCGCAGGCCGCCGTCATATACAGTCTCAGAGATCGAAGGACCTACAGACCAGAAGCGGCTGGGCCAATCCAGGATGTGCTTGATGGCCGAGCTCTCAACGCCGCCGCTGGCCGAGAGTGTCAGTGTGGGGTAATAGGCTGCATCGGCAACCCTTATCTGTGCATTCGCAGCGGCCATGTTGCGCTCCGCGGCAGCAATATCCGGACGCCGTTCAAGCAGCTGCGACGGCAGGCCGACGGGTATCGGTGGAGGAGCGCTGGTTCTGGGTACAACCGGAATGGAAAACGTTGAAGCCTGCTTGCCGACAAGCGTGGCAATCGCATGCTCATACTGGGCTCGCGCAATTTTGTTATTGATGGCCGCCGATTGTGCCATCTCAAGCGTTGTTTGCGCTTCAACCAGGGATATCTGATCGTCTACGCCGTTGTTGTAGCGAGCCTGTTCAGAGCCCAGGCCTTTCTTGTCAGCCTCTACCGTGTCGTCGAGAATCTGTTGCAGCGCATCCTGTCCGCGGATTTCAAAGAAATACTCGGCGAGGCTGGCCTGTTCAGTGAGCCGCTCATTCTCAAGGTCGGCCGCAGTCAGTTGGGCAGTATATTGGCTTGCATGCACGGTGTTGCGCACCCTCCCCCACAGGTCAGGCTCCCACGATACATCGGCCGGAAAAGCAAATATCTGCGACTGTTGACCACCAGCGGCTCCGGAGCCGGAAGCAGTCCCAGAGTTGGAAGACCCAGATCCGACGTTGGAAGATGACCGCGACCGGGTGTAAGAGCCGCCTACGCCGACTGTAGGGAAATACTGAGAGCGCGCCTCGCGCACCAGCGCGCGGGCCTCCATGAAGTTCTCAAATGCCTGGCGGATATTCTGGTTATCGATATTAAGCTGATCTTCGAGCGCGTTCAGGTCCGGATCGTTGTAGATCTCCCACCACTTACCCCGAAGAGTTGCATCCTGGGGCTTTGCGACCGTCCATTCACCAGCTTGGTCAGGCTGCGCAGGAGTTTCTTTGTAGACCTGCGGCGCCGTTGTCGTGGGTGGAAGATACTTTGGCCCCACATTGCATCCAGCCAAGACCGCACAAAACAACGCGATAGAGAGGGCGCACCACTGAGCAAGCGACCGGTGAGATTGCGAAATCGACTTTTCCATAAGTAGCACTCCGATCCAAGCCATTGCTAAGTGGCCTCTGCGGTTCCACGGTAGAGGGTCACTGGTTGTTTGCTCCCAAAGCGAAGCCGCAAGCGGTCGAAGGCCAGGTAGACGACGGGAGTGGTATAGAGAGTCAGCATCTGACTCACAATCAATCCGCCGACGATGGTGATGCCAAGCGGACGCCTCAGTTCTGAACCGGTGCCTGTACCGAAGGCCAGCGGCAGCGCGCCAAACAATGCGGCCGTAGTGGTCATCAGGATGGGACGGAAGCGAAGCTGGCAGGCTTCAAAGATGGCCTCGGTGGTGTTCTTTCCGTGCTCACGCTGCGCAACCAGGGCAAAATCGATCATCATGATCGCGTTCTTCTTCACGATGCCGATCAGCAGGATAATGCCGATGATGGAGATGACGCTGAGGTCGATTTTGAAAAGCATGAGCGCCAGCATGGCTCCCACACTCGCCGAAGGCAAAGTGGAAATGATGGTGAGAGGATGGACCAGGCTCTCATACAGGACGCCGAGAACGATGTAGACCGCGAGCAGGGCCGTGCCGATGAGCAGGGGTTCGCTGCTGAGCGAGGTTTGATAGGCCGCTGCTGTTCCGGCAAAAAAGCCACGGACAGTGTCCGGCATATTCAGCTTCTGCTGCATTTGGGAAACCAGCCGCGTGGCGTCGCTCAGCGACATATTCGACGCAAGGTTGAACGACACAGTGACGGATGGAAAGGAACTGGTGTGATTGATAACGAGCGGGGTAACGCTCTCTTGCGCCGACGAGACCGTAGAAAGCGGAACGATGCCCTTGCCCGAGGTGTTCAGGTAGATATTCTTCAACCCATCGGGGCTTTGCCAGTACGCCGGCGCCACCTCCATTACCACGTAATACTGGTTCAGTTGTGTGTAGATAATGGAGACTTCAGACTGACCGAAGGCGCTGTAGAGGGATTGATCCAGTGACTGCGGCGTAATGCCAACCCGCGCGGCGGTGGCACGATCGTACGTAATCAGTTCCTGAAGGCCGCTATTCTGTGCATCGGTATTCACATCCTGAAATCCGGGAAGCTTCTTCATCCCCGCAAGCAGGATTGGGCCCCAGTGCGTAAGATCCTGGATGTTGTCAGACTGTATGGTGTATTGGTAGAGCGCGTTGCTCTGTCGCCCTCCGATGCGCAAGTCCTGCGAGGCCTGGAGGAAAGCCGAAGCTACCGGCAGCGCATTGAGCTTGGGCCGCAGGCGGTTGATAATGGCCGGCGCGCCGATCTTGCGCACATTCAGCGGCTTTAGAGAAATAAAAAGGGAACCGGTATTCGATGCGCCTCCTCCGCCTGTGAACGCAATCACGTTGGCGACGGCCGGGTCGGCCTGGATCACTTTCTCCACTTGCAAGACTGAGTTATTCATGATTGGAAACGATGCGTCCTGTGGTCCTTGCAAGTTGCCTTGAAGGAGCCCAGTGTCCTGCTGGGGGAAAAAGCCCTTGGGGATGATATCGATGAGATAGAAATTCAGCGCAATGGTGAGCAGCAGGAGGGTCAACATGGGCCACGGATGCTTCAATACCCAGCTCAGCGAACGGCTGTAACCGGAGAGCATCGAGTTAAAGCCCCGCTCACTTATCTGATATGCGCGGCCATGCTTGGTTGTCCTCTCGTCCTTGAGCAGATAAGCGCACATCATGGGCGTGGTGGTCAGCGATATCAGCATCGAGATAACGATGGCCGTCGAGAGGGTGATTGCAAACTCGCGGAAAAGCCGGCCGACGATACCGGCCATGAGAAGGATCGGTATAAATACCGCGATCAACGACATGCTGATCGACAGGATGGTAAATCCTATTTCTTTTGAACCTTGAAGCGCGGCCTTCATGGGCGGCATGCCTGCTTCGCGGAGGCGCGAGATATTCTCCATGACTACAATCGCATCGTCGACTACGAAGCCAGTCGAGATCGTCAGTGCCATGAGCGAGAGATTGTCGATACTGAAGCCAAACAGGTACATCACGGCGAAAGTGCCGATGAGAGAGGCGGGAACGGCAACCGTCGGAATGAGGGTGGCCCGCCAGTTACGCAGGAAGATGAAGACGACAAGAATCACCAGGATGACAGAGAGGATAAGAGTGCTCTCCACATCGCCGACCGAGGCGCGGATGGTTGTGGTGCGATCCAGAACAATGGTGGTCTTGATGCCTTGCGGAATGGACGCTTGAATCGATGGCAATTCCGCGCGGATGTTATCGACGGTAGAAATGATGTTGGCGCCTGGCTGACGGAAGATAATGACCATAATCGCGGGCGTGCCGTTCAGATACCCCGCGGTGCGAATGTTCTGCGTCGAATCAGTAACCGTCGCTACATCCTGGAGCCTGACAGCCGTTCCATTGCTGGAACCGATGATGAGCGGCTTGAACTGATCTGCGTGGGAGATCTGGTCGTTGGTGACGATATCGGCGGTGGTCGTCGCGTCTGACAGTTGGCCAGCCGGCTGGTGGACGTTTTGGAGACTCAATACGGACTGGATATTCTGGAGCGTGAGTCCATAGCTGTTAAGTAGCGTAGGGTTCACTTCCACGCGCACGGATGGCCCGGCGCCCCCGCCGACGGTCACCTGTCCAACGCCCGCGATCTGCGAGAGCTTCTGCGCGACGACCGACGATGCTTCGTCATAAAGTGTCGGCTTGTCATACTTATCTGAAGTTAGTCCCAGAATCATGATCGGCGAGTCTGCGGGATTTACTTTGCGATAAGTGGGATTGCCAGGCAAGTTCGTCGGCAGGTAAGTGCGCGCGGCATTGATTGCCGCCTCCACATCTCGCGCCGCGCCGTCGATGTCGCGGCTCAAATCAAATTGCAGGGTGATCGAGGCGCTGCCAAGCGAACTTGAAGAAGTCATCTCGGTTACGCCGGCAATCTGGCTGAACTGGCGCTCCAGCGGCGTTGCAATTGAAGAGGCAACGATGTCGGGACTTCCGCCGGGCAGGCTGGCGGAGACTGAGATGGTTGGGAAGTCGACTTGCGGCAAAGGCGAAACGGGCAGAACGTTGAAGGCGACAGCTCCAACAAGGATCAGGCCTGCCGTGAGCAAGGTCGTTGCCACTGGGCGACGGATGAAGGGAGCGGAGAGATTCATGATCCCTCCGCTGGTTGCGGCTGGTTGTCCGCGCCGATCTCTTTCGGTGAGCGGCTGAAACGATGGGCGATGCCGTCGAAAAAGATATAAATGACAGGCGTGGTGTAGAGCGTGAGCACCTGGCTAAGCAGCAGTCCGCCCACCATGGCAATGCCGAGCGGGCGCCTCAACTCTGAACCCATGCCTTGACCCACCGCTAGCGGAATGCCCGCCAGCAGTGCGGCCATGGTGGTCATCATGATGGGGCGAAATCGCAGCAGGCAGGCATCGTAAATGGCGTCCGTTGCGCTCTTCCCTTGCTCTCGTTCCACCACCATCGCAAAGTCGACGATCATGATGCCGTTCTTCTTCACAATGCCGATTAGCAGGATGATCCCGATGATGGCGACAACGCTCAAATCCTGCTTGAAAAGCATGAGAGCAAGCAATGCTCCCACGCCGGCAGACGGCAATGTTGAAAGAATCGTGATGGGGTGAATGAAACTCTCGTAAAGAATGCCGAGAACGATGTAAACGGCAGCCAGCGCGGCGAGAATCAGCAGGCCTTCATTGGCGAGAGAGCCTTGAAATGCAGCCGCGGTCCCTTGAAAGCCATACTGAACGCTGGCCGGCATGTTCAACTGGCTTTGCGCCTTTTCGATTTCAGTGATGGCGCTGCCCAGTGCGGCGTTGGGGGCCAGATTGAACGAAACGGTCACCGCCGGAAACTGGCCCTGGTGATTGATCGAGAGAGATTCCGTTCCTTTCTCAACATGAGTGAACGCGCTGAGTGGCACCGCATTTGAAGGCGCTGAACTGGAGGCTGCGTTGGTGGTTGTGCTCGCGGAAGACGCATTGCTGGCGCCAATGCCAGAGGTTATGGCATTGGAAGGCGCAGTGAGTACCTGTGACGATGGAGTGTATGCCACCGCAGTGGTGGTCGCGTTCGAACCTGCTGAAGATGATCCGGAAGATGCGTAGCTGGATGAAGCGGATGGCCCCGACGCCCCCGAAGAAGTATTGGTCTGGATATACATGTCCTCGAGCCTGGCGGGACTTTGCTGAATGCTCGGAGAAGTTTCAAGAATCACGTGATACTGGTTCAACTGCGTGTACATTGTGTTGATCTGCCGCTGCCCAAACGCGTCATAGAGAATGCTGTCGATAGTGGATGGTGCGATGCCAAGCCGCGACGCGGTAGCGCGGTCGATGATGAGCGACACCGCAAGCCCCCCGGTCTGCTGGTCGGTAGCCACATCGGCAAGCTGAGGTAGCTTCTGCATCTTTTCGACGAGTTTGCCAGTCCACAAATTCAGCTCGTTCGCGTCGGAGTCTTCCAGCGTGTACTGGTACTGGGTGCGGCTCACGCGATCGTCCACGGTAATGTCCTGCACTGGCTCCATGTAGAGCACCGTGCCCTGGACAGCATTCAGGCTGGTTTGCAACCTGCGAATCACGTCGGAGGCGCTGAGCTTGCGCACATTCAGCGGCTTCAGGTTGATAGACATCCGTCCGCTGTTCAAGGTGGTGTTGGTTCCGTCCGCACCGATAAAGGATGACAAGCTCTCGACCGCGGGGTCCTGAAGGATTACGTGAGCCAGCTGCTGCTGCTTCTGCGCCATGGCCGCAAAAGATATCGTGGCCGGGGCTTGCGAGATGCCTTGAATTTCGCCTGTATCCTGAGTGGGGAAGAATCCCTTGGGGATGACGATGTAGAGGACAATCGTGAGCACCAGGGTGGCCGCTGCCACAAGCAGTGTAATGGTCTGGTAGCCGAGGACGAACTTCAGCGATCTTCCATAAGACGCGATGACGTTCTTGAAGACGCGCTCCGATGCCTTGAAGAAACGGCCCTGTTGCTCCTCGGGAGTGCGACGCAGAATGCGCGAGCACATCATCGGCGTCAGCGTGAGTGAAACCACGGCAGAGAGCATGATGGTAACGGCCAGTGTTACCGCGAATTCACGAAACAGGCGGCCGATAACCCCGCCCATAAAGAGCAGCGGGATCAGCACTGCAATCAGCGAGACGGTGAGAGAGATAATGGTGAAGCCAATCTGCTCCGCACCCTTCATGGCCGCCTGCATGGGCGTGTCCCCAGCCTCGAGATAGCGCGTGATGTTCTCAATCATCACGATCGCGTCATCGACCACAAACCCGGTGGAGATGGTGAGCGCCATGAGCGAAAGATTGTCGAGGCTATAGCCGAGTATGTACATCATGCCGAACGTTCCTACCAACGAAACCGGCACGGCAATGCTGGGAATAATGGTGGCGTAAAAATTGCGCAAAAAAAGAAAGATGACCATCACCACCAGGGCGACGGTCAGCATCAACTCAAACTCAACATCGGAGACGGAGGCGTTGATGGCGGTGGTGAGATCGGTAAGCGGCGTCACCTTGATTGAAACCGGCAGGTTTGCCTCAAGCTGCGGAAGCAGTGCCTTGATGGCCTTGACCACGGTGATGGTATTGGCGCCGGGCTGCCTCTGAATGTTGAGGATCACCGCCGGTGTCTCGTTCATCCATGCCGCCTGCTTGTTGTTCTCGATGCCGTCCACCAACTGCGCAACACTCCTGAGCATGATGGGCGCGCCATTGCGGTAGGCAACCACGACGTTTTGATAGTCGGCGCTGGTTACCAGCTGATCGTTGGCGTTGATCTGGTAATCCTGGTGAGGTCCGTCGAAGTTGCCCTTGGCGGCATTGACGCTCGTCTCAGTAAGCGCCGTGCGTAGATCTTCAAGGTTCAGCCCGTAAGACGACAGCGCCGTCGGGTTGGCCTGAATGCGCACTGCGGGCTTCTGCCCTCCGCTGATGCTCACCAGTCCGACTCCGCTCAACTGCGAAAGCTTGGGCGCGAGCCGCGTATCAACCAGGTCCTCCACCTGCGACAGCGGTATGGAACTGGAGGTAATTGCCAGCGTAAGTACAGGAGCATCCGCGGGATTTGTTTTGTTGTAAACCGGCGGCGAAGGAAGATTAGAGGGCAGAAAGCTCTGCGCGGCATTGATTGAGGATTGAACTTCTTCTTCGGCGATGTCGATGTTCAAGGTAAGGTCGAATTGCAGCACGATGACTGACGATCCGCCGGAACTGGTGGATGTCATCTGGCTCAGTCCCTGCAGTTCGCCGAACTGGCGCTCAAGAGGAGCAGTCACTGTGGTAGCCATTACGTCTGGGCTGGCGCCCGGATAAAACGTCAGTACCTGGATAGTGGGGTAGTCGACCTCAGGCAGGGCAGAGACCGGCAACTGGAAATATGAAACGATGCCCACGAGCAGGATTGCAGCCATCAGCAGCGAGGTTGCAACAGGGCGCTGGATGAAAGGCCCGGAGGGATTCACGGGGTATTTGCCTCAGCTGGATTCGCCGGGGCCGCCTCGGTCGTGATCGCGACCTTAATGCCGGCCTGCAATTTCTCAAAACTGCTGGTGGCCACAACCTCACCGGGGTTGATTCCCTCTACCGCGGTCATGCCTCCATCCGCGACTCCCGTCGTGATGTTGCGCACGCTCGCCGTTCCGTTTGCAATCACATATACGAAGCTCACCTGGCCATTGTGTTGAACGGCGCCGGTAGGCACCAGCGTGACGCCATCGAGCGTGTTCACCAGCAATCTTGTGTTGACAAACTGGTTTGGAAACAGCGCCCCGCTTTTGTTGTCGAACAGCGCGCGCAACTTTACCGTTCCAGTTGTGGTGTCGATCTGGTTGTCGATGGTGAAAAGCTTGCCAGTGGCTAACTTGGATGTCTGGGAGCGATTCATCGCCTCTACGGGCAGGGTATGCAATTGCCGCATACGCGCCTGCACCTCTACCAGGTTGTCTTCGTCCATGGTGAAGATCACAGTTGTGGGCTTAACCTGGGTGATCACCACCAATACCGTAGATCCGCCTTCCTGCACCACGTTCCCGGGGTCGACCAGCCGAAGGCCTGCCTGGCCAGCAATCGGCGCGGTAATGTGGCAGTAATTGAGCTGCACCTGGTCGTAGTTCACGGTGCCTTGATCGTTCTTGACCGTGCCCTGATCCTGAAGCACAATCTTTTCCTGGTCATCCAGCAACTGCTTCTGGATTCCGTTTTGTGCCCACGCCGTGCGATAGCGCTCGACGTCCATCTGGGCCTGCGCCAGGATGTTGGCATCGCGTTCCAGCGCTCCCTCAGCCTCGAGCAACTGCGCCTGGTAGGGTTGCGGATCAATGTCAATCAGCGCACTTCCCTTTTGAACCAGTTGTCCCTCCTGATAGTGAACTGCGGTGATCACGCCGCTGGCCTGCGCGGTAATGGAGGAGGTGTAGACCGGAGTTACCGTGCCGATGGAATCGAGATACACACCGATATCACCCTTAGTGGCCGTGGCGGCCGTTGCCGTTACTGAAACATTGGCGGCGGCCAGCGCGCGCTTCGCAGCAGCCGCTTTAACGTGGTTCCCGTGGATGACAAGGAAAACGATCACCGCCAGAAGCAGAAGAAGAAGCACACTTGTCAAGAGAATCCAACGCTTTCGATACCACGGGGCCGGCGCACACAACTGGTGATCTGCACCAATGTGCTGAGCATCCGATTTTTTTTCGATTCCTGACAAGCAGGACTCCGCGCTGAAACGCCTTTGACAATGCGCCCCTTGCAGAATCGTCGAATTTCGCTCCGAATGTATGGTCTGTTTTGCTCAATTCTGGAGGCCGACTGAACTGATACCACGATTGTCCGCAATGGCTTACGCAGAAATCCGCTCCTTCAGTTCCAATCTGCTCAGTTACACCGTGAAATGCAGACTGTCCAGAGATCGCAGAACCCTCGCAAACGAAAAAGGAATCGCTGGGATTTTGGTGCCGGTGCGTGGAAAACGGGCACACTTTTGGGCACAGTTTTTTCTATTTTGTAAATCATCGATTCTAAAGATAATTAACGCTGGTGCCGGGAGGGGGGTCGGATTGCCTGTTCGTCTTGATTCTAAATAAGTTACTGAAAATGCTAGACGCTCAAAACTATCAAAACGCAGGAAACGCGGTTCTTGAGTACGCTACAAGTACACGAGATTCTAGGAACTTGTTGAAATAGGTACCCGTTTTGGGTCAGTGGTTAGCTTTCATTCGTCTAAAAGACATGCGTGGAGACGAGCGGGATCAGGACGGGATGTTCAGCTATATATCGTTGGAGCAGCGCGTGCCTCAGGAGCATCCATTGCGTGCAGTTCGCAAGTTGACGGATGCGGTATTGCGGACGTTGAGCCCGGAGTTCGATGCGTTGTACGCCGACTCGGGCCGTCCATCGATTGCACCGGAGTACATTCTGCGGGCGCTTTTGCTGCAGGTGTTCTACTCCGTGCGTTCGGAGCGGCTGCTGGTTGAGCAGATCGACTACAACCTGCTGTTCCACTGGTTTGTGGGCCTTGGCATGGACGACGCGGTGTGGAACCATGCGGTGTTTTCCAAGAACCGTGACCGGCTGCTGACTTCCGAAGTGGCGCAGCAGTTCTTTGCCGAAGTGAACAAGCATGCCAGACGCTTTATGAGCGACGAGCACTTCACCGTGGATGGCACGCTGATTCAGGCGTGGGCCTCGCAGAAGAGCTTTCGCTCGAAGGACGGGTCCGATGACGGCGACAGGGGAGATTTTCACGGTCAGAAGCGATCAAACAAGACGCACGCATCGACCACCGACGCCGACGCGCGGCTGTACAAGAAGTGCTACGGCAAGGAATCGAAGTTGAGCTATCTGGGCCATGCATTGGTAGAGATCGGATTGCTTCAGAACACTGTTTATTCTTTCAGCATGAAGGTCTGCGGCCACCCGCAGGACGCCGAAGATACCATGCAGGAAGTTCTTTTTCGCTCCCTCGGGCACCTGGCCAAAATTCAGAACCCGCATGCTCTTGCCGTTTGGCTTTATGCCGTAACCAGAAACCGTTGCCGGCGCATGCGCCTCAAGCCGGCTCATCCCCCGATTCACACTTTCTCTCTGGATGAATTGATGCCAGACGAGGCCGAACTGGGACGATTGCTGCTTGATGCCGCTGCGAGTCCTGAAGGAAATCTGCTGCATGCCGAGCAGCATCACCTGTTGCATCTGGCGGTCCTGCGAATCCCAGTTCAATGACCGATCGTTCTTGTGCTCCACGTTATGGAGGGGCTGGCAACCGAACAGGGCGTGATCGGCTTGACCGTCACGCTATACCTGATTGGCACGGGGTTATCGATGAGAGTTCTCCGTGAAGTGGGAATTCGGCCGCTCTTGCAAGGGGTTCTTCTCTGGGTATTGGTTGCAGTGGGGTCTCTCACACTCATTCACGCGGGTTGGATTCACCTGTAATGAATTTGGTCCGCCCGATGTTTTGTACCAGTTTGATTGTCAGTGCAGCGAAAGGCCAAATGAAAATACTAAGGACCCCGCTCCAATTCCGCCAATACTGATACTCTCTGCGGCTCTCGTCAGATCATTCTACGTGAATGGACCCGGGCTGCCATGGTTACCAACGTGGCCACGCTCCAGCCCGCGAGACTGTTCAAAATGATACTGTATGGCGTTCATCTTGATGCCATCGTTAATGCATGCCGCGTATGAAGCCTTAGCGCGTGACTGTCTGCGCCTTGACTGTCGCATTTCGTGGTGGAGAGTAGCTCAGATGACAACCAATTCAAATACGAAATTCCCTGAAGCGGAAAGGTCAACCGGGTTCAAAGTTGCATTGACCTTGTTTCTACTTGCCTTGGGAGTAGCCTTTTATTTCGTTGGGCTAGGCATGGTACATAACCGTTTCCATCAAGGCGGACACATAGATCGCCACGGTCACGAAAGTCGGTAGCGCTACTCAAAAAGAGTCTTAGTCGCGGGCTCTGAATTGAATGGTTGGATCGCTCATCGGTGCCCCTGATCCTCATCCTTAACCTGACACAGTGAGAACGGTAACGGCCATTATTTGCCGACTCTGCCGTACTTTGAAGCGGATGATCGCGCGCCACGCTGACCAATGCTTTCGTCCATTGCCAGAAGGCTCTTGTCGTTCACAACAACGACCTGCGTTGACTCGTCGAGTTGGTTCACATTCACTTGTGCGTGCTCCATTCCCTGGGGATCATTTGGGGCGCTAACGCAACCGAAGTACTCGTGCGATTGATGCGATCCTGGCCAAAGCAGTTATCTGACAGCCGGAAACCTACGCTCGCCCATTTGCAGGCGTGGCAAGATGGAGCGCCATCTCATCCATTGCTGGATGGCCCGCGGTTAAGGCGCTACCGTCTCTCGATACGTTTTCTTTGGTCACCCGATCCTGGCCGATCCCCATTGTCAGAGCGGCCATTCCGGCAACGCCGCCCAATTGCATGGTTTCGATAGCCGAACTAGGAACGATGACTATCGTGGAGTTCTGTTTCAACCCCTCGTAGAGCATGTTCATGCCCCGCAAATGGAATGCGACGGGATCGTTGGCATAAGTTCTGGAGGCTTCTACAAACTTCTCCGCGACCTGGCGTTCCGAATCACCAAGAATGACGCGGGCCTGGCGTTCTCTTTCGGCCTGGGCCT
>JBEKCW010000081.1:0-25268 GCA_050014675.1 Occallatibacter sp. | reverse complement strand
GGGCTCCTCAGCCGGCTACTTCTCCACTTGCCCGCCGGCCTCAATCAGCGTAACCCTCGCCAACGGCACAACTTCGGGCACAGTCGCCCAGGGCGCGCCCGAGGGAGTGACCACTACGGTGATCGACACCAACGGCCAGACACTTACCGGCTTGAACCTGACCTATCAGTCAACCGATCCCATCGATATCGCGGTCGGAGCGGCAGGATCCATCTCGACTGAGTTCCCGGGAACGGCCTCAATCAACGCCATCTGCCAGCCCCCCGCTTGCAACCCTGCGCCCATTAACGAAATCGGGCTCAACGCAACCGGGGTTGCCATCTCGTCCAATCCCGTGTCGCTCACCGTCCCGGGCACGGCGAGCGACTATGCATGGTTCGCGGCTCCCGGCAACTCGCAGTACGTTGTCCCCGTTCAACTGCTTACCGGCGCGGTGAGCTCCAGCATCCGCTTGCCTTATGTGCCCAACTCCATTGCCATGGATAGGACCGGACAGAGTCTTTACCTCGGCTCTGCCCGTGAGCTCATGTCCATCAGCACCGCCAGCGACGCAATCAGCAAGACTGACCCTACCGCGCCCGGCGTTGTTCTGGCCGTTTCACCATCCGACACGGTGTTGCTCATCAACGACCAGGCGCGGCACCTCTTCTACCTTTACCCGGTAGCGGGCGGCACGCCTATCACCTTTGGCGGCATGGGCGCGGCTGCGCAGTGGACGCCGGACGGCCAGACTCTTTACATCTACGACAACTCGCAGCTCAATACCTCTGCGAACCCGAGTTGCGGCTCGGTAGCCAACCCCATCACCGGCCACACAGACACGCTCTACGTGTACAACAACAACACGGGCTGGACGGTCGATGCACTGCCGCCAAGCCCACCGCTGCCGGCCGGCGCCCTGACGCCGTGCAACGCTGCACCCAACACCGCCATGCCCATCATGCAGCAGACTCCCGCCATCATGATTCCCAGCGTCGGCGCCTACTTCAGCGGCGAACCCACCACCGCGCATACCTGGTGCCCCACTGGCACAGTGGGCAACAACGCCTCGGTCCACTTCTATCCGCAGGGTGATTCGCAAACGGTTCAGTCTGAAATTGTGAGCACCACCGTTGACGGCGCGCACATTCTTGGCGCCACCGCCAACGCCGGCGGCTCCATCACCATCAACGACATTCTCGATCCAATTCCACTCGGACAGACGCAAAGCAACGGCATTGCCGCTCCGCAGGAATGCAGCGTAACCACCAACTCCGCCACCGGCGTGGAAACCATGAACCCGCTGCTCATTAACGGCGGCGGCACCAAGCCAGACTACACTCAAACCAACATCACCAGCGTGGATGCTTCCGCAGCGAACCAGGTGGTGGTCGGATCGATCCCGCAGGTCAACGGCGCGCTGACTATTTCATCGAACATCGCGTTTGTGACTTACTCGCCCGCTTCAACCACGGCGACCACCAACGCTGTGTTACCTTACTATCTCCCCGCCAGTTCCGGCCCCGGAACTTCGGGTTCTGTGACCTTGAATGAGAGCCCCAGCTGCACCAGTTGCGGGGTAATCACCGCGCCCGTGGCGGGCGCCTTCACGCCCGATCACACTCTCTTTTTCGTCTCAACTGAGGGCGACAACGAGATTCACTACATCAGCGTGCCGCTTGTCACCAGCAGCCCCACGAAGGCCGACACGCTGGAGATCAGCCCGAATATTCCGTCGTGCACACCACCCTCGGCCGGCGGTGTGGATGCGGGCTGCACCTACACCGGGAGCGGAACCATTGTTCCCGCCACTGCCATATTCGTGAAGCCGCGCAGTACAACATAACTGGCATGCGATCAGCGTAAGCAGATTGGGGCCGGCCACACGCCGGCCCCAATTGTTTTTGAGCCCCGCCCACCAGATAGAATTAATACGTGATCAAAGCCATCACAATTCTGCGTCCCGCTGCGAGCGCCGCTGTCTATGAACGGCTGGCCAGCTTTTTTGCTGCTCTCGGCTTTGAACGCGGCGCGGGATGGGTGGAAGCAGACTCCAGCGGAGCTTCATTCCTGGCCTCGCTCGGCAATCTTGAGTTTGTTCTCGGCCAGTTCCCTTCCACTGCCGATCTGCTCATTGAAGTCACTTCTCTCGACTCCGTTTACCAGGCAGCAGAGTCGTGGCTCCGCGCCAACGCGGCGGGCGATGCCGCTTCGCACCTCACCACCATTGCGGAAACCCATTGGAAATCGCGCCTCTTCACCGTAGAGCCTGAGCCTGGCCACAAATTCAGCTTCTGGGCGTGGACCAATCCCATCAAGGGCAAGCCCATCGCCTTCGAAGGCGATCTCTCCGCCGCAGCGATGCGTTTTGCCATCGTGGTAGCGCGCTGGAATGCGGTCATCACCGACCGCCTGCTGGATGGCGCGCTCGATGCCCTGCTGCGCAGCGGTGCTTCGCGCGCCGATATTCAAATCGTTCGCGTTCCCGGCGCGTGGGAAATCCCCGCGGCAGCCCGCGATATTGCGAACGGCGGCAAAGTGGATGCTATCGTCACGCTCGGCTGCCTGCTGCGCGGAGAAACCGCCCACTACGAAGCTATTTACAACGAGGTGGCGCGCGGCATTGGCCAATCGCAGCAGGAGACGGGCATTCCCCACAGCTTTGGCGTTTTGACCTGCGAGAATCTTGAGCAGGCCATCAATCGCGCCGGCATCAAGGCCGGCAACAAAGGCTTCGAAGCTGCAGCCGCGGCCATTGAGATGGTGAGCCTGAAACGAAAACTCAATGAAGGCGGCCGCTCTTGACCCAGGGAACTCGCCGAAAATCCCGCGAAATTGCCATGCAAATGCTCTTCCAGGCCGACCAGGGCAAGCAGACGCCGGATGAGGTTCGCGCCACCTTCTGGCTCGCCGCCGACGAGGTCAAGCCGGAAGTGCGTGGCTTTGCCGAAGACCTTTTTCGCGTCGCCATCGACCAGCAGACGAAGATCGACGAGCTCCTGGCCAGCCACTCCCGCCACTGGCGCATCGACCGCATGCCCGCCGTTGACCGCAATCTGCTGCGCATGGCTGTTGCAGAGATGCTCGGCTTCAAGGGAACGCCGTTCCCCATCGTGATCAACGAGGCGCTCGAAATCGCGCGCCGCTACTCAGCGTCGGAGTCCATCAACTTCCTCAACGGCGTCCTCGACTCCATCGCCCACGCGCTGCTACCCCAATAACAGCATTTGTTGCCCCATCCTTCCACGGCGACATCGTGCAAGGGTGGGAAACCGTTCACCGCCCACCGTCCCTGATATCCTTAAACCTGTGAGTTTACGCAGCAAAATCAAGGGAATCGTCGCGATCGGGCTGCTTCTTCCCATCGCCCTGGTGGCTTGCCGCAAAGAAGAGCGCGCCGTTGAAGGAGTAGCGCAAAACGCGGTCAAGGCCGAGCACCAGGCCCAGGCGCAGGAAACCCAGCTTGAACTGGACCGCGCGCAACTCAACCAGATTCCCCTGCCCACCAAGAGCCTGTACATTGACATTCACGACCCCTCGCAATGGGTAAATCCTTTCCTGGTCGTCGGCCCCAGCACCATCACACTGCGCGTTTTGCAGGCCGACGCAAATACCAGCACCGTCGGTCAGGGCACACTGCTGCGGCCGGTGAGCGCGCGCCGCCAGGAACTGCAGTTGCGCCCCGCCGACCTCGACCATGCCATCGTCGCCATCCCCGCAGGCGCATGGCACTACGGCCGCGTAATCGCCATCGCCGAATCGCCTGAGGCTCCTGCCAAAGATCGCGCGCAGGTTCGCCGCAACCTCGAAACTGCCATCCGGGACCTCAACAACCTGGGCCTGGTGGTTCAGGAGTGGCCGTCGCGGTAAGCCAACCCGCGGCTCAAAAAGCCCCCGCCGCGAGGCATTGATCACTATTGATCATTAATGGTCACTCCTCACATCCCAAACTGGCCAAAGTGTGGAACAATCCTAGAGTGTTTGAGTTTCCACGCATTATTCAAGGCGGCATGGGCGTCGGTGTGTCGAATTGGCGCCTGGCGCAGGCCGTTTCGCGCCTCGGGCAACTCGGCGTTGTATCGGGCACCGCGCTTGACGCCCTGTTGGTGCGCCGCCTCAACGATGGGGACAAGGACGGGGCCATGCGCCACGGCCTCGATGCTTTTCCGTTTCGGGCGATGGCGCGCCGCGTGTGGGATGAGTACTTTGTCCCCGGTGGCAAATCGGCAGACGCGCCGTATCGGCTTGCGCCCATGCACCAGCAGAACGAACCGCGCAAACTGTCAGAGCTGTGCATGGTGGCCAACTTCGTTGAGGTCTTTCTGGCGCGCGAAGGGCACGACAATCCGGTGGGAATCAATTACCTCGAGAAGGTTCAGATTCCGCACCTGGCGTCGATCTACGGGGCGATGCTGGCCGGTGTAGGCTGCGTGCTGATGGGCGCGGGCATTCCACTGATGATTCCCGGCGTTCTCGACGCGTATGCGGCGCAGTGTTCAGCGGAGTACAAGCTCAGCGTGACCGGCGCGCCGGCGGAAGCTGATACAAAGATGCGCTTCGACCCAGCGGATTACGCCGAGGGGTTGCTTCCAAAATTGACTCGGCCCAAATTCCTGGCGATTGTGTCGTCGAATACGCTGGCTACCACCATGTTGCGGCGCGCTTCAGGCAAAGTAGATGGATTCGTTATTGAGAGCCCCACGGCCGGCGGCCACAACGCGCCTCCGCGCGGAAAGCTACAACTGACCGCGGCGGGCGAGCCCGTGTACGGCGAGCGCGATCGCGTGGATCTTCCCGGACTGCGCGCGCTGGCGGTTCCATTCTGGCTTGCGGGTGGCTATGGGAGCCCAAGCAAGCTGCGCGAGGCGCTCGAAGAAGGCGCGGCCGGCGTGCAGGTGGGCACTGCGTTCGCATTCAGTGAGGAGTCGGGACTGCGTGACGACTTGAAGAAGGAATTGCTTGCGCGGGCCTCCGCGACGCAAGGCGAGGTCTTCACCGATCCGCTGGCGTCGCCTACCGGTTTTCCATTCAAGGTGGCGCAGTTGGATGGAACTTCGTCAAACCCGGCTGTCTATGAGGCAAGGCCGCGCTTGTGCGACCTCGGCTTTCTGCGCGAGGCCTATGCGACACCCGAAGGCCGACAAGGCTATCGCTGCTCAGCCGAACCACCGGACAGCTACGTGGCCAAGGGTGGCGCGATCGAAGAAACAACGGGCCGCAAATGCCTGTGCAACGCGCTGATGGCCAACGTGGGCAAAGCGCAGATACGGAGCGCGGGCGCGACCGAGCCGGCGCTGGTGACCGTAGGCGACGACCTGAACACCGTGGCGCAGTTTCTGGCTCCGGGCGCAACCACCTACACGGCCGCCGATGTCGTCAACAAGCTACTCGGTGGAGTGAGCACTGCGGCGGCACAGCCGGCCCAAGTCGATACTGTCGGCTGAGTCCTGAACGCAAGGCGCTTTTGCCAGCTTGCGGCATTACAATGCGAGAAGCCTGATTCAGAAAAGGAGACCTTCGCTGAATGGCTGCGGACTCGCCACAAACGTCTCGGCCGAACGTCGTTGTGCTCATTCCCCTTCGCGATGACTGGGCTTCCGCCGCTGAGCTCGTCCGTCACCTCGATCGGGCGCTCACGTCGCAACCGTATCTCGTTGAAATCCTGCTGGTCGACGACGGCTCCGCTGAGGAATGTCCCGCGGCGGACTTTTCGTCTGGCTACCTGGCTATCAGGAATATCCGCGTCCTTCGTCTCCGCCGCAACCTCGGCCACCAGCGCGCCATCGCCATCGGTCTCGCCCACATTCACTCGGCCATGCCCTGCGATGCCGTCCTGGTGATGGATGGCGACGGAGAAGATACGGCTGAAGGCGCTTTGGACCTGATCCGCGCTTTCACCGGCAAAACTGCGATCTTCGCCAAACGCAGCCGGCGGACCGAATCGTTTACTTTTCGCCTGTTTTATCAAATCTATAAACGGCTTCATTACATGCTTACCGGCGTCAGGGTGCAGGTGGGAAACTTCAGCATTCTACCCTCGAAATATTTGCGCACTCTGGTAGTCACTTCAGAGTTGTGGAACCACTACGCCGCCGCGGTCTTTCGTTGCGGCCTTCCGTTGACCACCATTCCCATCCCGCGTGGACGCAGGTTTTTCGGAAAATCAAAGATGAACTTTGTGGCCCTTACCGCGCATGGCATGAGCGCGATCTCAGTCTTCGGAGATGTGGTGGGCGTAAGGCTGCTGGTCGGGTCGCTGATCGGTTCGTTGCTCGCCGCCGCGGGCATTGTGGCTGTCATCGCCGTCCGATCCTTCACCAATCGGGCCATTCCCGGCTGGGCCACCTATTCAATCGGAGCGCTGGCCATCATTCTCATTCAGTGCGTCACCATCGCCTCCAGCTTCACATTCGCGTTCCTCGCCAATCGAATCAACCTCAGCTTTGTGCCGCTCCGCGACTTTGAGCTGTTCATTGACGGATTCAAGGACGTTTACCACAATGACTGATTTCAAATATGTAGGATCGGAACTGGATCTGTTCGCGGACGTCGTCAACTGGAAGGCGTACTGGTCGAGCCGGGTGCGGCCGTTCATCGCCGGTGACGTTCTCGAAGTGGGCGCTGGAATCGGATCGAATACGCGTTTCCTCGATCGGGGCGGAGACGGCCGATGGGTCTGTCTGGAGCCCGATGCGCAGCTTGTGGGTCAAATGAACGAGAACCTCTCGCTGATCAAAAGCCCGCGTCCATACGAGCCTGTCGCCGGCACCATCAAAAGCCTGGAACCGAGCCAGCGCTTTGACACCATCATCTACATCGACGTTCTGGAACATATCGAAAACGATCGCGAAGAATTGGAGAGTGCCGCATCGATTCTGCGCCCGGGCGGAAGAATCGTGGTTCTCGCACCCGCTCACCAAAGCCTGTTTACCCCCTTCGATGCCGCAATCGGGCATTTCCGGCGATACAACAAGGCCATGTGTCGCAGCATCACTCCTTCTGTCCTCCATCTCGAGCAGCTCTTCTATCTTGATTGCGCGGGCCTGCTTCTATCGTTGGCCAACCGGGTGCTCCTGCGTCAATCCATGCCAACCAGGGCGCAGCTCCAGGTCTGGGATCGCTGGGTCATTCCTGTTTCGCGCGTCCTCGATCCGTGCTTCTTTCACTCACTTGGAAAGTCGATCGTCGGCGTCTGGCGTCTCCGCGAGCAGACCGAACGCTGACAAGCTTTGACCGCCCCGGTTCTCGCGCTACCATTGCATCGTGAGCTCTACAGTGTTTTCTATCCTGTCAAATTCCGCGCCGCTGGGCCATGAGCGATTCTCGGCCCACCGTGAGCTCGAATCCCTGCTTAAGAGATCTCTTCGCGGCCCTAATTCGTCGGACATTGTCCGGTTCGACTCAGGCTCGCGCGCCCTCTACGCTTCCGACTCATCGAATTACCGCCAGATCCCCGTCGGCGTCGTCTTTCCGCGCGACGCTGCCGACGTTGAAGCTGCGCTGGCCGCCTGCCGCCAGGTGGGCGCGGCCGTGCTGCCTCGGGGCGCAGGAACCAGCCTCGCAGGCCAATGCGTGAACGTGGCCGTGGTGTTTGACTACTCGCGCTACATGAACGCGCTCAGTTCCATCGACGCCGAAGCAAAGATAGCGCGCGTCGAGCCAGGCATTGTTCTCGACCGGCTGCGCGATGCGGCGGAACAGCACCACCTCACCTACGCGCCCGATCCAGCCACCCACTCGCGCTGCACCCTCGGCGGCATGATCGGCAACAACAGTTGCGGCGTGCATGGCCTGCTGGGCGGCAAAGTGGTCGACAATGTTGAAACGCTCGATATTGTTCTTTACGACGGCACGCGTCTAACGGTGGGCGCAACCCCGCCCGAGCAGATTGAGGCGCTGATTCGCGGCGGCGGCCGCGTTGGTCAACTTTACGCGGGTCTCGCGCTCATCCGGCACCGTTACGCGTCTCTCATTCGCGAAAAGTTTCCCAACATTCCCCGCCGCGTCTCCGGCTACAACCTCGACCAGCTTCTGCACGAGAACAACTTCCACGTCGCACGCGCCCTGGTTGGCTCTGAGGGCACGTGCGTCAACATCGTGTCTGCGACCCTCAACCTCACCGCCAGCCCGCCCTTCCGCTTACTTACCGTGCTGGGGTTCGACGACGCTTTTGCCGCCGCCGACGCCGTTCCTCTGGCGCTCGAGCACAAGCCCATCGGCCTTGAAGGATTCGATCATCTGCTGGTTGACTTCATGCGCCGCAAAGGCCTGGCGATCAAAGAGCTCGACGGTCTGCCTCCCGGATCAGGTTTTCTGCTGGTTGAAATGGGCGCGTGGTCGGCAGAAGAAGTGCAAGCCAGAGCCGAAGAAATTGCGCGCGCCTCGCAATCGTGGCCCACGAGGCCTGTCGCCCACATCTGCTCGCCCGAAGAGGCGAAGTCCGTTTGGCACGTGCGCGAGTCCGCGCTCGGCGCCACGGTATTTGTGCCCGGCGAACCCGACCGCTGGGAGGGATGGGAAGACGCCGCCGTTCCGCCTGCGCAACTGGGCAACTATCTGCGTGCCGTTACCAGGCTGATGGCGGAATACGGCTACCGCAGTCCGATGTACGGCCACTACGGCCAGGGCTGCGTGCACATGCGCATCAACTTCGATTTCGCAACTCCAAAGGGCATTCAAAAATTCAGGGAGTTCATTGAACGCGCCGCCGACGTGGTGATTTCGTTTGGCGGATCGCTTAGCGGCGAGCATGGCGACGGCCAGGCGCGAGCGGCTCTGCTACCCAAAATGTTTGGACCGGAGCTCATCGAGGCCTTTCGCGAGTTCAAGAATCTCTGGGATCCCGAGAACCGCATGAATCCCGGCAAGCTGAGCGACGCGGTGCGCGTCTACGATCCAGTCGAAAATCTGCGCCACTCCACAGAAATGGGTCCCCCATTTGCCGCAAATTTGGGTGCCCCCGGTCCCTCGCACTTGGGGACCGGGGAGACCAGCTTCGCTTTCGCAAAAGACTCAGGCTCGATGACCCGCGCCACCGAGCGCTGCGTCGGCGTAGGCGCTTGCCGCAACACCGTGGGCGGCGTCATGTGCCCCAGCTATCGCGCCACCGGCGAAGAGCAGCACTCCACCCGCGGCCGCGCTCACCTGCTGTGGGAGATGCTGGCCGGCTCACTCCAATCCGAGGGCTTCAAGAGCGACGCAGTTAACGAAGCTCTCGACCTCTGCCTGAGCTGCAAGGCCTGCAAATCGGAGTGCCCGGTGCAGGTGGACATGGCCGCCTATAAGTCGGAGTTCCTGGCCCAGCGCTATAAGGGCCGCCTGCACCCGCTCCACCATTACATCTTCGGCTTCGCCGACAAGCTGGCGCGCTACGGCTCGCTCACACCCGCGCTCACCAACGCCCTGCTCACCGGCCCGCTTACCAGCCCGATCATCAAGCGCATCGCCGGTGTGGGGGCCGAGCGTCAGTTACCGCGCCTGGCGCCAAAGAGCTTCCAGAAATCTCGCTCTTCCACAAAACTGGGTGCCCCAGGTCCCTCGCGCTTGGGGACCTGGGAGGCCACGCATCACGATCCACGACCCTCGGTGCTCTTGTGGCCCGACACCTGGAACAACTACTACCACCCCGCCACGCTTGCCGCCGCCGACACCCTGCTCGCCGCCGCCGGATTCAACGTACAAACGCCCCAAGGCCATATTTGCTGCGGCCGTCCACTTTATGACTTCGGCCTGCTCGACTCAGCGCGCTCCTACCTGGCCAACGTTCTTACCCGCGTGGCGCCTGAGATCGATGCCGGCCTTCCCTTCATCTTTCTCGAGCCCAGCTGCGCAAGCGTCTTCAAAGACGAACTGCTTGAGCTTTTTCCCAACGACGCCCGCGCCAGCCGCCTTAGCCAAAACGTCTGGCTGCTGGCAGACTTCCTCGCTGCGCGCGCGCCCAATTTCCCCGCAGGCAATCTCACCGGAGCGCAGATTCTTGTGCACGGCCACTGCCACCACAAGGCCGTTTTCGGCGGCCCGGCCAACGAGATCGCGCTGCTAGGAAAGACCGGCGCCAGCGTCAGCTTGATCGAGGCCGGCTGCTGCGGCATGGCCGGCCCCTTCGGCTTTGAGGCTGCCAAGGTCGGCGTCTCGAAAACCATTGCCAGCCAGGGACTGCTGCCTGCCATCGAAGCCTCCAGCGCTCAAACCATCATCGCCGCCGACGGCTTCAGCTGCCGCGAGCAGATCAATCAGCTTTCCGGCCGCGTGGCCTTGCACTTTGCCGAGATCCTGGCAGACGCCTGCCTGAAAAAATCCGAATAGCGGCTCGTAGCACCGAATCGCCGGCGGCCTGCCAACGCATTGCGCGCCCAGAGCATTACAACGCCTCGTAATCGATTTGCGTTACACTGGAGGGGATTTGATTCCCTCAGTTATTCTTGTAACGAAATGAAAGGGGTCCATCATTATGGCAGAAGACAACAATTCCAGCGTGGCTTGGTTATTGGCAGGATTGGGTATCGGCGCGAGCATCGGCGCAATCCTGGGTATTCTCTATGCCCCCAAAAGCGGAAATCGTGGAAAAAGGCAAGGAACGCGTAAGCGTTCTTGTGGACAAGAGCAAGGAGCAGGTGAGCGACTATGTCGACCGTGGCCGCGAGGTGGTCGATCGTGGGCGCGCGCAGTGGGAGGAGTTTGTAGAGCGCGGCAAGAACCTGGTTGCCGAGCAGACTGGCCGCGTATCTGCGGCAGTCGACGCAGGCCGTGAGGCTTACCGCTCTACCGTTTCCACCCCTGAAGACGAAGTCCACGAGTAGTAGCGCTTTTTTCGCCTGCAGTCCTATTTCCCGCTTTGTGCTTCGGGGAACAGGGCAGGTGTTTGCTACCGCTTGGATTTGCTGCCTGGGCTCGCCGGCGTTTAGGCCGCCAGCTTCTGCGTGTGGCTGGCCTTTCGTTTCATGGCTGGTCCAGGCTCACAGTCAGCCAGGCGGCAAAGCCCGTTTGAAATTGAATTGCCCGGTCCCGGCTCGCGGGGCGAGCTGTATTTCTGGCGCTCCTCTTTACGTTTTCGTGCCTTTGCCGCTTGCCGCCCCTTAGCTGTAAGCTCTATGCTTCCCTTGGCTTTGCGGCGGGCGTTTACTCACAAAACCGAAGCACTGCCGTGGGCCCTTTAATGCGAGACCACTAAAATGCCACATTTCGACCCTCAATCCCTCCAAATCGTTGTGGCCGCCGTTGTCGGCGTCACCCTACTTCTCCAGGTCATCCTGCTATTCGCCATCCTGGTAGGCGTCCGCAAAGCAGCCATCGCAGTCCGCGAAGACATCGATCAAATCCGCTCTTCAATCACCCCGCTCCTCACCGACAGTCACGAGCTGCTGGTCCGTGTCGGGCCAAAGATCGAAGCCACCACCGACGATCTGGCCGCGTTTACTCACGCCCTTCGCGAACAGACAAACAACGTCCAGACTACGGTGACCGAAATTAGCGAACGCGCGCGCCACCAGGCCGGCCGCATCGACTTCATGGTCACATCGGCGCTCGACAAGGCCGACCACGCCGGAGCAATTGTGAACGATGTCGTGACCAAGCCCCTGCGTCAGATCACCGGCGTAATGGCCTGGCTGAGGGCCGTGGTTGAAACCATGCGCGCACCCCAGTCGCCCGGTCCAAAGCCGCCCGTCGAGGGCAAGGGCGATTCGGGCATGTTCGTTTAGGATCCCCAAACGCGGAGGTCGGGCCGTGAAGTTGCTTCCCGCATTTATTCTCCTCGCTGCAGCGCCGTTCGCGGTTCTTTCAAGCGCCGCGCAAACCACGCCTTCACCGGCGCTGCTGATTCTCTCCAAAACCGATCACGCGCTGGCCATCGTCGACCCAACCACGCTGCAGGTTGTCGGCCACGTCCCGGTCGGCGAAGACCCACATGAGATCGTCGCTTCAGCCGACGGCAAAACTGCTTACGTGTCGAATTACGGCTTCGGCGCCTTCCACACCATTACGCCCATCGACCTGGTCGCGCAAAAGCAGCTCACGCCAATCGACCTGGGCGCATTGCGCGGTCCTCACGGACTCATGTTCCAGGACGGCAAGGTCTGGTTCACGGCTGAGGCCGCCAAGGCTATCGGCAGTTATGATCCCGCATCGGGCAAAATCGACTGGATCATGGGCATCGGCCAAAACCGCACCCACATGATTTATGTCTTCCCCGGCGCGCGCCGCATCATCACCACCAATGTGAACTCGGGAACGGTCACGATTCTCGATAAGTTCGACACGTATCCAGCCGGTGGTCGCCCTCCAATGCCGCCGCCACCAGGCACAGGCACACCCGGGCCGCCGTCAGGCCCGCCAGGTGGAATGCCGCTGGGCCCGATTCTTCCTCCGGGAGGCGATTGGCAGCTGACAAACATCGCCGCGGGCGAACGCAATGAAGGGTTCGACGTGACTCCCGACCTGAAGCATGCCTGGACGGTGAGCCCGGTCGATGCCAAGGTCTACATCATCGACGTGAATGAGAAAAAGGTGACGGCCACGATCGACGCCAACGCGCAGCGCGCCAACCGCCTCAAGTTCACGCCTGACGGCAAGCTCGCGCTCATCTCCGCCGGTCCCGAATTTGTCGTCATCGATGTTGCGTCGCGGAAAGTGATTAAACGCATTACAACCGGCCATGGATCGGGCGGCGTTCTTGTTGAGCCCGACGGCGCGCGCGCATTTGTGGCCTGCAGCCCCGACGGCTATGTCGCCGTAATCGACCTCAAGAGCCTTGCGATTGTGGCGCACATCCAGCCCGGCGGAAACCCCGACGGCATGGCCTGGGCCGTGCGATAAATCTCGCGGGTGCGAAAGGTGATTGATCGCTCCGCTCATACTTTTCATGATCTCTGCGAGCCATGATCGCCATTCAGGGCATCTTAGGTTTGAGTGACGGCCGCTTCAGGAGGCAGGAGCATGACCAACCCCTATCGCAAGAGGCAAGACGAAACCGGATCCGACTCAGCTGGGCAGTCGGGTGATATTCAGCAGATTCACGATGCGCCCGACGCAGACACTGAAAGCGTCGAGGAACTTGTCGAAGAAGGCAACGCTTTTGAAGCGGGCATCGTTTCTGGGGTTGAAAACGCCAAAGACCCTGACGTTGCTGAAGTCACAACGCGCCAATTTCCAGAAGACGACGTCCCCGAAGAATATCTCGAAAACAACAATGACGTCGGATGAACGGAGCCTGGTCAAAATAAAGTATGCCGGGTGCCCCAGGTCCCTCGCATTTGGGGACCTGGGAAAACGATACCCTCAACCAGTCGGGTGCCCCACCCTCGCGACGTTGTTGTTTTTGTCGCTAGGGTGAGATAGCCGATCCGCTGGCGCTCTAGCTCCGCTGCCTTAGTAGATCCACCCGCCGCCAACCACCTCGTCGCCGTCGTAGAAAACAGCCGACTGGCCCGGTGTAACTGCGCGCTGCGGCTCATCGAATGTCGCAACCACCTCATCAGGACCCGCCGGCTCCAGCGTCGCCCATGCCGGCTCATGCCGGTGCCTGATCTTCGCTCGCACGCGCATCGGCGCCGTTAGTTCAGGAACGCTGATCCAGTTCAGCCGCCGCGCGCGCAGCGTTCGCGTCGCCAGTTCGGCATCTGCGCCCACTGTCACGCGGTGGTTCGCTGAATCGATATTCAACACATACAGCGGCGACGGCGACGACACCTTCAACCCCTTGCGCTGCCCCACGGTGAAGTTCGAAATCCCTTCGTGCTGCCCGATCACTTCTCCGTTTGAAGCAACCAGTTCGCCCGCGGTGTCGGGCATCGCCTCATTCTGCTCCTCGAGATACGCCGTCAAGAATTGCTTGTAATCGCCGCCGGGAATAAAGCAGATCTCCTGCGAGTCGGGCTTCTCGGCCAGCCGCAATCCATGTTCGCGCGCAACATTGCGAACCTCCGGCTTCGTCATGCGCCCCAGCGGAAACAGCGTCCTCGACAACTGCTCCTGCGTCAGCCCAAACAGAAAATACGTCTGGTCCTTGCCCAGGTCCGCCGGCCGCTTCAAAATCCATCGCCCACGCGCCTCATCGAATTCGTTCACCGCGTAGTGGCCGGTGGCAATTCTATCCGCGCCTATACTGCGCGCCGTCTTGAGCAACTGGTCGAACTTCAAATGGTTGTTGCACAGCGAGCAGGGAATCGGCGTGCGCCCCGCGAGATACTCATCCACAAACGGCCGCACCACGTCGCGCTCGAACCGCTCTTCCTGGTTCACGATGTAATAGGGAATGCCCAGGTGTTCGGCAACGCGGCGCGCATCGTACACGTCGTCAATGGAGCAGCAGCGCCCGGCCTTCGGTGCATCTGGAATCCCGTGCTTGCCGGCGAGCCGCGTCTGATCCCAAAGCTGCAGCGTAAGGCCGACGACCGTCACGCCCGAATGGGCGAGCATCGCCGCCGCTGTCGAGGAATCAACCCCTCCAGACATGGCTACCGCGATGGTGGTGTGTTCAGTCATAAATACAGCTTTCAGTTCGTCCTTGCGCTAGTTAATCTTCTCGCTCTCCGTAGTTGCTCGCTCTCATGCAGAAAGAGCTGATAGCTGAAAGCTGAGGGCTAATAGCTGTCCTACCCCACCGGGGCTAATGCCCTCAACCTCCCCACCGCCTCAGGCACCACTTTCAAAACATGCTCCACATCCGCATCGGTAGCCGTCTTCAACAAACTCAAGCGTAAACTCGCCAACGCCGCGTGCCTGTCCATGCCCATTGCCATCAGCACATGGCTCGGCTCAGTCGAGCCCGAGTGGCACGCCGACCCTCCGCTCACTGCAACGCCTTTCAAATCGAGCGCAATCACCAGCGCCTCGCCCTCAAGCTGGTCGAAGGTAATGTTCGTCGTGTTCGCCGTTCGCGGCGCGCCCGCGCCATTCAACCTCGTCCCTTCAATTTTCAGCAGGCCCGCTTCGAGCCGGTCGCGCACCTTTGCGAGCCGATCGATGGTTCCATCTTCCAGGCTCTCCATCGCCAGTTCTGCCGCGCGGCCGAGGCCCACAATGCCCGGCACATTCTCAGTGCCCGCGCGCTGCCTGCGCTCATGGCTTCCGCCCACCAGCAAGGGATCAATCGGCGTTCCGCGCTTCACGTACATCGCGCCCACGCCTTTTGGCCCGTGCGCCTTGTGCGCGCTGATCGACATCAGGTGGCAGCCGATCTGCCGCACGTCAAGCCGGACCTTGCCTGCGCCCTGCACCGCGTCGATGTGGAAGAACGCGCCCGCATCGCCTGCAATCTTTGCGATCTCTTCTACAGGCTGCAGCACGCCCGTCTCGTTGTTAGCCAGCATCACACTGATTAAGCGCGTATTCGGCCGCATCGCTCGCCTGATCTCTTCCGGACCGATCAAACCATCTGCCTGCGGACCCACAAACGTAACTTCGACTCCGCGTTCGGCCACTCGATCTGCCGCCCGCAGCACCGCCGAGTGCTCAATCGAAGTGGTGATGAAGTGATCGCCGGCCTTGAGCAGGCCAAAGATTGCAGTGTTGTCGCCCTCGGTGCCGCCCGAGTTGAATACCACCTCGGCCTCGCGGCAGTTGAACAACCGCGCCACGACCTCGCGCGCATGGTCCACCCCCTTGCGCGCTTCCTGCCCCTGCCTGTGAATCGACGAGGCATTGCCATACACTTCCATCCAGTAAGGACGCATCGCATCCACCACTTCCGGCAACAGAGGCGTGGTGGCGTTGGCGTCCATGTACACGCGATTCACGGGCATTAATCTCCAATATTGATTGTAAGGGATTGGTAATTCAGGCGAAGCACGGCTTTCACGCCGTCACTCGTTCACTTTCTTCACTCCGATTGCAGGCTATTTCCGCTCTTTCCTGCACAATGGTCGCAGTACCAGTTCCGCCTCGCTGTCGCAATGCATCTCGAGAGGCGAAACGGCTGCCCGTAACTCCTTATTTATGAGGATCTTACTCAACAACTTATTTGTTTTCAGCGGGTTGCAGCCGGAGATCAAAGGTACAGGCCAATGAAAACAAACCACTTAACCTCGCTTAAGGGGGGAGGGGGGTACGCCCGGCGTATAGACCGGGCGCATCTCCGACACTGCACCAAGGCGACTGTCTGGCACACGGCGCCACGCGTTGCAGGGAACGTCGATCATACCCGGTGACCTCGCAACTAGAATGAAAAGGGTAACTTCAACGAGACTCGGAGACCCCGCTTGGGCGATCATCAATTCGAAAATTCCTTGAGCAGTCGGCGCATCCTCATCATCGGCTCGGCGGGCCAGCTCGGCGTTGAGCTCAAAAAGTGCTTTGCCGGCGCCGGTTCCATTACCGCAGTCGATCTGCCCACCGTCGACATCACTAAAGCAGAGCAGCTTCGCGCCTTTATCCGCGAAATCAAACCCGACATTATTTTCAACGCCGCTGCCTACACGGCCGTCGATCGGGCTGAATCGGAGCCGGAGCTCGCTCATGCAGTCAACGCCCAGGCCCCGCGCATCATGGCCGAAGAGAGTCTGCGATCGAATGCGCTGTTCGTCCACTACTCAACCGACTACATTTTCGACGGATCGAAAACTGGCGCGTGGGTTGAGTCTGATGCTCCCAACCCGCTCAGCGTGTATGGTGCTTCAAAGCTCGCCGGCGAGCAGGCGGTTGCCGGCGTTGGCGCCCGGTACCTGATCTTCCGCACCAGCTGGGTTTATGGCGCCCACGGCAAGAATTTTCTGCTCACCATGCTGCGCCTGGGTCAGGAGCGCGACCAGCTCTCCATCGTCGACGACCAGGTTGGCGCGCCCACCACTTCGAACGAGCTTGCCGGCGCCACGCACTCCATCGTCACCGGAATTCTCGGCGGCAAATTCGGCGACGCTGCCTCATGGGCAGGACTTTACCACACGACTTGCTCGGGATCGACCTCGTGGTTCGGATTCGCCGAAGCTATCTTTACGCGCGCCTCAGAATTGTTGGGCGCAAGAGCCCCAGAGCTCACTCCGATTCTAACCAGCGCGTATCCCACGGCTGCGAAACGGCCGCTGAATTCCATTTTGTCGAACGAGAAACTCCGTGCGCGATTTGGCGTCGAGCTCGCTTCGTGGGAATCTGCGCTCGACGACGTGTTCGAAGCGCTTATCGAAGGGCGAAAAAACTAAGCCTGCTCACTTCGACTTGAGATATACATCCAGCAGCATTTGCGCAGCGCGGAACGACGAAGTCTGCCCTTCGACAACCTCGCGTTCCAGGGCCGTCATTCGCTCTCGCACTTCAGAATTGGTTTCGAAGTGTTGCCTGAGGCCCTGCTCAATCAGCGCGAGCATCCACTGCCGCTGCTGCTCATTTCGCGCCGCATGTCGCCAGCCGTTGCCGCGCGTGAGCGCTGCGTGCTCTTCTACCATGCTCCACAATTCCCTGACCCCTTTGCCTGTTCGCGCCGAGCAAGTAAGCGCGCTCGGCGTCCAGCCCGAAGCCGCGAGAGGAAAAAGGTGCAACGCGTTTTCAATCTCGCTGCGCGCCTTTTCTGCAGCTTTCACGTTCGCGCCGTCGGCCTTGTTCACTACGACGGCATCGGCCAGTTCCATCACGCCGCGCTTGATGCCCTGCAGCTCATCGCCCGCGCCTGCCAGAGTTACCAGGAGGAAGAAGTCCACCATCCCGCGCACCGCAGTCTCAGTTTGCCCCACGCCGACGGTCTCAACCAGCACGTTTTTGTAGCCCGCCGCCTCGCACAGCAGCATCGCCTCGCGCGTGCAATGCGCAACGCCGCCCGCTGCTCCGCGCGTGGGCGAGGGCCTGATGAACGCACTCTCGCTCGCGGCCAGTGCAGTCATGCGTGTCTTGTCGCCCAGAATGCTGCCCCCCGAAATCTGGCTGGTGGGATCAACGGCAAGCACGGCAACTTTCTGCTGCCGCTCTTCGACGAGGCAGCGGCCCAGCGCTTCAATCAAGCTGCTCTTGCCGCCACCAGGCACGCCGGTAATGCCCACGCGCAGCGAATTGCCGCTGTGCGGCAGGCAATCTTCCAGAATCAGCCCGGCCAGTTCGCGATCGGCTTCGCGCGCGCTTTCAATCAGCGTGATGGCCCGCGCCAGCATTCCGCGGTCACCGCTGATGATTCCTTCAACATATTGTTCACGAGTATATTTTGTGCGGACCTTCTCAACGCGCGGCGCTTCGGGTAGCGCCACTCCTCGCCGTTCGCTCAGCGCATGTTTCATTGGCGTTTCAACCCCGCGCGCCCACCATGCTCGCGCTCAGCGCTTCAACAATGTGCTGCGCCGCCTTGGTGATCACCGTGCCCGGGCCGTAAATTCCCCCCACGCCCGCCTTGTACAGGAACTCGTAATCCTGCGCCGGAATCACGCCGCCCACAACCACAAGAATGTCTTCGCGCCCGCGTTTGCGCAGTTCTTCGATGAGTTGCGGCACCAAAGTCTTGTGTCCTGCGGCGAGGCTTGACACTCCCACCGCGTGAACGTCGCTCTCCACGGCAAAACGCGCCACTTCGCGAGGCGTCTGGAAGAGCGGTCCCATATCCACGTCGAATCCAATATCGGCCAGCGCCGCCGCAATCACCTTTGCTCCGCGATCGTGCCCGTCCTGGCCCATCTTCGCCACCAGGATGCGCGGCCTGCGCCCTTCGACCTTTTCGAAATCCTCAACCATCTGCCGCGCTTTTTTGAATTCGTCGCTCATGCTCGCGGCCGCGTACACGCCAGAGACTGTGTGCGTTGAGGCTTGGTAGCGTCCCCACACACTTTCGAGCGCCGACGAAATCTCGCCCAGTGTTGCGCGCTTCCGCGCCGCGTCAATGGCTAGCTCCAGCAGGTTTCCCTCGCAGCTCTGCGCGCTTTGATGGATCGCATCCAGCGATTCACGCACCGCATCGCCATTGCGCTCACTCTTAAGTTGCTCAAGCCGGCAAATCTGCACATCGCGCACCGCGTCATTGTCGATGTCGAGAACTGAAATCTGCGGCTCCTCTGCGGCGATGTATGCATTCACTCCGATGATGGTGTCGAGTCCTGAGTCAATCTTCGCTTGCCGCCGCGCCGCAGCCTCTTCAATGCGCATCTTGGGCAAACCGGTCTCAATGGCTCGCGCCATTCCGCCCAGACCCTCAATCTCCTCAATCAGCTCCCAGGCCGCGTGCATCAGTTCGTGGGTGAGCCGTTCGACGTAATACGATCCTGCCCATGGATCGACCACATGCGTGATTCCCGTCTCTTCCTGCAGATAAATCTGTGTATTCCGCGCGATGCGCGCCGAGAAGTCGGTGGGAAGAGCGAGAGCTTCGTCGAGCGCGTTGGTGTGTAGCGACTGGGTATGCCCGAAGGCGGCGGCCATGGCTTCAACGCACGTGCGCACCACGTTGTTGTAGGGGTCCTGCGCCGTCAAACTCCAGCCCGAAGTCTGCGAGTGCGCGCGCAATGCCAGCGACTTGGGATTTTTCGCGCCGAATCCCTTCACCAGCTTCGCCCACAGCATGCGGGCCGCGCGCATTTTGGCAATCTCCATAAACGGATTCATGCCAATGCCCCAGAAGAACGAGATGCGCGGTGCAAAGCTGTCAACGTCAAGACCCGCGTTGACGCCGGTGCGCAGGTATTCGAGGCCATCGGCCAGCGTGTATGCGAGCTCAATCTCGGCGGTCGCGCCCGCTTCCTGCATGTGATATCCGCTTACGCTGATGCAGTTGAACTTCGGCATCTGGGCAGCGCAGTAGCGGAAAATGTCGCCGATGATGCGCATCGATCCCGCAGGCGGATAGATGTAGGTATTGCGCACCATGAACTCCTTCAAAATGTCGTTCTGAATGGTTCCGCTCAGCGCCTCGGGCTTGATGCCCTGCTCCTCGGCGGCCACAATGTAGAACGCCATGATGGGCAGCACCGCGCCATTCATGGTCATCGACACCGACATGCGGTCGAGCGGAATTTTATCGAACAGGATCTTCATGTCGAGGATGGAATCGATGGCTACGCCCGCCTTGCCCACGTCTCCCGTTACGCGTTCGTGGTCAGAGTCGTATCCGCGATGCGTGGCCAGGTCAAACGCCACCGATAGCCCGCGCTGCCCCGCGGCAAGATTACGGCGATAAAACGCATTCGATTCTTCGGCCGTAGAAAAGCCGGCATACTGGCGAATCGTCCATGGTTGCATGGCGTACATGGTGCTGTAAGGCCCGCGCAAATAAGGAGGGACACCCGCAGCGTAATCCAGGTGCTCGAGGCCCTCAAGATCCTCGCGCGAATAGGAGGGCTTGATGGCAATGTGCTCGGGCGAGAGCCACTCTTCGGCATGCGACGCCGCGCCTGCAGGTTTTGCTTCCGCCTCGCTTCGCCAATCGATCTTTGTAAAATCAGGCCGCAAATTCAGCTCCTGGCTTCTAGCTCATAGCCTCTAGCTCACAATCGCTAACTCAGCATCTTGAGCTTTTACGTTCACAGAGCAACAATCCTCGGTCCGTCAGGAAAAAGCTGAAAGCTGGCAGCTAGAAGCTAGAGGCTGGTCTTTGATCCCCAATCTCTCCTGCCACTTCGTCAGCACTTCAATCGGGTTGCTGCGCATGTGCACAAATTCTGCAATGCCCAACGCCTTCAACGCCTCCGCGCTCTCGGGATTTCCCGCCACAATCACCGGCGTCTCGCGGCCAGGCGCTGTCAACTCGCTCATCAACTCGGCGGCAATCCCTTCGTACTCCGCATCGGAACTGCACAGCACGATCAGATCGACGTCCGCCGCGGCAATCTCGGCAGCACTGTCGAATCGCCGCACCGTCGTTCGAAACCCTGCGCACGCAAAAAAGTTGGCCGCAAAATTCGACCGCGCCCCGCGCATTTTTGCATCGCCAATCTCAGCCAGCAGTACCTGGGGCACTCGTCCGCCGGCCATCGCGTGCCGTTCTGTCCGCAGCCTCAATTGCTCATACATGCGCGCGCCACGATGCCCCGCATTCATGCGCTCGAAATCGATATTCTCAAGTACGTGTTCGGCGGGGTTCGCGTAAAGATTCGTTCCCGTGAACACGCGCTTCCTGTTTGCAACTGCCTTCTCGCGCGCGGTAAGGTTCCGCGCCAGTCTCCCCGCGATCCAGCCTGAAGCGCGCAGCTTGCTGAATCCGCCGCCTGCCTCAATCTCCTGCAGTAGCTTCCACGCTTCGCGCGCGATGGAATCGGTGAGAATCTCGATGTAATACGCACCCGCGCCCGGATCGGCTACGCGCCCCAACATCGCTTCGTGCCGCAGCAGCAGCTGCGTATTGCGCGCCAGCCGCTTGCTCGGCTCATCGGGAGCCTTGTAGCACTCGTCGAAGCTTGCAACCACAATCGAGTCCGCGCCGCCCATCACTGCCGAAACGGCCTCAGTAGTTGCGCGCAGAATGTTCATGTGCGAATCGTAGACTGTCTTGTTCCAGCGCGACGTTCGCGCCGTAATATGTGTTTGCGCGGCATCGCCCGATCCGCCAAAACTCTCTGTAACACGCGCCCACAGCATTCTGAACGCGCGCAGCTTGGCAATCTGGAAGAAGAAGTTCGCGCCGATCGCAATTCGGAATCCAAGCGCGGCCGCCACTCGATCCGCACTCACTCCACGCGCGTCCATTTCGACAACCACTTCGGCGCCGGCCGCCAGAGCCAGCCCAATCTCTTCCACAGCGTTTGCGCCATCCTCTTCGAATCGCGCGGCGTCAATCGTGAACGGCACAAAGCCATGCGGCGTCTGTGTAATCGCCTGCGCCGCAAAATCTGCGTCGGCGAGCGGATCGCATCCGGTCGAGATCGCGCCATCCGAAGCATGCTCTTTCCGGCTGAACCTCTCAAACAGGGCAGAGATCAGTGCGCCATCCGCGCACTCAAAATGCACTCCAACTCCATCGAGATTAGCGAACGCAACTTCAAGCCCGGCCCTGTCGCGCACGGCCACGTTCACGAATGCAATCTCTTCGGCTCCGCTGTGCACCGCCGCGCATGCCTCGCGATTGGCCTCCTCCGCGCTTGCCGCTTCAATTTCTTCGCGAATCTTCCATCCAGCCTCAGCCCGCGCTCCACGCCGGTAAGGAAATTCTCCCGGCTTCGCATCCAGTCCTGCAACGGCGGCGAGATCTTCAGCGCGGTAATACGGCTTCACCGAGATCCCTGCATCGGTGCGCCAAATCAGCTTTTTCTCGTAGTCCGCGCCCTTCAGGTCACGTGCAATCGCCGCTTCCCACTCGGCAGTGGTAACCGGCGAGAACTCTTCGAGCAGGGGCGCAACCATCATCTCGCTTCTCCGGCTTCTGCGGCCTTGCACTCGCAGCCGTCTTCAACCATTTCAATCAGAAATCCGAAGGGGAACTCGGCGCGCGATTTGGGGTGCACGAAAAACACCGTCGTGCCTCGTGAGCCGGGCCGCGGCGCTTTGTCGATGAGCTGAAACCCGCTTGCCTTCATCGCTTCGTAGGCGCACTGCGCATTCTCAACGCGAAACGCCACGTGGGCCATTCCACCGCGCCCGCCGTTCTTGTCAATCAGCTTTTGCACCGGCGACTCCGGCGCCAAAGGCTCCAGTAACTGGATCAGATTCGGCCCTTCCCCAATTTTGAGCAACACTTCACGTACCTGGTCGGTCCCGCGTACTTCTTCACGGTGAATTTCTTCGAAACCCACCAGCTTGTACGCGTTCACCTGGCCCTCAAGCTCGCCCTGCTTCACGGCAATCGCAACGTGATCCACAAACTTGATGCCCGGAATTCTCTTCAGCTCGTCCTGCGCGCAGTTCATCTCCTGCCCTTTACTCAAACTCAATCAGCAACTGGTCTACTTTTACGGGGTCGCCAGGCACTGCATGTACAAACTTCACTTTGCATGCGCGCGGGGCTGTAATGTGGGTTTCCATCTTCATTGCTTCAAGCACCATTACGCGCTGGCCGGCCTCAACCTGCTGTCCCGCCTCAACCTCAACGCGAATCACCAGCCCCATCACCGGGCTGCGGCATTCGTTGCCGTTTCCGGCAGTGCCGGCGTCAGGCTCCTCGACCGCGTAGGTCGATTCGTCATACGGCGAACCTTCCGCCTCTTCAAGCTCTTCTTCCTCGTCCACCACTTCCACATCGGCTTCGTAGGTTGTTCCGTCGACGGTGATGCGAAGCTTCAATGCATCCTTCCCTTCTGTTAAATCTTTTCTCACCGCGCCGCTCTAGCGCACGTTGTGCGAACTCACCACGCCTACGCGGCCCTGTTGCGACCACGCGCTTCCGGCATCCTGCACAGCAGGCAACGCGCGCACTTTGCGCACCCTGGCCATTTCGCCGGCCACCGCCGCAGCTGCCGCAATTACCGCCCTGACTTCGGCCTTGACGCCATGTGTCTTCCCCAATGCTTGAACCGGCGTGTTCGCAGCCAGCACTTGCGGGGCTTCGTGGACACTGAAGACCAACGGCTCACCCCGTTCTGCTAGCCGCTTTTCCAGCGACTCGACCGTGGAGGCAAGCGCACCCAGTTGGCGTTCCAGCGCGTCCTGGCGCTCGGCCATCTCCTTCAGCCGCGCATACGCCGATGCGTTCGTCGATAGGTCCTTCTTCCGTCCGATCATTTCCGGCCTCCTGTCACAGCGGAATCAGCCCATGCTTTTTCTGCGGGCGCATCTCGCGCTTGCCATGCAGCGACTCAAGCGCCTGCGCTACCACCCGCCGCGTCTCCGCCGGTTCAATAATGTCGTCAACCAGTCTGCGCCCCGCGGCCACATATGGATTCGAGAACGTCTCGCGGTATTCCTCCACCAGTTCTCTGCGCCTGGCCGCCTGGTCTTCGGCTGCGTCAATCTCGCGCTTGAAGACGATCTCAGCCGCACCCTCGGCGCCCATCACCGCAATCTCCGCAGTGGGCCACGCAAGCACGCGGTCGGCCCCCAATCCGCGAGAGCACATGGCGATGTACGCGCCGCCGTATGCTTTGCGCAGCACTACGGTAATCTTTGGCACCGTTGCCGCCGAATACGCAAACAGCAGCTTTGCGCCGTGACGAATGATGCCCCCGCGCTCCTGCTCCACCCCCGGCAAAAATCCCGGCACATCCACTAACGTGAGCAACGGAATGTTGAACGCGTTGCAGAAGCGCACAAAGCGAGCCGCCTTGTCTGAGGCGTCGATGTCGAGCGAACCAGCCTGTACGCAGGGCTGGTTGGCTACAATCCCCACCGATCTCCCCTGCAGGCGCCCGAAGCCAATCACAATATTGGCGGCAAACCCCGGCTGAATCTCAAGAAAGTCCTCGTGATCCACAACGCGAGCAATCACCAGCCTCACGTCGTAGGCCTGCTTGGGGTCGGCGGGAACAATCTTGTTCATCTCGCTGTCGTCCTTCAACTTTGCGTTGAACGGCATGCGCGGCGGATCTTCAAGATTGTTCGAAGGCAGATAACTCAGCAGACGTTTGCAAAGTTGAATGGCGTGATCGTCGTTGCGTGCAATCAGGTGCACTACGCCGGAGTAGTGCATTTGCGACCGCGCACCGCCCAGGTCTTCGGCGCTCACTTCTTCGCCGGTCACCTGCTTGATGACCTGCGGCCCGGTGATGAACATGCGTGCCTGCTCTGTCTGGATGATGAAATCGGTAAGCGCCGGGCTGTATGCCGCACCGCCCGCACAGGGCCCGCAGATGAGCGAAATCTGCGGCACCGTTCCCGAAAGCATCACGTTGTTGTAGAAGACTCGCGCATAGCCGGCCAGGCTGTCGATGCCTTCCTGCACGCGCGCGCCGCCCGAATCGTTGACAAAGATGAAGGGGCTGCCGGTCTTCATGCTCATGCCCATCATCTCGGCAACTTTGTTGCTGTGGGTTTCTCCCGCCGCGCCGCCGGCTACGGTAAAGTCCTGGCTCGCCAGATGCACCAGCCGGCCATCCACCGTCGCACACCCGGTCACCACGCCATCGGCAGGCAGCTCTTTGCCGGCCATGCCGAAGTAAGTAGCCCGATGCCGCGCAAACAGGCCGATCTCCTCAAAGCTCTCTTTATCCACCAGCCGCGCAATGCGCTCGCGCGCCGACAGCTTACCCGTTTTATGCTGGCGCTCAATACGATCTTTGCCGCCGCCCTGCTTCAGCTCTGCCCGTTTTGCCTCCAGTTCCGCAATCCGCTGGTCGATTGACGTGCAGGCGAGCTGCTCCGGCTTTTCCGTTTCGGCTTTCACGAGTCTCATTCTATGGCCGCGCGGAACCCCCGCGATGTGACCCAGTTCACGGCTCTAAGTATCAGATAAATCAGCCTATTTCGGCCGCCTCCGCTGGTAAACCGCGGCCCTTTGGACTAACTTCTCTCCCAGTCACCGGAGC
>JBEKCW010000080.1:0-14881 GCA_050014675.1 Occallatibacter sp. | reverse complement strand
GCCTCGCCGGTCACATCAGCGACTTCTCGGGCGACTGGGCCATCCACTCGCTCACCCTCGATAAGCTCGAGTTTGCAGCCGACCACAAGTGGGATCCCTACGCGCCAACAACAAAAGAGGAGCTGCTGAAGAAGTTTGAAGAAAAGCTGCCCGAGGCAAACGCCGCCCTCGCAGCCACCACTGGCGAGAAATGGGACCAGCACTGGCAGTTCATCTTTGGCGGCCAGGTGTGGATCGACCAGCCCCGCCACCAGGTCTTCCGCGAGCTCGTCCTCAGCCACATGATTCACCACCGCGCCCAACTCGGCGTCTATCTCCGCATCCTCGGCGCAAAGATTCCGGGCATGTACGGGCCATCGGCCGACGAAATGTGAAAAGACAGGGAACGAGGGAACAGGGAATAGGGAACAGTCGGAGCTGTCGAGTCACTCGCATGTTCTACCCTGAACGTATGCTGTTTTCATTTCCGAAAATCTACCCGATTCTCGACTCTTCTTTCATTCCCTCCTCAAATCGCACTGGGTTCCTTCACAGGCTTGGCACCGAACTCGCTGCCTCCGGCGTGACGCTTCTCGAATACCGCAACAAGACCGGCTCCGACGCGGAGATCCTCGCTGACGCAGCTGTACTTCGCGCCGCGCTGCCTGCCCCAAACGTAAAGCTGATTCTCGATGATCGCGTAGATCTGGTTGAACAAGTTGAATTTGACGGCGTCCATGTTGACGCCGGCGACGTCTCGGCCGAGCGAGCCCGACAGCTCCTCGGTCCCGACCGAATCATAGGTTCATTCGGCGGGTCGACCGAATTCCTGCCCGGCGCTCTTCAAGGACCGGCCGATTACCTCGCCATCGGACCGGTCTTTGCTACCACTACCAAGCAGACCTCGACTCCTCCAATCGGCACTGAAGGCGTTCGACGCCTGCGCCAACTCGCCGGTCCGGGACGCATTCTCACTGCAGCCGGAGGCGTCACTCTTGCATCTGCCCCAGCCATCCTTGCGGCCGGAGCCAGCGCCGTCGCCGTCGCCGCAGCAATCTTTCATGCGCCCGATCCGGCCGCGGAATTCCGCCGCTGGCTTAAAGATCTGGGCTGATTTTGCCCTCAACTGTGTCAGAAAGAGTCACAACTGTCTCAAATCGAGACACGCGATCGAGAAAACCCAAGACAAAACCTGGCAAATCATTTAAAACACTCTTCAAGTGCTTACCCCGGACAACACCCCCACTTCAGATTCGAATGCGGCAGCGCAGCCGACCAAGCTGGCGCAGAGCCTCGGCCTCTTCAGCTCCACAGCCATCGTCATCGGTTCGATGATTGGGTCGGGCATCTACATCGTGGATGCCGACATCGCCCGCGGGACTGACTCCCCGGCGCTCTACATCGGCGCCTGGCTGGTTACCGCAGTCATGACCATCATTGGCGCTCTGAGCTACGGAGAGCTAGCTGCCATGATGCCCAAGGCCGGCGGCCAATACGTCTATCTGCGCGAGTCCCTGGGACCCTTGTGGGGATTTCTCTTTGGCTGGACGCTCTTTCTGGTCATCCAGACCGGCACCATCGCCGCCGTCTGCGTTGCCTTCGGCAAATTCCTCGGCGTCTTTTTTCCATCCGTCTCAACTACACACTGGCTGTGGCACATCGCCCACGTTCCGTCCGTCCGCGTGGGCCCCATGGTTCTCGGCAACATGGACATCGGCGTCAACACCGCCAACATCACCGGTATCGCGATCGTTGTCTTTCTCGCCTTCATCAACCTGTTCGGCGTAAAGCTCGGCGCGCTCATCCAGAACGTCTTTACCTCGGCCAAGGCAATTTCGCTCACGGCTCTTATCGTGGTGGCATTCACCGTGGGGGTGAACCGGACAGCGTGGCAGGCCAACTTCGGCGCGGGCTTAAGCCAGTTCTGGCGCAACGCCGGCTGGCACTCGCTGCACCCGGTGCAGGTGGGTGTCGGCGGCCCTATCTCCTGGGTCAACCTTTTTGTGATTCTTGCCGTGGTGCAGGTCGGCTCGCTTTTTTCTGCCGACTCATGGAACAACGTCACGTTCACGGCGGGAGAAGTGAAGAACCCCAAGCGCAATCTTCCGCTCTCGTTGATTCTTGGCACCGGCTTTGTGCTCACCGTTTATTTGCTGGTCTCGCTGGCTTATCTTGTCATCCTGCCGCTGCACGGCGACCCCAACGGCGCAACCGTGTTGGCTCGCGGAGTGCAGTATGCGTCAGAGGATCGTGTGGCTACGGCAGCGCTCGGCCAGATCTTCCACTCTGGCGGGGCAATGCTGATGGCTGGCGCCATCCTCATCTCCACATTCGGCTGCGCCAATGGGTTGACGCTTGCCGGCTCACGTGTCTTCTACGCCATGAGCCAGGACGGCCTGTTTTTCAAGAGCGTCGGCAAGCTGCATCCCAAATACAAGACACCGGTCGCGGGCCTGATTATTCAATGCGTGTGGACGGTGGTTCTCTGCGTCTCCGGCTCTTACGGTCAGTTGCTCGACTACATCATTTTCGCGGAGCTGGTTTTCTACATTCTCACCATCGCCGGGCTCTTTGTTTTGCGCTTTAAAAGGCCCGATGCGCCGCGGCCTTACAAGGCTCTCGGCTACCCTTTTCTTCCGGCGCTCTATATCGTCATGGCCATCTGGATCTGCTTTGTATTATTGCGTTACAAACCGCAATACACCTGGCCTGGACTGGTGCTTGTTCTGCTCGGAATTCCGGTGTACCTGCTATGGTCGCGACGGGCGGCGGCAGCATCGACTCAGGAATCGGGCGCATAAGCAGGCAAGGATCGCAGAGAGGCTTTCGGGGCGGTCTTGCGCGAGTGCCGGCAGTGAACTAAACTAAGTAAACTAAGTTCACTCGGGAGGGCGGCGATGCGCACCTACAACATTCACGAGGCCAAGACCCACCTTTCGCGCCTGGTTGACGAGGCAGAAAAGGGAGAGCCCTTCATCATCGCCAAGGCGGGCAAGCCGAAGGTCCAGGTGATCCCCATCAGTTCCGGCAAGAAGAAGCCGAAGAGCCGGATTGGATTTATGAAGGGCGCGTATTCGCTGCCTGACAACTTTGAGGAGGTCGACAAGCAGCTGGATAAACAGATCGAGAAATTGTTTCTGGGCGAAGACGCGGAATGAAATACCTTCTCGACACGCATTTTATTCTTTGGTTGCCGATTGGTGGAACGGGCATCAGCCGCGTCGCCAGAGCGATTATCGACAATTCCGCCAATGAATTTCAGTTCAGCGTAGCGAGCCTATGGGAGATTGCACTCAAACGAGCGCGCTATGGCAGCAACTTTGCATTCGACCCTCGGGCAATTCGCGCTGAAATGCTGCATAACGGCTATGAAGAACTGCCGATCCAGGGCTCGCATGTAGTCGCCGTAGATGCGCTCCCGCCCATACACAAAGATCCCTTCGACCGGCTGCTGATTGCGCAAGCCATGATCGAAGGGATCACTCTTTTTACCGTTGATGCGACCATTGCCCGTTATCCCGGGCCTATTCGCAAGGTATAAGCATCAACCCTCGCGCCGTTTCTGACCACTGATCACTGACCGCTGACCGCTGTCTTTACGCACAGCTCGTCAAACGCGCGCACCAGTTCGCCGGCAATCTGCTGCGCCGTCGCCTGCTCGATGATGTACCGCTGCATGAGGTAAACCAGCTTGCCGTCGCGCAGAATTGCAACCGCGGGCGAGCTGGGCGGATTGCCGTCAAAGTAGCTGCGCGCGCGATCGGTGGCCTCGCGGTCCTGTCCGGCAAATACGCTGATCTTGTGGTCAGGCAGGCTGGCTGAGTTGGCCAGCGCCAAACGCACGCCGGGGCGCATCTTGCCAGCAGCGCATCCGCACACCGAGTTCACTACCAACATGGTTGTGCCGGGCACGGCCAGTGCCGCGTCAACTTCTTCGGCCGTGCGTGCTTCATTGATGCCTGCGCGCGTGAGTTCCTCGCGCATTGGGATCAGCATAAGTTCTGGATACATGATTACCTCCGGCAAGGGGTTGCCTGTTTTCATTCTATCGTTAAAGCGCGCCGCCGGCCGGGAGCTGGCGTCGATGGCTCCATTCGATGCAATTGAGATGTCCGGCGCGATACTCTGGATTCGATGTTCCTCATCGAAAACCAGCCGCTTGCTCCGCTGACTACCTTCGGCATCGGTGGCCCTGCCCGCTGGTTTGCTGAAGCTGCGACTGAGGGTGAGATTGAAGAGGCCGTCGCCTGGTCTATTGAGCGCAAGATCGATCTTTTCATCCTCGGCGGAGGCAGCAACCTGCTGGTTGCCGATACGGGATTCAACGGGCTGGTTCTCAAAATCGGCCTCCCAGGCATCGAGACAATTGACTCCGGCGGCCAATCCAAAGTTCTTCGCGCAGGCGCCGGCGTCTCCTGGGATGATTGCGTAAACTACGCCATCACCGCCAACTGCGCGGGAATCGAGTGCCTCGCCGGCATCCCTGGCACAGTCGGCGGAACACCAGTTCAGAACGTCGGCGCCTACGGGCAGGAGGTGTCGACCGTCATCGACCGCGTCCGTGCTTACGACCGGCACTCAGGTGCTTTCGTCGAAATGAGCGCCGCGGACTGCTCCTTCAGCTACCGTCGCAGCCGGTTCAATACCAGCGATCGCGACCGCTTCATCGTCACTCGCGTCGATTACCGCCTCACGCGCGATGGTGCTCCGACGATCCGTTACCCGGAACTGGCAAGAGCGCTGATGGAGACCGAAAATCCGAGTCTTATCGAGGTTGCTGCCGCGGTACGGGTCATTCGCCGAAATAAAGGAATGCTGCTGGTAGAGGGTGACCCCAATTGCCGCAGCGCCGGCAGTTTCTTCAAGAATCCGGTTGTTCGTGAAGAGCGGGCGCCAGAGATTGCAGAGAGGAGCACAGGCCTGAGTTTCACCAGGAAGCCGCCGCAGTATCCGGCCGGACCTGGGGAAGTTAAGCTTTCGGCGGCGTGGCTGATAGAGGAGGCAGGATTCCACAGAGGCTATCGCCTGGGCAACGCGGGTATCTCAAGACGGCATACGCTGGCGCTTGTGAATTACGGAGAAGCAGATCAAGGTGGGGCGTCGGCTGCCGACATTCTTGCCCTCGCCGATCAGATTCGCGCAGCAGTCAGGGCTCAATTCGGAATCGAGCTTGAGATGGAACCCGCGAAAGTGGGGTTCTAGTCAGCAAGCGGAGATCCACCGGCATTGCCCAGGTGGCAGCAGCATGGTCATCTGTTGAGCAAAGGTGTTTTCAAGCTGACCCAGTACCGAAGAGAGTCATCGGCAAAAGAAATGCGAAAACATGCTATACTGGCTTTGCGCTCGGTGATTTGGTCGTGAGCGGCGTTTGGCCTGATAAAGGCAATTCAGCCCTGCACAGATTTCCCCAAGCCTCTACAGCGTAACCCTTAAGTCTCTCCCGGTGACTCAGCATCTGGTTTGAGAAAGGACCAGATACACTGAGCGACTTTGCCCTCCGGAACAGGTCGGCAATCGAGCCAGGAATGCGCATTGAAGTGCGCAAGTTAAGGGAGCCCAGTCGGCAGTGTGCCGATGGGCGGTTCGTGTAGCGTGGGTCAGTTCCGGGCTGCGGGCATTTCTTACAAATGCTTGCCGCCAGTCCCAGGGACGTTTTCGGTTCTTCCTTACGCATATTTTTCTTGAGAAGGCTCGTGCCCACTCGTGGGTCTCCGCGCCTCTCTGTCCGGCTCCGTTTGCAGGCCCCGATGAAATCTGGGGCTCCCGGAGCACAAAGGAAGTTTTGCTATTTTGACAACTCAGTTTTCACAGTTTTCACTTTCAAACACATTGATGGACCGGCTCAATGCCAACAAGTTCGAGATCCCCACGCCGGTACAGGCCGGGGCAATTCCTCCCGCGCTTGAAGGCCGCGATGTGCTGGCCACGGCGCAGACGGGAACCGGCAAGACTCTCAGTTTCCTCATCCCCATCATCGAAATGCTGCAAAAGCCGGCTTCGCAAAAGACGGAAGGACTTGGAGCGCAGGCGCTCATCGTTCTGCCCACGCGCGAATTGGCCATGCAGGTCGAGCAGGCCTTCAAGGCCGTACGGCCCAGCCCCGTTTACTCGGTGGCGCTGGTGGTCGGCGGCATGAATGAGCGTCCGCAACTCGAGTCTCTCCGCCGCGGCGTGCGCCTCATTGTCGCTACGCCTGGCCGCCTCGAAGACTACCTCAAGCGCCGCCTCGTGCGCCTCGACCACGTTAAAATCCTGGTGCTCGACGAAGTTGACCGCATGCTCGATATGGGTTTTGAACCGGCCATTCGCCGCATCGCGAGCATGACTCCCGCCGATCGCCAGACGCTTTGCTACTCGGCTACACTCGAGGGCTCGGTGAAGGATGTGGCGCGCAACTATCTCAAGAACCCTGTCCGCATCGAGATCGGCTCAACGATGAAGCCGGCCGAAAACGTGGAACTGCGCGCCTTCAGCGTTGATGCAGACAAGAAGCAGGATCTTCTGGAGCACCTGCTGGACGCCGAGAAAGGCAGCTTCCTGGTATTTGTGCGCACCAAGCATGGCGCCGACCGGGTAGCGCGACGGCTGATCCGCTCCGGCCACGCGGCCATCCAGATTCACGGCGACCGCTCGCAATCGCAACGGAACCAGGCCCTGCGCAACTTCTCTGAAGGACGGCACCGTGTTCTGGTGGCTACCGATGTTGCAGCCCGAGGCCTCGACGTGGCCAATGTTGCCCACGTGGTCAACTTCGATATGCCCAAAGTGGCTGAGGATTTTGTGCATCGTGTCGGCCGCACCGGCCGCGCCTCGGCCAAAGGAATAGCTTCAACCTTTGCCGGGCCTTCCGAGCGCAACGATCTGCGCAAAATTGAACGCGCGCTGTCGATCCAGATGACGCACTTTCGCGTGCGCGGCGTGCATGCGGGCGCTGTCAACTAGAACTGCAGGAAACAATTGGGCCAATTGCGCAGCACGGTCTTGACCGCTGCTGCGCGATTGGCCCTGTTTTATGAAGCGATTACGGTTGTAGAGAGATCAACGCCGATCAGACAAGCGGACTTACCACCAGCGCGTCGATGGCCGGTGGAGGCGCGACTTCGGGCAGTTCCACATCAATATAGCGGCCCTCGGCCACATCGGCGAACACCCGATTCAGCGTGTCTTCAGTTCTAGTAGAGCTGACGTGCAACTTGCGCACCGCGCGCATCACCATGGCGGACAACAGAAAGCGGTTCTCTATTTTGAGTCCAGCCGAATACACTAATTTCGATCGCATGAGCGCCCCAATACCCGGTAGTCGTACGTGTGCTGCAGAGCCGGGCTCATCTTGTTGCAGGCCGCCGAACCGGTTTGGTGCTGGTCAAGTTCTGGGCCGGAAACACAAGGAGGAGGGGCTGAAGAGAGGAGATCATCCTGCTGATCCCCTTGAAGCCAGCATACGCTTTTTGGGCGTCTTCTCCTAATCGCTAATCCAGGTCTGCCCGCGACTCCCGTTAGCCGGCAAATAACCCCTCCTGAATCACCGCCGGACGGAATTCCAACCCGACCGTAAGGGCTTGCATCAAAACGATGGTACACTTAATACTGGTCGTCGAATCCGGCTTGGCGTTCTTGCCTGTTCTGCTCTTCCGCTCAACTCGCAACCAATTCCACTTGAGTTCAGCGATACATCACGCAACAAAAGGTCAGTAATGGAACAGGGAACAGTGAAATGGTTTAACGATGCGAAGGGATTCGGCTTCCTCAGCCGTGCCAACGGCGAAGACGTGTTCGTTCATTATTCAGCCATCCAAAGTGAAGGATTTCGTTCGCTTCAGGAAGGTCAGGCGGTCCAGTTTGACGTTGTGAAGGGGCCCAAGGGCTGGCAGGCCGAGAACGTTCGGGTTGCCTGATTCAATCAATTGCTGGGAGGAGTTCGTCATCGAAGTCTTCCCGGTTCTCGCTGGGCGGCCTGAGCACCAAAGGCGGTAAAGGTTTTGCTGCTCTTTGGATGCGGAGGTTTCAAATATCTCCACTGAAAAGGAAATCCTCACTATCCCTTGCCTGCTCCAGAAAAACAATCGAGGCTCTGACTGGCGACTGAACACCTGATTCGTTTGGTGACGCCAGGGCAGATCTCAAATTGGTTCCACGGGCTTTCGAGCGGGTCGGTCGGCCGCGATCGTCAGTGACCGAGGCAAAACATCCAACGCAGCACACACCTGAAGCATGGACGAAAGGGAAATATGGCTGAAGATCAGCAACTTATGTGCAGTGATTGCGGGCAGGCATTCACGTTTACTGCGGAGGATCAGGATTTCTTCCGCGAGCGCGGTTATTCTGCGCCCAAGCGCTGCAAGGCATGCCGGCAGGCCAAGAAGAACGAGCAATCGGGCGGTGGTGGCGGCGGCGGCTATCGCAGTGAATCACGGGGTACATCCGTGATCTGCTCTGGATGCGGACAGCAAACCACAGTTCCGTTCGAGCCCCGTGGGGATCGTCCCGTTTATTGCCAGAACTGCTTTCAGGCGCGCAAGTCCAGTTCCGGCGGTGGCAGCGGTCGTCGCAGCTTTGGCGGCGGCGGCGGTGGCGGCCGGGGCCGTTAGCGTATTGTGTTGGGAGCCTGGCGCTTCTTAGATGCTTGGCTCGATTACAACCTGGATGGAGCCGCCGCCTTCGATTTCAAAATAGGTAGCGGCTTTCCGGTCCTTGCCGAAGAGAGTTGCAGTTCCTGGTTCACTTGCCACGCCATTCCATGAAGGCGTGACCGAGCGGGATTTGTCCGATCATTGCTGGATTTGCCCTTGGAACATTCAACGCATCATCCTTATCAAAGGAGCTTCCCGTGAAGAAACCCGTACCGCACGATAAATACTTCCTCAGATCGCTTCATCAGGAAATAGACCTCTACGATCGCAAGATCGCGTATCTGGATAAGTATGCCCAGTTCGACTCGGCAGCCGATCGCGAGGTTGCGGAGAATAAGTTACAGGCCAAGCGCGCATCGCTTGCTGAGACGGCGAAGCAGTTGGTTGCAGACGGAGTGGAATTCACCCCTGCGGATCTGCCTCGCTCCTTCCGCGCCGCGAACGAAACCAGCGCGGCTAGTTGATCCGGGCTGATTCTGCGGCAGGTCCAGTGCCTTATGGCGGTTGGTCAACTCTGGAATTCCTTCCTGAGTCTCCATAGACCGACAGATAGCGTGCAGCCGGTCTCCTGATGGGTTGTACTGAGGGCCTCCCGGCCCTCAGAGATTTCGCCAATTCCTGCTCAGCAAATCAACGCCTCAATAAAGCAGTGCTGCCTTGCGCTGCTCCTCAAAAGCATGCAGCGCCTCATCCCAGTCGGAGGCAGTTTTGCCGGGGTCGTCGCCGTTTTGGAGTGCCGTGAGAACGGATTGATTGGCCAGCAGCGTGTCAATCTTCTTCAGGTCGAAATTGCCCGGGTAGAGATGCTCGAGGGCCGTGGCGATCAGAATGCCGGTCTCAGGGGCGTCGAACACGTTGCGATCGGTGACCAACACCTGCACTCCCTGGCAGAGTGTGCCCGTGTAAGGATACGGGGCTTGCGGCGTAAAGCTGGTTGGCACAAACCGCACGCCGGGGCGATCGTAGTGGTTAAGGTACTTGGCAAGCGCCTGGCCATCAATCCAGGGCGCGCCCATCAGCTGAAAAGGCGTGTCGGTGCCGCGGCCAACGCTTACATTCGTGGTTTCAATCAGGCCCAGCGCGGGGTAGGTGGTGGCTTCTTCAAGACTGCGCAGATTGGGCGAGGGGTTGATCCACGCAATGCCTGTCGAATCGAACCAGTCGCCGCGCTGCCAGCCCTGCATTTGGACCACGGTGAGCGGCGCATTCAGTTGGAGTTGCTGGTTAAAGTAGCGCGCCAGCTCGCCCAGCGTCATTCCGTGACGAACGGGAAGCGGCATGGGGTTGACGTAGCTCTCGGCGCCGGGATCGGACATCGGGCCTTGCACAAGCGAGCCGTTGATGGGGTCGGGACGATCAAGGAAGATGATTTGTGTGCCTGTCTTTGCCGCCGCTTCAAGGAAATAACGAACAACAGTCTCGTAGGTGTAGAAGCGCACGCCCGCATCCTGCAGGTCGATCACAACCGCGTCGAGTTTGCTGAGAGTGTCGCTTGATGGGTGCCTTTCGGCGGCAGAACTGCCGTAGAGGCTGACGACCGGCAGGCCCGTAGCTGCATCGGTGGAGTTCGCGATTCCAGGGTGGTCGGCGGTTCCCGCAATTCCGTGTTCGGGAGAGAAAAGCGTTTCAAGCGTGAGGCCGGGAACGGCTGCCGCGGCGTCGTGGAAAAGGATATCGATGGTGCGGTGGCCGACGGCGTCAACGCCGGTCTGATTGGTGAGCAGGCCCAGCCGCAGCTTGCCGCCATGGCTCTTGGCAAGGTCGGCCAGTTCGTTGAAGTGATCCGATTCGAGAACGTCGATTCCGGTTTTCACTTCGCCGTTGCGGGCAGTCCAGCGCCGCGAGCCGCTGAGCGATTCGTTATAGCCGGTGATGTGCGCAGCCAGAACGCCGCCGTCCGGGATCACTCCAAAGGCACGCGCGGCCGCATCGGCAACCTCAGACCGAACGCTGTTGATGCTCTTGCCGCCGTTGGGGTGAACTGCGTTGGTCAGCAGGACGACGTACGTGTCGCTTACCGGGTCGATCCACAGCGACGTGCCGGTAAACCCGGTGTGGCCGAAGGAGCCGACTGGAAAGAGCGTACCGCGATTGCTAGAGTATGGGGAATCGATGTCCCAACCGAAGCCGCGCAACGCCGTGCCCGTGGCCGGCTGTTCAGGCACAACCATTTTTTGTAGCATCGCTCGCGACAATGGGAATTTGCTGGCGCGCCCTGCGAGCCGGTCAAGCAGATTTTGCGCATAGGTTGCGGCGTCGGCGGCGGTGCAGAAGAGTCCCGCATGACCGGCTACCCCTCCCATGCGACGCGTGGTGGGGTCATGCACCGTGCCTCGCAGCATCTTTCCGTTTTCGTCGTACTGGGTGGGCGCGATCTGCGAGTCCCATGATTCAGGCGGCAGATAGCGGCATCGATCAAGGCCAAGCGGGCCGACGATGAAACGCTGCGCGTACTCATCCTCGCTGAGCCCGGAGATGCGTTCGACCAGCGCGCCGAGGACAATAAAGTTGATGTCGCTATATTCAAAGCGCGAGCCGGGAGCGTGGGCCAGGGTCGAATTAAAGGCACGGTTGAAGCCTTCCTGCTTGCCCTGCCACTGGTCTTTGAGATTTACATCCGGCGGCAGCCCCGAATAGTGGGTCAGCAACTGCCTGATCGTTATGGACTGCTTGCCATTGACGCCGAATTCTGGAATGTATTTCGCGACCGTGTCATTTACGTTCAGCTTGCCCTCATCGCAGAGCTGCATTACCGCGAGCGCCGTCACAGTGGGCTTGGTGAGCGATGCCATGTCGAAAATTGTGTCCGCGGTCATTGGTTCGCGCGTAGGTTCGAGCGAGCGCATACCGTAAGCGCGGCGAAACTGAACCTTGCCGGCGTGACCGACAATCACTACAGCGCCGGGGAACAAGTGGTCATCGACGGCGCGGTTGACGATTGAATCGATAGTATCGAGGCTTGTCTGGGCCTGTGCCGTGAATGCTGCGAGCATTAAGAGAATTGAGAGCCCTGAGTAGAGGAAACTCCTGCGCATATGCAAATTGTCTCTCACCGGGTTGCGGTCCGGCGAATCGTAATCAGGCTTGCTGTGTATCCAACCATGAAGGTGACGACCGAGCCGATGAGAACCCACCACGTCCATGCGATTTTCGGAAGTAGGAACGAATGGCCGAGGAGTGAGATGGAGAGCTCGTGAGGCTGAAGCCATACGAGGAGATTGATTGCGACACCGGCCAGCATGCCGGCCATGGCGCCATTTTCAGTAGTGCGGCGGCTCAGCGTGCCCAGCAGAAAAACGCCGAGCATGGCGCCGGAGAGGACGGAAGCGATTGAAAGCCCGACCTCGACCACATGGCCGCCTCGTCGCGAGAGCAGGGCGAGAACAAACAACACCACGGACCAGCCGACGGTGATCCATCGCGAGAGCCGTATGCGCTGCTGCTCCTGGAGCCCTGGGTGACGAGGAAGATAAAGGTCGATCATCGAAGTGGCGGCCAGCGAGTTGAGGGCGGCGCTGAGGTTTGACATGGCCGCAGCCAGAATCGCGGCAATCATCAGTCCGGAGGCGCCCACCGGCATCTCGTGAACAATGAATTCAGGAAAAAGGCGGTCGGGCGCGGCGATGGGTGCGTGTCCGCCGTAATACACCCAAAGGCCTGCTCCGATGAGAAGGAAGAGTGTGAACTGGAGAAAAACGATCACTCCGCTCGTGAGGAGAGCCAGTCGAGAGTCGCGCAGATTCCGCGCAGCCAGCAGGCGCTGCACCATCAGCTGATCGGTTCCGTGGCTGGCCAGGGTGAGGAAGCATCCGCCGATGAGGCCTGCCTGAAACGTGTAGGTCTGGCTCACCGACCAGGAAAAATGCAGGAATGTGAGTTTGTGCGCGGCTGAAGCGCCAGCCACGAGCCCCGGCCAGCCACCCGGAATGCGGGAGCAAATGGTAGCCAGCGCGATGATGGAGCCGAGCGCGTAAAGAGCGATCTGCGCGACGTCGGTCCAGATGACAGCAGTCATGCCGCCCTGGAACGTATAGAGCAGGGTTAGCGCAGAGAGAATTGCGATGGAAACGGCATCTGGCGTGCCGAGAGCCGCACTGACCACGATGGCCACGGCAAAGACGCGAACGCCTTCGGCTCCTGCGCGCAGCAGGAGAAAGAGCAATGCTGTCGCGCTTTGCAGGCGCGGGCCGAAACGCGAAGCAATGTATTGATAGGCGGTGAGCAGATCGGCGCGCATGTAGCGCGGCAGAAAGAGAATGCAGATGATGATGCGGCCGAGCATGTAGCCGAGTGCTAACTGGAGGAATCCGAAATCTCCCGTGAAGGCCAGGCCCGGAACGCTGATGATGGTGAGCACGCTGGTTTCAGCAGCCACGATTGATAGCGCGATGGCCCACCAGGGAATGTTGCGGTCAGCCAGAAAATAGGAGCGCAACGACCTCGTGCCCGATTTGCTGAAGCGCAGGCCGATGGCCGTGGTTGCCGCCAGATAGACAACCACCACGGCAAGATCGAAGAAGCGCACCGGCGTCCTTGGTGCAAACAGAGCGAGCATCAACGAACCTCATGGCAGGCTCGCAGCACCTCAACAAGTGCGAAGCGGGCTTGAGGGCCTGATTCCCATCATCATAAAGGGCGCAGAGAGCTAATTGACCTGATTCATTGAGTTCAGGCGTCGCTTCGAACCAGGGAGAGAAAGAACGCCCAATAGACTAAACTGTCGAGTGCGGGGGACGATCGATTTGCGGTTGCGTAGGCTTCTGGTAGCGGTGATTTTAGTAAACATCACGATGTGCGGCGTGTGCCGCGCACAGCAGGATCAACCGAAGCCGCAACAGGGAGGTATGAGCACCGGTATCTCTTCAGGCGTATCCGCTGCTCCGGTCTTTGACAAGGAAAATCGGCCTATTACAGCAGGCGGGTTTGTCGACTCGGGACCGGTGATCTTTCAGGACATCACCAAGCAGGCTGGCCTGGCGGGCTGGCAGCACAAGATGGGCGTTCCCCAGAAGAATTTCATCGTGGAGACCAACGGCTCGGGCGTGTGTTTGATCGATTACGACAACGACGGTTGGCTCGATATCTACCTGGTGAATGGATCGACCTTCGATGCCCTGGATGGAAAAGAAGAGCCGCCGCATGCAGCGCTCTTCCATAACAATCATGATGGAACATTCACCGATGTCTCAAAGCAGGCGGGTGTGCAAAACGATCGCTGGGGCTACGGATGCTCTGTCGCGGATTACGACAACGACGGCTGGCCCGACCTGTTTGTAGGCAACTACGGCAAGAACCGACTCTACCGTAACAATCACGACGGAACATTCACCGATGAGGCAGAGAAGGCCGGTGTGGCGCTGGGCAATTGGTCATCGGGCTCGGCATGGGGCGATTACGACGGAGATGGGCGCCTGGATTTATATGTCTCCGGGTACGTTCATTTCGATCGCAACAATCTTCCCATCGCGGGCACAAAAGCGGTTGGATACGCACAGTGCGAGTATCGAGGCGAATCGATCAACTGCGGACCGCGCGGGCTGCAGGGCGAGCCCGATCATCTCTTCCACAACAACGGCGATGGCACGTTTACCGATGTAACCGAGAAGGCCGGCGTTGTGGACAAGGACCGCTATTACGGATTTACCGCGATCTTTGTTGACCTCGATGGAGACGGCAAACCCGACCTTGTTGTAGGCAACGACTCCACGCCCAATTTCCTCTATATGAATAAAGGCAACGGCACATTTGAGGATGACGGCTATCTGTCAGGCTTCGCGTTAAACGCCGATGGGCGCGAGATTGCGTCGATGGGTATTGCCGCGGGCGACTACGAGAACAATGGATTGGTAGACTTTTTCGTGACCGATTTCGGTGACGACTACAAGGTGCTGTATCACAATGACGGCGACGCAAATTTTACCGACGTGAGCTACAAGGCCGGAGTTGCGCAGACGACGATTCCGTTTGTCGGTTGGGGCGATGGCTTTTTTGACTACGACAACGACGGATGGCTCGATCTGTTTATGGTTGGCGGCCACGTCTACCCGCAGGTCGATCAGCACCAATGGGGCACTAGCTGGGCAGAACGGCCTTTGCTGTTTCACAATGTGCCGGCGAGCCAGGGAAAGGGAAGAAAGTTTGATTATGTGCCGGCAGTGACTGGCACCGGACTTGCCGATGTGATTCCAGCGCGCGGCTCGGCGTATGGCGATCTCTTCAACGATGGCAAGATCGACGTGGTCATCAATCCCGTCGATGGGCCTCCGGTGCTG
>JBEKCW010000079.1:0-14886 GCA_050014675.1 Occallatibacter sp. | reverse complement strand
GACAGCCTTGGCGGCGGTGGTTGCGGTCTTCGGTTTGCGGGTGGTGGTTTGCTTGACGGTCTCTGTCATTTGAGGATTCCTCCTGGAATGAGCGCGTTCATGAAAAGCAGCGGTGTTACACGGATGCGATGGCCCAGAGCAGCCCTGTTGCTGCCTTGAGTCTCCGATCCAGATTTGAGCTTTCCTGAGACGCGGTAGGGGGCCGACACTTCGGCCGTCTGTTTCCATTCTAACCGACGGTAATACGCGGCTGCCCTCGATTCCCGGTGAACGAACCTCGGAAATCAACCCGGGCTCATTTCCAACGAAAGATTCTGAGCGAGACGGCGAAGGGCGCCACAAACCACGCCAGCATGATTCCCAATGGCAGCATCAGATGACTTAACCCAATGCCCTGCAACATGTTCGAGCGCATCGCATCAATCGCAGCCGTCAGCGGCAGCGCGCGCACGAACGGTTGAACCACGGCCGGAAAGCGCGAGGCCGAGAAGAAGATGCCGGAGAGAATCCACATGGGCAGCATCACCAGGTTCATGAGCCCGCTCACCGCTTCCATGGTGCGGGCGCGCGACGCAACCAGCAGACCGAGAGCCGAGAAATCCATTGAAGTAAGCAGGCAAATAAGCCCGAGTTGCCACAGGGCCCCACGAAACGGCACGCCAAACGCTACCCTGGTAAAGCCAAGAAAGAACGCCACCTCAATCACCAGCATCGCCAGCCGCGAAAGCAGGAACGCCGTGAGGTACTGCCACTTGGGCATGGGCGAAGCCACCATGCGCTTGAGCAGCTTTTTCTGGCGGCCCTCGACAATAGAAAAGCCGAGCCCCCACATCGCCGAGCCCATCAGGTTCATGCCCAGCAGGCCGGGCACCACAAAGTCGATGTAGCGCGAGCCAGTCTCGTGGACAAGATCGTTGGCCGCGGCAACCGGGTTGCGGCGTCCGGCCGCAATCTGAATCGCCCGATCGACAAGCAGCCGGGCCGAGCGCGCGTCGGGATTAGTGTCGTCGTATCGGTAAACAACGCCAGCCGGCCCCTGAATCGCGAGCAGAACAATCGACCCCGTGGCTAAATCGTGCCGCCCGGCCGCCTCGTCGACGAGCTGGGTCTTCAACCCCGGGTCTGCGCTCAGGGCCGCTCGAAGCTGCTGGGTGGTCGCGCCCACCGGCAGCACGTCCGCGGGACGGTTTCGAAACGCGATTCCCAGCCCCACCGCCAGCAGGATGGGGAAAATGAAGATCCAGAAGATAGCTTCGGGCTCGCGCAGAATCAGCAGGAAGCGGACCTTGGTCAACTGGAACAGGCTGCTGCGTTCAAAGCTACTCATCGCGCAAATTCCTCCCCGTCAGCCTGACAAAGACGTCTTCGAGAGTTGCCGAATGGGTGCGGAAATCGTTCAGGCGCAGTCCCTGCTGCTCGAGCGAGGCAAAGATCAGCGGCACCGTCACGTGCAGTTCGTCCACTGAGAGCTGATGGACCGATGCGTCGACGCGATGCGACCTTACGCCGGGAATCGCAGTAAGCGTCTCGGCAATGGCTCGATGCGCAGCCTCCGAGTCCTGGTTCGGCGCCGAGTCTATCCCAAACTCCACAATCTCTTCGCCGCCAATGCTCGCAATCAGCTCCTTGGGCGTGCCCAGCGCGATCACCTTGCCGTGATCCATAATCGCCACGCGGTCGCACAGCCGCTCAGCCTCGTCCATGTAGTGCGTGGTCAAAATAATCGTCCTGCCTGACTGCTTCAGCGCTTCAACCAGGTCCCACAAATGCCGCCGCGCCTGCGGGTCGAGCCCGGTCGTCGGCTCATCGAGAAACAGCAACTCCGGATCGCCCACCAGCGCCGTCGCCATCGCCAGCCGCTGCTTCTGCCCGCCGCTCAGTCCGCCGATCCGCGATCGCCGCTTCTCTTCAAGCTGCGCTGTCTTGATGGACTCGTCGATATCGATGCCGCGGTGATAAAAGCTGCGGAAAAGTCGCAGCGCTTCTTCGACCGTGAGTTTGTCGGGGAATTGCGTCTCCTGAAGCTGGATGCCGATCCGCTGGCGCAGTTCTTTTGCGCCTGTCTTCCAATTCAGGCCGAGCAGATCCACCGTGCCTGAATCCGGCTCGGTGAGTCCCTCGCAAATCTCGATGGTCGTGGTCTTCCCTGCTCCGTTGGGACCTAGCAGGCCGAAACACTCGCCGGGACGCACCTCGAGATCGATGCCGTCGACCGCTTGCACATCGGAGAAAGCCTTCTTCAGGCCGCGAATCAGCAAAGCCGGGCCATCGCCGCGCATGGCTCTATGGTTGCCGATTTGCGTTTGGGATGCCGGAGTCATGATCGATTCAGCTTATCGCATCGTTATTCAGGCTCGGTAAACGGACCGCAGATCCGCTCAATCTCCTCCAAGATGACAGCCTTGAGCGGAGGCAACGCCAACTTCACCGTGTCAAGCACCACGCGCGCTGCCACGTCTTCATAGTCGTGACGATAGACGTTTCCAGCTCCAGCAATATTCTTCCATGGAATCGTTGGGTGGCGCGCCTTGAGGTCTTCCGGAAGCCGGCGGGATGCTTCGGAAACAATTTCGAGGCACCGGGTTACCGCGTAGACAGTCCTGGTGTCTTCGACGAATGCTTCATCGTCCATCCCGGCAGAAAACTCGAGAGCAAGGTCGATATGGCGCTCAATGTCGGCCAGAACGCCCGGGGTCTCTGCCGGATCAGAAAGCATAGATGGCGTCAGCCGTTGCCGCCGGCTTCAAGTGCGGCTTCAGCCCGTCCCGATTAACAACGTGTACCGGACCTTCAAACAGCGCCGAAATCTCCCCGCGCAAGCCCGCGTAATCAAAAACCGTTATCCCCGCCGCAGGGTCAAGTTCGATCATGATGTCGGTGTCGCTGTCTGCCGTTTGATCGCCACGCGCGCGCGATCCAAAGAGCGCCGCGTGAGCCACTCCTCGCGCACGAAGTGTCGCTGCATTCTCACGCAGCCGGGCGATGATTTCTTCACGATTCATAGTCGGTGACCCCATTGGTCGTTTCATCGCTCCCACACTTTTCATACACGTCGCGAATCACAATGCCACTTTCGAGAATTTGGCGGTTGGCCTCGGCAGTCACTCGGTTGCGCTCGATCTCCATTGCTGCACCCTCTGAACCAGCGTGACCACTCGATTCTGCCACGAACCCCGCCTCTCTTGCGCGAGTGTAGCATGGGTGTGAACCTCCCGGCTCCATTGAATTCCTCCGCGAAACCTTTCCACAGACCTCCCCAATTTGCCGTATTCTCGATTGCATAATCTTTGAAGGGTTCCTCCCCGTCCCTGAAATCCCCAATAAGTGAGCCCACCCAATTGGAGGCAGCATTGCAGCGTCGCACTTTTATCAAAACTCTTCCCCTGGCCGCAGCTTCAGGCGCGGTCAACGTGCAAGGCATTGCTGCCGAGCCGGCGCAGAATGGGCCTGCATCATCCGGCCCTACCGAGTTGCCCAAGTTCCAGCCGCCAGGCGCGGAGAAGTTCACACGCCCCGATGTTCACTCCGGCGACAGGCCATCAGGCGCAAGCTTTGCCACGCGATCACCTGCCCTGGGACTCAACGGCGCAGCGGGCACGGCCCATCCGCTCGCAACCCAGGCCGCAATCGAGATGCTCAAGCGCGGCGGATCGGCCATCGACGCTGCCATCGCCGCCAACGCCGTGCTCGGCTTCGTAGAGCCCACCAGCTCCGGCCTCGGCGGCGACTGTTTCGCCTTCGTCTGGGACCCGAAGGTCGGCAAGCTCGCCGGCATGGCCAGTTCCGGCCGCTCTCCCAAATCCCTCACGCTTGATACAGTCCGCTCCCGCGCCATCAACGGCCACATTCCAGCGCTCGGCGCAGTTGCCGTTTCAACTCCCGGCGCGCTCGACGGCTGGTGGACCCTGCACCAGCGCTACGGCAAGCTCAAGTGGGCCGAGCTCTTCGAACCCGCCATCCATTACTGCGAGGCCGGCGACGCCACGCCGCAAATCATCGGCTACTACATCAAGCGCAACATGGCTGCGTTTCTTCGCCCCCACTCCGGCGTTGAAGAAACCGCCAACGCGGTCCACACCTACATGCCCAGCGGCACCGCTCCGGGCGAGTACGACGTCCGTCGCAATCCCGATCTCGCGCGCACCTACCGCATCATCGCCGAAGGCGGCCGCGACGCCTTCTACGACGGACCCATCGCCCAGACCATCGACGCCTACTTCAAACGCATCGGCGGCTGGCTCAGCGCCGAAGACCTGCACGACCACCATGCCGAGTGGGTTGAGCCGCTGGTTACCGACTATCGCGGCGTAAGTGTCTACGGAATGCCGGCCAACACCCAGGGACTCGCCACTCTCCAGATGCTCAACATCATCGAGCAATTCGACCTGCGCGGCTACGGCTTCCAGTCGGCGAATTCAGTGCAGGTACAGGTTGAGGCCAAGCGGCTTGCCTACGAAGATCGCGCGCGCTACTACGCCGATCCGCACTTCTCAAAGATCCCCATCGAATGGCTTATCTCAAAGGACTACGCGAAGCAACGCGCCCGGCAAATCAAGCTCGACTCCATCATCGATCCGATATATCCCGGCCAGGCCCCCGGCCACGGCGACACCACCTACTTTGCCACCGCCGACAAAGACGGCATGATGGTCTCGATGATTCAGTCGAACTTTCGCGGCATGGGTTCGGGCCTCGTCGCCGATGGTCTGGGCTTTATGTTTCAGGATCGCGGCCAGCTCTTCTCGCTCAAAGACGGACACCCCAACATCTACGCGCCGGGCAAGCGCCCGTTTCAAACCATCATTCCGGGCTTTGCCGCAAAAGACGGCAAGCCGTGGATCGCTTTCGGCGTAATGGGCGGCGACATGCAGCCGCAGGGGCAGACGCAGATCGTCGTCAACCGCGTGGACTACGGCCTCGACGTGCAGTCGGCAGCCGACAGCCCGCGCTGGTATCACGAGGGCTCCTCGCAATCCATGGGCGAGGATGCGCCAAACCTCGGCTCGCACGGCCGGCTCAACCTTGAGTCCGGCGTGCCTGAAGAAACCCGCAAGGCCCTCGAGGCCATCGGCTGGAAGATCGGAGAAGCGACCGGCTCATTCGGCCGCTATGAAGGCATCGAACACCGCATGCAGGGCGATGTGCGGGTGTACGCAGCCGGCAGCGAGATGCGCGCCGACGCCGTGGCGCTGGCGTACTAAATCGAGTCAACCGCGACCAGCCGGCGCCGCCAGGCCGCATGGCGTCTCAGTTGTGAAATCACGCTGAACAAAAGATTTCCTCATCGCCGGCAATTGGCATATTGACAGGGCCGTCGCGCATGCGATACAAATTTTCCGCCAAGGACGTCACCGTTAACTTTAACGTCAATTCCGGCCGTTAGTTGCTACGCTCCAAAACGCCGCTCGTCCTTGAGCTTTCCGCCTGTCCACGCCAGCGGCAAGAGCCTGGGCCTTGGCAGCGAGCCCTATGAAAAGCGATTGAGTTATGCCAACCAAAGCTGCTGATACTGTTTCACTCACCCCTCTACTGCTAGCCAACAGCAACCCCAACATCTCCAGGAGATACATCGTTTGAAAAACAAACTTGGTGTGCGATGTAGGGCGGAACACAACGGAGGAATAACGGTGAAGAACATTTTGAATTGCCTGGCCAGTCTATCCAGGTTAAGTGCAACAGGAGCATGGATTGCCATGCTTCTCATCATTGGAAGCCTCGCCACGCCGGCTTTCGCGCAGACCACCACGACCATCTTCAACAATAACGGCACTGCTCTCGGAGCGGGCCAGATTTCGGCCGATAAGGCGGGCAACGTCTACTTCACCGACAGCAATGTCTCTCCGTATACCATTTATGAAATTCCGCACGCCAACCAGTCTTCGCCGGTAAAGCTCATCACCGGCCTGTCGCAATACAGCACATACGCTACGTTTGTTGACGGCAAGGGCAATCTCTGGCTCATCGCCGGGTCTGACCTGGTTGAGATTCCAGCTTCTTCCAGCGGCACTCCCAACGTCTCTCTCATTCCCAACGGCGGCGATACGCTGAGCAGCGTTGAGGCAGTCGCATGCGCGGTGCCCGCAACGGCGGTTTGCGCTTTCACCGGCCTGGCGGGCAACCTCTCCGGGGGGTACGCGCAGTTTTCTGACGGGTATGTAGACAACAGCGGCAACGTTTACCTGGTGGATGTTTACGATGTGAACTCGAAAGGCGCATATAACCGCATTATCGAGATCAACGTCTCCACCCCCGGCACGGGAACGCTGCTGGCCGACCATGTAACGTCAAACAACTATGCGCAGGTCATACTCGGCGGCGATGCGAAAGTTTATTACGTAGACAACGACGACACCGGCGGCGGCCAGGTTTCAGTCGTCAGCGGAGGCACTCTCACCAACGCCAGCTCCGCAATCACCAAGGCTATCGGCATCAGCACCGACGCCAACGGCAACATGTGGGTTGCGACCGCGTCGCAGCTTTCCGTTGTGCCTTTCAATGGAACATCGCTCAACTTTGCCGGCATGTTCACCGTTCTGAGCAATCCCACCAACGCCATCTACTACACGGGCGAAACGGACAGCAGCGGCAACTACTACTACGCCAGCACCAGCCTTGTTGTTGAGGTGGCTATAACTGGTGGATTGCCCTCGGCCCCGGTGAACACGGTGGCTCCGGCTATTACCGGTACCCCGCAAGTGGGAGACGTGCTTACCTCGTCGACAGGCACATGGACCGGCTCACCCAGTTCATTTACATACGCCTACCAGTGGAAAGCGAACGGGACAGCGATCTCAGGCGCAACCGCATCGACATACACGCTTATATCGAGCGAAGCAGGGCAAACAATCACGGTCACGGTGACGGCGACCAATTCCGTTGGATCGGCATCGGCGACAAGCAACGGAGTAACTGTCGGGTCGTCGGCAACGACTACAACGCTGTTTAACAACAACGGCACTGCTCTTGGAAATGGCCAGATGTCGGCCGATAAGGCGGGCAACGTCTACTTCACCGACAGCAATGTTTCTCCGTACACGGTGTATCAGATTCCGCACTCCAACCCGTCTTCGCCGGTGAAGCTTATTACCGGCCTGTCGCAATACAGTACCTACTCCACATTTGTTGACCCCAAAGGCAATCTCTGGCTCTTTGCCGGGTCCGACATTGTTGAAATTCCAGCTTCAACAAGCGGCACTCCCAACGTCTCTCTCATTCCCAACGGCGGCGACACCATAAGCAGCGTTGAGGGTGTCACCTGCGCTGTGCCGGCAACGGCTGTTTGCGCCTTCACCGGCCTGGCGGGCAATCTCTCCGGAGGCTACGCGCAATTCTCTGACGGGTATGTCGACAGCAGCGGCAACGTCTATCTTGTCGATAATTACGATGTAACTTCGCAGGGAGCCTACAACCGCATTATCAAGATCAATGTTTCAACGCCCGGCACGGGAACGCTGCTGGCCGACCATGTAACGTCGAACAACTATGCGCAGGTCATACTCGGCGGCGACGGCAAGGTCTATTACGTTGACAACGACGACACCGGCGGCGGACAGGTTTCAGTGGTCAGCGGGGGCACGCTTACCAACGCCAGCTCCGCGATCACCAAAGCCATCGGCATCAGCACCGACGCCACGGGCAACATGTGGGTCGCTACCGCATCGCAGCTTTCCGTGGTGCCGATCAGTGGTACCACGCTCAACTTTGCCGGCATGTACGGCGTTTTGAGCAATCCCGCCAACGCCATCTACTTCACCGGCGAAACTGACAGTAGCGGCAACTACTACTACGCCAGCACCAGCCTTATCGTTGAGGTGAATCTGTCCGGGGGCGTGCAGGCTCCGGTAAACACGGTGGCTCCGGTTATTTCCGGCACGGCGCAAGTAGGAGACGTCCTCACGTCGTCGACAGGAACATGGACGAATAGTCCAACTTCGTACAGCTACCAGTGGAACGCGAACGGGTCTGCGATTTCGGGCGCTACCTCATCGACCTACACGCTCATATCGGGCGAAGTTGGGGACACAATTACGGTCACGGTTACGGCGACCAACGCGGGCGGATCGACACCGGCGACCAGCAGCTCCGTTGGTCCGGTCACATCCGGCGCTCCAGTCAACACAGCGTTGCCCGTTATTTCCGGCACAGTGCAGGTAGGCGACGTGCTCACGTCGTCGACAGGAACATGGACCAACAGTCCAACGTCGTACAGTTACCAGTGGAAAGCGAACGGGACCGCGATCTCGGGCGCTACTGCATCGACATACACACTGATAGCGAGCCAGGTTGGAGACACGATCACCGTCACTGTGACGGCAACCAACTCCAAAGGTTCTACACCAGCAACAAGCGCTTCGGTTGGTCCGGTCACAAACGGCGCTCCGGTAAACACGGCCTTGCCGGTTATTTCCGGCACGGTGCAAGTTGGCGACGTTCTTACATCATCCACAGGCACATGGACCAACAGTCCAACATCGTACAGCTACCAGTGGAAAGCGGACGGGGCAGCAATCTCGGGCGCCACGTCTTCGACCTACACGCTCATTTCGAGTGAAGTCGGGGACACAGTCACGGTGACTGTAACGGCGACGAACTCCAAAGGATCGACGCCGGCGACTAGCGCTTCCGTTGGTCCGGTCTTATCCGGTGCTCCGGTGAACACGGCCTTGCCGGTTATTTCCGGCACGGTGCAAGTAGGAGACGTCCTCACGTCGTCGACAGGGACATGGACGAACAGTCCAACGTCCTACAGCTATCAGTGGAAAGCGGACGGGTCAGCAATTTCGGGCGCTACTTCATCGACCTACACGCTTGTGTCGAGCGAATCTGGCGACACAATCACGGTCACAGTAACGGCCACCAATTCCAAGGGATCGACGCCGGCGACAAGCGCTTCAGTAGGCCCGGTCGGCGGCGGCTCCGCAACAACATTCACGCCTCTTCACCTCTATTACCTCTCGCCATCGGGAAGCGATAACAACTCCGGCACGAGCCCGAGTGAGGCATGGTTAACGCCCGATCACGCGGTCGATTGCGGTGATGTGATTATTGCGGCCGCGGGCAGCTATACGAACCAGTTCAATCAGAGTTGGGGAGCTGTTTCAAACTGCCCATCAACAAGCGGAGGAATTGACGGGCAAGGCGGCGTCTATTTCGCTACGCTTCTATGCGCTGGCCCCGATCTTGAGGCGTGCCAGGTAAATTCGGGCGCGAACAACTTTGCGTTTGACATTGAACAGGAAAGCAACTGGGCTGTCGAGGGCTTCAAGACTACGACGGACGGCTCGGATGACTCGAACCAGGTGACTCCGGCATATGATGGCGCTTGCGGAGGGAACAAAGGTCCCTGCAACGGCGTCTATCATCATTTTGCGTTTATCAACGACATCGCCTATAACTCAGCCGATGGATTCGGGCCTTCAGGCTATGACCAGCAGGGCATCTACGGGGTAGATTACCTTGCCATCGTTGGAGACATCGCGCAAAACTCCGCGCAGGGCAATCCGAATTCACAATATTGCGTGGCAGCGATCGATATTGTTGCGCCGGCTAACTTCGATACCAAGCCTGGAACCCATTTGTATGAGTACGGAGACTTTTCGTATAACAACCAGACCAGCTGCGCCACCGATGTTGAGAACTATATGTTTGATACATGGGATGCGAACGGTTACTCAAATCAAGGGGTTTCGCAAAATAACATGGGGTGGCTCTCAGGCCGCTTCGGATTCAATGTATTCGATCAGCAGATAACAACCACTACCGCCACGGCGTTTATTTTGAATAACACGTTTTACGGCGCCAATCAGTTGAATGTGTCAGACTGGGCCGATGGCGATATCAACGTCGAGAACAGCAACTCCAGCGGAACCACGATCTGGGGCGGCTTGACGATTCAGAATAACCTGGTTCAGGAAAATCAAGCCTGGCAAGGTGGCAACGACGCCCAGGGGCCGGTATATGCGTTCCTTCTTGGCGGCGCATATACCAACGTGACAGTGGGCGGAAGCGGCAGCCAGAACTACTTCAACGGGCTTGCCACTCAATGCAACGGCGATGAGTGCCTGCCCTCCACCGAGCCCTACGGCGCAGTGTCGTTTGGCACCCTGGCGGAGCTTGGAACCAACTACTACACAAGTCCTGCCTTTAACAATCCAAGCGACCTTGTAAGCAATCGAAGCGGGGTGCCTAATTGCACCGGATTTACCAACACGACTGCCTGCATGGGATACAACGCGAATACCAAAACGCTGACCAATCCGTCTGCGATTTACGACCTTCAACCAACAGCCAGCGGAGCGAGTACCGCGGGGTACCAGCTCCCAAGCACAACATGCGTTACGTCCGGATCGATTTATACGTACTATCCGGCGTGGCTCAAGGGCGTTGTCTACCTGCAATGGAATAGCAGTACTCAGACAATCACCGAAAACAGCGATCTGGTGACGAAACCCTGCGGACTGTAAAGCTGAGCGAAGGTCGCCTGGGGACTCTCCGGGTACGACCGTAGCCGAAGCATCTGCAGTTGTTTTTCAACACTGGAGTATCACGCACAAAACTGGGTGCCCCATCCTCGCCGGGCCTTTGTTTTTCCGGCTAGGGTGGGACACCTCAAACCTCAACCGCAAATTCCAACCGACTCTAGACTGGGGACACGATACCTGGTTCCCTGCGTCCTGGAATGAAATTGTCAAGCTGAGGGTGCCCCCGGTCCCTCGCCTTTGGGGACCGGGGATGAAAGCCAACCCGCTGACCCGTAAGCCTTTAACTCCGGTAACAACGCTAACCCCGCTCACTCCGCTGCCCTTGCAGGCAATAAACTCCCCCCGGCGCACAATCTAAATCAGAGACCTTTATGCCGACCATCACCGTCACAGTCGACCCAACCATCTTGAGCACCGCCCGCGTGTCCGCTTTCCAAGCCGACCTGAAGTTCGCCTCAACCCACTAAAAACCGACATTTGTTTATTTTCCCGTGAAACTGTGAAAGCCGGTTGATTCAATTCAACGCTTTACCGGCACTCCCTTCACAGTTTCACCGCGAAACTGCCAATTCACGACTCTCTCTCGCCGCCAAATTCGCCTTGAAGGTAAACTAGATTCATGGCTGAGATTCAGCGCAGAAAAACCCCGACAGTCAAGATTGGCAACGTTCGCGTTGGCTGGGAAGTTCCGGTCGTAGTTCAGTCGATGACCAACACCGACACCGCCGACGTTAACGGCACCATTGAGCAGGTTGCAGCCCTGGCCATGGCCGGCTCCGAACTGGTTCGCGTCACGGTCAACAACGAAGAGGCCGCTGCCGCAGTCCCCTACATCGTTGAAGGTCTCGACAAGCGCGGCATCCGCGTCCCCATCGTCGGCGACTTCCACTACAACGGCCATATCCTGCTCAAGAAGTATCCGGCCACGGCGCGCGCCCTCGCCAAGTACCGCATCAACCCCGGCAACGCGTCGATCGGTAAGAAGGATAATGACAACTTCCAGGTGATGGTGGAGTGTGCGGCCGAGAATCAAAAGCCGGTGCGCATCGGCGTGAACTGGGGCTCGCTCGATCAGAGCTTGCTCACCAGAATGATGGACGAGAACAGCAAGAAGTCCGAGCCGCTGCCAGCACGCGACGTGATGATGGAAGCGATGGTGGTCAGCGCACTCGAATCAGCCAAGGCTGCCGAGCGCTTCGGCCTGCGCAAAGACCAGATCATTCTTTCAGCTAAAGTGAGCGGCGTGCGCGACCTCATCGACGTGTACACCAACCTCGCCGCGCGTTGCGACTACGCTCTGCACCTCGGCCTCACTGAAGCAGGCATGGGCGCCAAGGGCCTCATCGCATCAACCGCCGGCCTCGCTCCGCTCCTGCTCGCAGGCATCGGCGACACCATACGCGTGAGCCTCACGCCCAAGCCAGGAGGCGACCGCACTGAAGAGGTGCAGGCCGCGCAACAGATTCTGCAGTCGCTCTCCATCCGCAGCTTTATGCCGCAGGTTACAAGCTGCCCCGGCTGCGGCCGCACCACCAGCACCTATTTTCAGGAGCTGGCCGAGCAGATCCAGAGCTACCTGCGCACCTCGATGCCCGAGTGGCGCAAGAAGTACCCCGGCGTTGAAGAGCTCAAGCTGGCGGTGATGGGCTGCGTAGTGAACGGCCCCGGCGAATCGAAACACGCCAACCTCGGCATCAGCCTTCCTGGAACGTTTGAAGACCCGGTCGCGCCGGTGTATGTAGACGGCAAACTGGCGACGACGCTCCGCGGCGACACCATTGTGGCCGAGTTCAAACAGATCCTCGACAACTACGTGGTGAGCCACTACGGCAAGAAGAGCGAGGAGTTGGTGGGGGCGCGGTAAAGACAGTGGTCAGCTGTCAGCGCCCCCAAGTTCGCGCAATCTTCTGACCTGAGACGCACATCACTTTTCTTGTCCAGCATTCGCGCTAGGCTGATTGCATTTCCCCGGAAAGGCAGTTATGACCGCGCGACGTCTCAGGTTGATCGCAGTTCTGCTCGTTTGTGCGCCCCTGGCGGCCTTTGCCGGTAAGCCCAAGCCCTGCGTTACCGCCGACCAGGCCGCGCAAATGGTCAACAAGGACGTCTGCATCTCTGCGCACGTTTACGATGTGGTCGAGCTGCCTGACGGCACGCGCTTTCTTGACGTGTGCTCGCCCGATACTTCTGACGATAAGTGCCGCTTTACCGTGGTCAGCCTGTGGGAAGACCGCGAGGACGTGGGTGAGCTGCGGAAATATCGCGACATGAATGTGCAGATTCGCGGGCTGGTGCAGTCCATGCACGGGCGCGCCGGAATGGTGCTCAACCACGCGCGGCAGTTCAACGGAGGCCCGCCGAAGTTCAAACCCAACCCGATGCTGGCGCGCGGATTCAACGCTGAACAGGAGCGGACACCGATCAGAGACCCCAACCTGCGCTCGCAGGGTGGGAGGCGGGCGTTCATGAACTCGAAGGATCAGGAGAAGGCGCCGGCGAAGTAGCGAGTCGGCAAGTCGGCGAATCGGCTGAGGCGGCCTCCCATCCTTTGCGGAAGAAACGCGCAAAGGATGGGGCACCCGGCTGACTCGCTAACCGGTCGACTTGCTATTCCAGCCTTGGCGCGAATCGCGCGCCGGTAAACAGAATCGTTGCAGAAATCACCAGCGAGACCAGAGTCACGCCCAGGCCGATGCTGAGCTTGGTCCGGTCGCTGATGGCGCCGATGATCTGTGGAGAGAATGTGTCGCCGAATGCGTGAATGCAGAACAGATTGATTGAAATGGCAGTGGCGCGGACGGCTCCGTTCACAGAGTTGCAGATCGCCGTGTTGAGCGGCCCGGTATTCAAAAAGAGAAAGAACTCCGCGCAAAAGAGCGAGGGCAGCGCCCACGCGTGCGGCCCGAAGAAAAGCAACACGCCAAAGGGCAGCGTGAGAGCGACACTCCAGCCCGAGAGCAGGTAAAGCGCACGGTGATTGGTGCGCAGCCAGCGCTGGGCAATCGCTCCGCCAATCAATGTTCCCGCAATGCCGTCGACCACGGTAATTCCGCCCACCGCCAGGCTTGCGTTGCCCATGGAGAGGCCGGCCGAGCGGCGCAGAAATTCAGGCATCCAGAACGATATGCCACCCATGGCGAAGGTGAGCATGGCCAGCCCGAGCGTGGCCGTCAGGAAGGCTGGATTCCTCAGAATGCCGAGAACAGTATTCCGTTTCAAGTCGGGCGCAATGCGGTCGCTGCCACCGCGCTGGGGTTCACGGCCCATCAATCCATAAAGACCCGCCGCCAGAAATCCGGGCAGTGCGCAAACCAGGAAAGGCCTGCGCCAACCCCAGTGCGCGCCGATCAGCCCGCCAGCCAGATACCCCAGTGCCGCGCCCACCGGAATGGCAACGTAAAAGATGGAGAGGATGCGATTGCGTTCGCGCTCGGGATAGAAGTCGCTGAGCACAGCTGGGCCGAAGATGCCGAAGGTGGCTTCACCGATGCCGACCAGCGCCTGGCGAAGAAAGAATGTCGGGTAGCTGTGGATCCAGAGCGCGGCCAGGGTCGCCAGGCTCCAGAGCGTTGCGCCGGCGATGATGAGCGGCTTGCGGCGGAAGCGGTCGCCAAGCCAGCCGGTAGCCGGCGCGGCCAGCATGTAGACAAAGAAGAATGCAGTGCTCAGCGCGCCCATCTGCTGATCGGTCGAGTGAAACTCGTGCTGGATAGGCCGCAGTTCACCCGAAAGTATGTAGCGGTCGATGTAGTTGAGCAGGTTGAGAGCGATGAGCAGCGAGACGGTGCCCATGACTGCCGGGTACGCGCCCGTTTTCAATTGCGCCCTCGGTGACTCGCTCATCTTGGCGAAGATAACAGATCGCTCACGATCTTAGCCGCGTATTCGCTCTTCATCGCGTGTTCCACAGCCTTAATCAACAACGAGTCGTTCCGCCGATTCATGACAAGAATCCATAGCGTCCATTCGTAGATCATTGCAAAGCCAAGCGCCGGGCCGAGTAATGCAACCCACGTTTCGTGGTTTCCGGGCATAGACAGTCGCACGATTTCAATCACTTCTGCAAGGACGCATGCTGCCAGGTATATTGCAACTGGAATTCGAATCCAATTGAACAACCGCATCTCGCCGATCAATTCAATCTCGGAATGAATAGCCCTAATGTTGAAGGTCAGCAACCGACTAGGCGCGATTCCAAACGAGAGCAAAGGCATACGAATCCTTCCGCAGTTGCTGCCGATCTTGCCCCGGAATGGACGCAATCGTTCTGGCCGCGAAACGTGCCCGGAGATGCAGTTAAGTCGCGGAGAGATTCTACGCAGTCGGGCACAGGACGCGCGGAGCGGATGGAGACCTTTCCTGAAAACCGCAACCAGGAATGGAACACTTGCCCGCCTTTCCGAAA
>JBEKCW010000078.1:0-15036 GCA_050014675.1 Occallatibacter sp. | reverse complement strand
CGGCGCTGATCAGGACGGTTCCGGTAATAGTTGGAGGAACGAGCCCCACGCCGCCCCACTGCGTGTCGAAGGTGGGGAGTGCGTGACAGCGAATACCGTATACGCCCGGATCAATCACGGGCCGTGCGAAGTACGCGAACCAGCACTCCTGATCCGGGTGACGATCTTGCCACTGCTTGACTTGGAAGAGTTGTTGCGCCCAATCGACGCTTGCGTCACTCAGGAGATTGTGCAGATTCCCGGGCCCTCCCGAGGCTTCGTTGGCATAAGCAAGCTCATTCGGAAATACGAGAAGGCTGGAGACGACGTGGGCCGCAATCAGGACAGAGCAGAGGATCGTCCAACGGCGATTCCTACCGGCGAGCGTCGCCACCGCGGCAGCGGCGAAGATGATAATAAAGGCGTACATGGGCAGCAGGTGCCGCGCACCGATATTCATTCCCGACATCATCGCCACAGCAAGATAAATGACAGGCGGAGCAAGACAATAAAACAACTCGCGGTGCCTCGTTAGCTTGCCTGTGATGCTGGCGAACGTGGCGAGAGCAATGAGCAGAAGCAGCCCCAGCGTCGTCTTGATGAGAATCACCAAAGGGAAGTAATACCAAAGGCCGTGCGGATAAACCTTACCCAGGAGGAAGGCGGGATAGGCTAGCGACACTAGTTTCACGTCGACGAGTCCGACGAGATACGATTCGGGCAAAAGGTGGAGGCGACCGACTGCAACAACGATGGCAGATTCGAAATGCGGCAGAGGCGCTGCGTATCCTGCGACCGAAGTGCTGAACGCCATACCGGCAGGACGCGCGGTGTATCGAAATCCGTAAAAAGCCCAAAGCACGACGACGCTAAGGACGACGATAGCGAAAAAGCCGCCGGTGAGTCGAAGAGCCGCTCGTTTGCGCTCGGCACCTGGAGCTGTCAGCACCTCCCATGCGATCAGAGAGATGAACATAGGGCCGATCAGAATGCCCGAATGCTTGGTTGCGAGCAGCAGGCCTGTTGCCAGGCTGACAAGGAGCAGGCGGATGAGCGTTGGTCGGGAAGCGAAGCGGTAAAACGTCCAAATCGCTGCGACAAAGAAGCATGACACTCCGATATCGGTTGTTACTAGCGCAGAGTTTGCAAGAACGTTGGGATCAAAGACCACGAGAGCAAGAGCAATAAGACCAGCCGTGTCGCCAAACCATTCCCGGGCTGCCAGAAACACGAAGAGGCACAATCCGAGAGCAAGCAGTTCCGCGCTCGCCCGCATCTCGAAGACGAGATGCTGCCGGCCTCCGTCGTTATGAGCCAGCCAGTCGCGGCCATTCAGATACGCTTCAGCTTTGAAAAACTGACCGGGCATTGGTGGTGGTACCCACAAATGGTCCGCAAGGATGGGAACGGTTGCGAGAAGCTTGACCAAGGGCGGGTGTTCAGGGTTCAGCCCATAATCTCCCGCTTTCCACATCATGTAGCCGGCGAACATGTGATCGCCTTCATCCCAGGTAAGCGATTCTCGATGCACCATGGTCAGCGCCAGGGTTGCTTGAATTACGAGGAGAGTTACCGCCGTGAGCCAGAAGTATTTTCGGCGATGATTGGTCATAGGCCGATTATAGAGATAGCGCACATTCGAGATCAGTTTCCCGAAACGCCTAAGGGGCTGGCAAATGGGGTTGCGCCTGGTTGGTCCCCTACTCGTCAGTTATATAGGAGTAAATATTCGCATTCTTCTGCAGTTCAGGCATCCGAAGACTGGCTGCGGTCTAGGCATCTGACATCGAGTGACGTTTGACTGGGCCCCCGTGTGTACAAATCAGTCCACGTTGACTAGAAGCCGGCTATTCACCGAGCGCCGGGATAAACCGGCATATCATGAGGTGTCGCTTGAGTGGCTGGACGGTCCGCGAAGGCCATAAACGGCAATGTGGACGTGTACCTGGTGGAGAAGTCACACTGCGCCGTAGTACCTGTGAACCAGCTGAACAAATGAGCGAACGCTTTGGCGGAAGCCGAAGCTTGATTGCCGGACAGCCTCACCTATTGCCCAGTTCCGTTCAACGTTACAGTCTGGGGCGATCCGGTTGCGTTATCGGTGATATTCAGAGTCGCCGATAAGGGACCGGTAGCCGCAGGATTAAAGATCACCTGGATTGTGCAGTAGTTGCCGGGCGTAATTGGGTGGCCGCCGCAGTTACTGGTGTGGGTGAAGTCGGTGGGGTTCGTCCCGCTGTTGCTGATTACAGATACCGTTAAATTACTCGTGCCTGTATTAGTTACTGTCACAGGAAGCGTGCTGGTCGAGCCTACCTTCGTCGACGGGAAGCTGAGACCTGTTGTAGAAAGCATCACGGTCGGCGCGTTTCCGTTTCCGCTCAACGTCACAGTCTGCGGCGATCCGGTAGCGTTGTCGGTAATGTTCAGCGTTGCCGAGTAAGGTCCGGCAGCCGTGGGAGTGAAGTTCACCTGGATGGTGCAGTAATTGCCAGGCGTAATCGGGCTGCCGCCGCAGTTACTGGTGTGGCTGAAGTTAGTGGGGTTAGTTCCGCTGTTGCTGATTACAGACACTGTCAGGTTAGTCGTGCCTGAGTTAGTTACCGTCACAGGAAGCGTGCTGGTCGTGCCAACATCCGTCGACGGGAAGCTGAGCGCAGTCGTCGAGAGTGTCGCAGTTGGCGCGCTTCCGTTTCCGCTTAACGTCACTGTCTGCGGCGATCCGGTAGCGTTGTCACTAATATTCAATGTCGCCGAATAAGGACCGGCAGCAGTAGGAGTAAATTTCACCTGGATGGTGCAGTAATTGCCGGGAGTAATCTGATAGCCGCCGCAGTTACTGGTATGACTGAAGCTGGTTGGGCTAGTCCCGCTATTGCTAATTACAGACACCGTCAAGTTAGTGGTGCCTGAATTAGTCACGGTAACTGGTAGCGTGCTGGTTGAGCCCACATTGGTCGACGGGAAGCTGAGACCTGTCGTGGAAAGTGTCACCGTCGGCGCGTTTCCGTTTCCGCTCAGCGTCACAGTCTTCGGCGATCCGGTAGCGCTGTCGGTGATGTTCAGAGTTGCCGAATATGGACCCACAGCCGCAGGAGTAAAGCTCACCTGGATGGTGCAGGAGTTGCCGGGCGTAATTACATGTCCGCCACAGTTACTGGTGTGGCTGAAGTTGGTGGGGTTCACTCCGCTGAAGCCGATTTCGTTTACCGTCATATTAGTTGTGCCCGAGTTAGTTACGGTCACAGGAAGCGTGCTTGTCGTGCCTACATTGGTCGACGGGAAGCCGAGATCCGTCGTCGAAAGTGTTACTCCCGCGATTCCGCTGACCGAGATACTCTGGCTTGCCTGCGCGGTCAGATTGATTGAAGAGTTCAACGCCAGAGTCGCATTGAGGGTATCGCCGGACGTAGGCGTTGGGATTACCAGGTTGCCGAAAGTTGCCGCGCCGGAAGCAAATGTTTCTGAGAGCGTTCCGGTGAGCACGTTGACGCTGTCAGACATGATTACTGTGCCGGCACTTACTGCAATAGGCGATCCGCTTTCAGTCAGACTCACGACTGGTGCAGGGCTGAGCGCCACACCCTCTTCCGCAGTTGCTGGGGGCTGCGTCGTGAATTCGATAGCGTAGTTGGTTTGCACTGCGCCCGCATCGACGCACGGAGTTGAACCGGTATAACCGGGATAGGTTGTGTTGGTGTTGGGTTCGCCGCGCTGATCGTTGGTGACGCCTGAGGGGATGTTCGATGCCAGGCCGGCGCAGATGGCCGCGCTGCCAGGGAGCGGAATCAAGGTCTGCGTCGGGCCGCCGTAGCTGCCGATCGGAGCCAGGTTAACGTTCGTGCCGGTCTGCGGATTGCTGTCGTAGGTTCCCAACAGGTTCCCGTTAATCACATTACTGCCATTCCAGAAGTTGCCGCCCTGTCCTGCATCGTCGACGTCATCGGCGCCGGAGGCACCGTTGGTGTTCCCCGCAATAATGCTATTGGCCAGGTTCAACGAGCTGGCGTTGAAGATACCGCCGCCATTGCTGTCGGAGGAGTTTCCATCAATTGTGCTGTTGGTTACCGTCAGCGTGCAGCCGCCGCTGTCGTTGTTGAATGCGCCGCCAACACCAGCGCCACCATTCGCCGCCGTGTTTTGGTAAAACGTGCTGTTGGTTATCGTGGCAGTGCCGCAGCTGGAATAGTTCGAGTTATCGATGGCCCCGCCGTTTCCGCCAGCAGCGGAATTCCCGTAAAAGGTGCTGTTGGTAACCGTCAATGTGCCGCCCGCATTGAAGATGGCTCCGCCGGAACCCGTGGCCTGATTACCCCCGAACGAAGAATCGGAGATTGCGAGCGATCCGAAGTTGGTGATGGCTCCGCCATTGCCCCCGCTTGCGGCATAACCATTGTTAATGTTGAGATTGCTGATCGCCGCGCCGGTTCCGTTCACAACGAAAATGGTTTCTGTGCTTGTGCCGCCGGAGCCGCCGCCGTCTACGGTGAGCAGGTTCGTCAGTGCTGCGCCACTTCCTGAGGTAGGTCCGGTGATGCTGGTGTAGGCCGGGATATTCAGGGTTCCATGTTTCAGCGCGATGGTTTGCGCAGTTGCAAACGTGGTTGAATCAAAGCTGATATTGACAGTACCCAGAGTCGCGGCATAAAGCAGGGCGTCGCGCAGGGTGCAGGAATCGGTGATTGTGGTTGCTCCGGGAGTGGGCTGTACGCTGCACTTGATTGCAATGCCGTCGTCGTCGTTGACCCGATCCACCACGAGGTACGGGATCGAGACCGAAATGTTCCCCGAGACTCCCGTGATGGTGCTGTTTGTTGTATCCGTGGCTGTGATCGTCTGCGTACCGGGCGTCACCAGCGTCGCCGGAAAAGTGCCGACGCCGCTGATCAATGTGCTGTTCGCGGGCAGCACGACACCTGTGCCGGTATCTGAAGTGCTGAAGGCGACCGTGCCAGTGTAGCCAGTGGCAACATTGTTGAATTGATCGAAGGCCGTAATCGTGAAGCCGAATGAGGTGCCCGCATAAGCCGTGCCTGGCGCGCTCACCGTAAAGTACGCCGCGGGTCCTGGATTAACAGTCAGCGTACCGGCGCCGGAGGCTGTGTTGTAGTTTGAATCGGGCGCGATCTGCGCGGCTATGGTGTAGTTGCCTGTCGTCAGGTTTGAGGTGGCGTAGCTTGCGCTGCAGGTCTCCATCCCTGAAGCTGGAGTGCAACTCGCGGTCACAGCAGTTTGAGAATTCACACTGATTGTTACCGCGCCCGTGGGCTGCGCACCGCTGTACGTGATCGTCGCAGTCAACGTAGCGGGTGATACTCCGGGGTTGATGCTCACATTTGTTACGCTGACCACGGGTGTCGATGGGTTGATAACGAGCGTCCCATTGGGGCCGGTCACTGCACTGTAGTTGGCGTCTCCCGCGTAGGCCGCGGTCACCGTATAGCTCTGCGGTGTGAGGGCAGCGATGGTTGTTGCAGGAACCGCGTAGGTGCAAATTAGCGGGCTCGATGAGCCGGTGCACGTGGCCGTGTACGCGGAGCCATTCAGCGTGAAGGCGACTGCTCCGGTGGGAGCGGTTGTGATTGGATAAGTCAACGAATCGCTGATTGTGATGATCTGGCTGGCGCCGTAGGCTTCGGACGAAGCGGGCGAGAAACTCATGGCGCCAATTGCCGGCGTGGCCGCGGTTCCTGTTCCGGTCAGCGTGGCCTGCAGTAACGATCCGGCAAGGTTCAACGAATTATCTGTGACGTCAATGTGGCCGGTGAATGCGCCAGCCGATTGAGGTGCAAACGTTGCGCCAACATTGCAAGTGCCTGCCACGGCCAATGCATTGGTTGTGCTGCAGGTGGTTAGCGTTGAATCCTGCACAAAGCCGGTCCCGGAAGCGCTCAGCGCAGAGATCCCCAGGGGCTGATTGCCATCGTTCTCGAGGGAAACTGCCAGATTATTGCTATTGCCAAGTACCGTGCTCGGAAATGCGGCGGTTGTCGTACTTCTTGCAATGTTGACGACTGCGCTTCCGGCGCCGCTCCACAGCGTGCCGAACTGGTCCATCATCAGACTGCCATATCCATAGCCAGATGCAACCACTGTCGGAGCCCATGTGCCGGCTGTCAACTTCAGAACATTGTCTGCACTTTGATTCGCCACATAGAGGTTTCCGGCCGCATCCACTGCCAGGCCCCGCGGCCCTGAAAGGCCGCTGGTCACCAGCGCGACAGGCGTTGTAGTTCCTGCCGCAACCTCGTAGATCGTGTTGTTGCTGTAATCGGCGAAATATACGTTGCCGCTGGCATCTACGGTCACGCCGGGAACGCTCCCGGCTACCGACCCAAACGGAGTCACGGCGAAAGTCCCGGCGGCGATCTTTGTCACCACATCGTTTCCGGGCACGTAGATGTTTCCCGCGCCATCAATCGCCATACTGACATCAGGGCTAGTCACATTGGCAACGAACTGCGGTGTTCCCGAAGCACCAACCAACTCGTAAACCTTATTGGCTCCGTAGGCACCATAGAACAGATTGCCTGCCCCGTCGATTGCAAGCCCCGTCACAGTATTGATCCCGCTCAAAATTACAGTCGGAGTAGTAGAGCCGGCTGCGATCTCTGAGATTGTGCCCGAGGTCTGTTCGGCATAAAAAATGTCGCCGGCGCCGTCTACAGTTACTGCCGTCGCAAAGCTGAGGCCGGAAACTGTGGTGCTCTGCGCGCCGCTGGTAAACAAGGCCAGCGGACCATTACCTGTCCCGGTCAGATATGAAGTGCCCATTAACACTGGCGTTGCCGCATTGCTGTAGGCCACAACTGCTCCCAAGCGCGCTCCTGGCGCCGCAGGCGTGAAGCTGTACTCGACCGTGCAGGTCTGTCCGGTTGTATAAGTAGTTCCAACTGCGCAACTGCCTCCCGCAACCTGCTTGAAATCCAGGTTCGCAGTACCCTGCGTGAGGGCATCGATACTGCCTAATGTTCCGGCAGCCGTGAAGTTGATCGTCGCGGTTTGGGTCGCACTGGTCGCGTTGACTGCTGTCGCGGGAGCGGTGTAACTCACCACATCCACGACCGTGATCGTCCGCTGCACAGGAGCCGCCGCCGCGTAGGTCGCGTTGCCATACTGATCGGCTTCAACTACCACCGTTCCTGATCCGGTGTAAGTAAGTGTCGATCCCGAGACTGTCGCCGGCCCACTCACCACGGAATACGTGATCGCGAGCCCGGAGCTTGCACTCGCGGCTAACGAAACCGGCGCCGATCCGTTGGCCGCTGGTGTCGCCGGCTGCGGGAACGTGATCGTCTGACTGGTGGCGCCTGTCGTTCCGGTGCCAGTGAGCGGGATCTGCTGTTCGCTGCCTGGCACGCTGTTGGAGTTATCGGTGATGTTGATGGTGCCGGTAAGCGCGCCCGATTTGGCAGGAGTGAAATCGGCGCCCACCGTGCAAACTCCTGAAGCCGCCAGCGGCGATCCCGTGCTGCATGTAGTTGAGGTCCCGTCCAGCACAAAATTGGCAGAGGACGGAGCCAGTGCTGAGAGAGTTAGAGCGCTGTTTCCTGCATTTTCAAGAGTCGTGGTTTGCGCGGCGGAAACACTTCCAACCGCTCCGGAGCCAAAAGCCAGGGTCGGCGCCGTCGTCATATCCAGCTCGCGAATATCGTTGTTGTTCGTGTCCGCGACAAACACATGCCCCTGGCCGTCGATCGACAGGCCTCTCGCCTGAAAAGCGGTGCTGAGCGTCAGCACCGTGGAGCTAGACGACACGGCGCCATTGATCGCGACGATCTCTGACACCACCGCACCTTTCCCTTCCTGCGACAGAACCATGCTTCCCGGGTCGGCAACAAACAAGTTGCCGGCAGCATCCAGGCGCACATCGTAAGGCTCTTCACCACCGGCGCTGAAATACTTGATCGTGGAACTGCTGTTCACCAGACCGTTGACAGCAACAAGCTCCACAACCGACGCATAGTTCGCCGCGGCAATAAACACATCGCCGCTGGCATCCACTGCGAGGCCCTCTCCACCGATCGTGTAGAGGACGATTCCAGTGGAATTCGCCGGAATCTGCCCATTGGACGCCACAACCTCTTTCAGTTCCTCATTCCCATAATCGTCAACGAAAATATCTCCGCTGGCATCCACTGCCACACCCTGGGGATCGTTCAATCCCACGCAGACAATCTTCACCGGTGAACTGGTAGACACCTGGCCATTGACCGCTACAATCTCTGTCACTGTTCCGGGGTTCTGCTCGTTAGATTGGTTATTAAAATTCTCAGTAACAAATAGATTGCCCGCGCCATCGACGGTTAAATATTCAGGTGAGCTGTAACCGCCGCCCACCGCGACAACCTGCGAACTGGAAGTGACCACGCCGTTGACCGCAACAATCTCATTCACCGTGTTCGAGTTTTGACCGGCGTAGAACACGTCGCCGTTTCCGTCAACGGCGGTCGATTGCGGCGCGTTCAGGCCCGTTACCAGCGTGCTGATGGCTGGTTTACCTGGGAATATGGCCACCGGCCCGGTGCCGATACCAGACAAGAACTGCGTTCCCATCACCGCGCCGCTCGAACTCGTCAGGCTGATCGCACCCAGCCGCTGGCCGGGCAGCGTTGGTGTAAAGCTGTACGTTACCGTGCAGGTGGCGTTCGCGGAATACGCTGTGCCGATCGCGCATGCATTGGCACCCGTGCTTCCGCTTACGTACTTGTAATCCTTGTTAGCCGCGCCCTTGGTTAGCGCGTTAATCGATTGCAAAGTGCCTGCGGTGCTGATTGTGATGATGGCGCTCTGGGTTGGGCTCGCGGTCCCTACTGGTTCGCTCATTCCACCCACCACCACCGTCACTGAGACCGGCGTCGCCGCCACGTAGCTTCCATTACCCGCCTGGCTCGCCGTAATTACGACCGTGCCCGTACCTGTATAGGTCACTGTGGATCCCGTAACTGTGGCCGGACCAGACGTGATGGCGTATGTCACAGCCAGACCGGAACTCGCTGTTGCCGTTAGCGTAGCTGTCGCGTTGGGCAAAACCGGAGTCGTAGGCTGCGGGAAGGTGATCGTCTGCGTTCCATATGCTGTGCCGTTCAGCGGCGTCGACTGCGTCGTTCCGCCGGCGTTCAAGGTGTTGTCTGTAAATGCCGCGGTGCCTGTAAAGTTGCCGATCGACGGCGGTCTAAAGTCGATCACCAGCGTGCAGACCGGATTTGCTGTCGTCAATGAGATCGAAGCGCTACATGTGGTCGAGTTGTCTACGGTGAAGGGTGACGACACGGCCATTTCAGTAACCGACAGCGCCGAGTTGCCGTCGTTTTCAAGCGTCATCGACTGCTGCACTTCGACTCCAACATCGGAGCTGAACGAAAGGGTCGCGCCGGCCGTGCGATTCTCCTCCACGACGCCCGAAATCTGCGCCATCCACAGGGTCCCGCTGCTGTCGATTGACAAGTCGTAACCGCTAAGGCCGTTCAAAGATGTTTGGGCGTAGGTGCCCGCGGCTAGCCGTTGCATCGCGTTAAACGAACTCACATACAGGTTGCCGGCCGCATCCACTGCCACGCCATACGCATGACTGATTCCTGCGGCCACTGTCGTCACGCTCGTGCCGCCGGCCACAATCTCATCCACGTTGCCGTGCGTATTGTCGACGAAAAATACGTCGCCCGCTGAATCCACCGCAAGGCCTGATACGGCTGCGCCCGATGGGACCGCGATCGTCGTCATCACATTGCTTCCCGTCGCAATTTTGCCTATCTCATTGGTCAGGGGAACATAGAGATTTCCCAAACCATCGAAGGCCATGTTGCCGCTCGGGGTTTCAGAATTTGAGAACGTAACAATCGTCTTCGGCGCCCCGGTTCCATTTGCCAGCTCATACACGCCCGCCACGGTCCCATCGAACCCATTGGTGCTGAGAAGCAAGTTTCCCGCTCCATCCACGGCCAAACCGTAAATGTCGATATCGGTGACTGAAGTCGTGGTCCCGTTCGACCACTTGTATACACCGGTGTACGCCCCTCCGTAATACACATTGCCCAAAGCATCGGTCACCACATTTGTTGCGATCTCGCCCGAGGTGGGTATGGGTGTTGACACGCCCGGAAACACCTCCGCTTGCGGTCCCACGCCAATGCCGCTCAGATAGGTCGTGCCCAGCACGCTGCCGCTATTGGTTTCCATAACAATGGCGCCCAGCCGTAGTCCTGGCGCCTTGGGATTGAAGCTGTATGTCACCGTGCAGCTCGCCCCGCTCGCGTAACCCGTGCCCGCGCTGCATGTGCTCGAGTCGTACTTGAAATCGGTATTGCTTGCTCCCTGGCTCAGCGCCAGCGTGTTGCCCAGCGTTCCCGCCGTCGCAAAAGTGAGTGTTGCGGTAAGCCCTGTCTGGCTGGAACCAACCGAAACATCCGGCGCGGTTACCGTCACTGTCTCCGTCTGACTCACACTAGTTCCATCCGCTGAGGCGGTAAATGTCGCAGTCCCCGGAAAGATGCCGGTTACCGTAGTCGTGGCGACTCCGTTGTTATTGGTGACTGCCGTTGGCGCGGTCGCCACCGAGGTCGTGCTCGACGTGAATGTGACCAGGTCGCCGGCCAGCGGATTTCCGCTGCTGTTTTTTATAGTGGCCGTGAGACTGGTGGTGGTGTTCTGCGGAATGCTTGAGGCAGCGATCGTCAGCGTGGAATTCGATGCCGAGGGAACCACGTTATATGTCCAGCCAGTCGTCGCCGAGCCGCCGGGGTTGGTCACGGTGATCGTTGCCGTACTGCCAGGGCATGCGTCCGCAGGCGCTGTGATCTCCAGCTCCGTTGTGCTGAGTATGGTGAAGCTGGCCGTCAACTGCCCGAAGCAGCCATACGGAGTAAACGTCACCGACGAGACATCTCCCAGGTAGGTGCCAGTGAGAGTAAACGTGGTGGGGTTCTCCGCGTCGCCCGAACTCGATGAAAGCGAAGTGATGGTCGGCAATGGATGTTGTGCAATGCCCGACAGAGACAGAACCTCTTCGCTCGGTAATGTATTGCTGTTTGTGTTGGTAAAAAGAACGCTGCCGCTCACTCCGCCGCTATCGCTCGACTCAGGAGTGAACGCCACGCCAAAGGCGCAGTAGCCTCCTACCGGCAGCGAAAATGTTGAGCTGCATTCGACCAGCGACGGCAAAACATAGTAGAACGACTGCAAAGACGCATATGGGTCCTGGCTGGGCGTCTCGCTGGAAAAATGCCCCTGGAAACCGATCGACCCGGTCCCTGTCGATGTACCGATGTTGGCAATCTCAAGGCTTTGCGTGGAGCCGGTATCGCCGCTTTGCACCGTGCCCAGGTTCAGCGCTTCACTCGCCGATGTGCCCAGCCGATAGATGGTGGCGGTCAACTCTTCTACGCCGGATGGAAACGAGGTGGTTACGCTTTGAACGTAGATATTTCCCTGCGCGTCTTCACGCAGAAAGGGTTCACCTCCGAGGGTTGTGCTCGGCTGTGGGGAATTGCAGGTTGGGCAATAGAAGTAGAGAAGTTGCGGGTCATATTGATTTCCATTCGGCACCAGTTTGTAGATATTCGTGCTGTCGTACATCAGGAATCCACCGTCGTCTTCCAGAGACAAGCTTTCGTAAGACCCCCGCCCCTGGTCCAAATTCGAACCATTGATGTTTTCATACGCATCGTTAATGCTGTAATTTTGGGCGGATTGGTTATAGACCCACTCGTTAAATTCTCCATCTGCTCCGACAAGAAAGACGTTTCCCGACGCATCGACCTGCAAATCGCTGACACCGGCGGGGTTTTGGCCAGTGGGATCGTTTTGGGTCGGATTGGCGCTGACCCACGACTGCGTATACCCACCGGTGCCGTTAGGAGTAAATTTGGCAACCGTGGTTTCCGACACATTTAAGTTTGTCGGGAGGGCTTCCTGTGCCGCCGTGCTGCATGCAAAGCAAAGGTAAACCGCTCCCTGCGAATCGACCGTTAACGGGCTGAGCCACTCCCAGTCATAGCTTCCGCTCACAACCACGCTGGCACTGTATCCGCTGTTGTTCGGGGTAAGTTTGACGACTCTTTCCGCATCGGTGAAGTAAACATTCCCAAGACCGTCCACAGCGATGAATTCGCCTGCAAGATCTTGGAATCCACCTGTATAAATGTTGCTTGTCGTGTAGGTCCCATTACTATTGCGGACCGCCTTCACAACCGCTTCCAGTCCGTTAAGGTCCTCCGAATACCGGTAATAGAGGTTTCCGGCGCCGTCAACCGCAAAATTCACGCCGTAATTTTGGGCAGTGATGATTACCGGAGGTGTGTTTGTTGCGATGTTCACCGGAAACACCGGGTAGAAAACCGACTGGGATCCTGTGCCGATTCCTGAAATATAGGTCTCACCCAGCGGCGTGCCCGATGAGTTTTCAAGAGCGATGCCGCCACGCCGCAGGCCGGCATATTCCGGGGCGAAGGTATAGCCGATCTGACACACTTTGCCTGCCGGATAAGAAGTGCCGATGCTGCAGTTGTAACTGCCGAGTTGGAAATCTAAATTGTTTACGCCTTCGGTGTACACCACAATGGAAGTCAGCGTGCCGCCGCTGACGAGAGTCACATTGGCCGATTGCGACGCACTGGTGCTGCCCAGAGGAACGCTGAGACTGGTCTGGGCGTGTACGCTCCCTGCGCCCGCAAGCAATACCAAAAGGAATGCGAAGAAAGAACAGACGGAACCGCGGGACGCGATGCGTTGCAACTTGTGCTCACCAAGCGCTGGAGCGCCGCTGGAAGGCAAGAGAAACGTCGAGGCAATCCGCAAAAAGAGTAAAGGACGCAGGGGAAATTCGCTCATCGGGTCCATCTCCTTGAGAGTCGTGAAGAACAAATTGAACGCATCTCTCCGGAGATAGCCTTTAGGCCACGACCCGCCCCTTCAGCGGAAGGTTTCGGCCGTACGAAAATATTTCTTTCGTTTCTCGGGCTTACAGAGTCGCCACAGACAAGCACAGCTAGTGTCAGCGACACTTATCAGAGGGGGGGATCACGATAGTACGCGATAGAATCGCCGCTCGCAATTAAATTACGATCTCGGTCTGCTCCGAAATACCGAATACAAAAATGCCGTTTGATGCTGTCCATCGCCAAAATTTAATCCCGGCGTGAAACAGGCTGTCCCTCGCCAAAATCAAATCCGAGCGGCCCGCATTCGATTCTCAACTGTTATGAAACCCGGCGCTCTGGATTGAAGTCGCAGCCATGTTGGTGGAATGCGTTTCGAAGTCCAGCGGCGAATTTGCCGCGGAAGATGCGGCTGCCCGTGCGTTGGAGCAGCGATCTGTCGAAGTTGGCATTGAAAGAGCAGGCGTCTCATCCGTCCCAAAAAATGCGCCAGTGTTTTGTAATGCCTATATCGTCGCCGATCCGGAAATTATGCCGGTTTTTGAATCCTGAGAAGCAACTGCAGATCCTTCAATGCGATCAGGACGACAGCGGTGTTGGAGGGTGCGCTGTGCGCCGGTGCTTGTGCTGATTTGTGCCGATTTGTGCCGAGGCAATTCTCCTCAGTCGCCAGCACCCGCTTTCAGTTCGCAATCGCCGCCGGATCGAAGAGCAGCGGAAAGAACCGCCCTTCCATCTTTTGTCCCTTCGGAATCACGGGCACGCCGGCCAGCAGCGGCTCGTCGCTCGCAGAGCACACGCCGTCGCGGAACGCGTTCACCAGCGTGGCGCGCCGCGGCCGGTTCGAGCGGTTCTCATACGACCCATGCACCATCAGCGGATGGTGGAACGAGCACTGCCCGCGCTTGATCTCGACCGGCACCGGCCGGAATGCCTGCTTCTGCTCGTCATTGAGCACGGTCATAATCTCGTCCATGTCGCCCGTCAGCCCTGTAACCGGCAAAAGCTCCCAGTTGTGGCTGCCGGGCACGTAGTACAGGCAGCCGTTGTCGACGGTGCTGTCGTCGAGCGCCATCCAGCATGTGAGGTGCGCCATCGGCTTGGTCCGCGTCCAGTACGAGTAGTCCTGGTGCCATGCAACCACGCCGCCGTGATGCGCCGGCTTGCAGAAGAGCTGGTCGTGCCAGAATCGCACTGGCGCGTCGAGCAGTTGCGATGCAGCCATCAGTAACGCCGGACTCCACAGCACGTCGTGAAACGCCGGCCCGGTGCGCCACGCACCCAGCGCGTGAAACAGGATGGTGTTCGGATTGCCCGACTCGTTCGAGTGGTACTCGTGGAACAACTCGTGCGAGGGATGCGAAGGCTCCATCAGTCCCGCCAGCTCCGCACACAGCGCGTCGACCTGGTGGCCGTCAAGCACCTGGACGCCGGCCAGAAATCCGTCGCGGTGAAAGCTCTCAACCTGTGCGTCGCTGAGCCGATATTGCTCCCAATCCTGCTGATGGCCGGGCCAAGGCCCGAGCGCGCCGGTGGGTGTATGTAATTCCGAAAAATCCTGCATCATGAGACGTTATCCGTGGTACGAGGATTCGGGCTTGAGCAACGCCCCTGCCGGTTGTTCTATATCACCGCGGCTATTCGTGACAAACCAACTGCCAGGTTGCCCTGCCAGGTTGTCAAGATCGAAGCATGACTGTCGACTCCCGATTTAAGATGGACCTTGCTCGCCAACAGGAGTTGAAATGAACACCACCCAGAAAATGAATTTTGTGCGCGCAATGGTTGCGGGCGCAGCCCTGCTTACGTTACCTGCCGGACTTTCGGCTCAAGCTCCGCATGGCGCATCCGCACCCGCCGGTTCGCGTCCAGCCGATCTCACTGCTGTCACAAAGTCTTCGGACCCCTACGCGGCCGTCCAGCATCGCCTTTCGCGCGGGTGGAACACGTGGGACACCAACAGCATGATGACCGTGGTGTTGTTGCCTGAAGGGCTGGCCATTCACGGCGGCCTCAAAAACAACACCGGCGAATTTGGCGATCACTTCCTGCGCGACGCCTTCGTGGGCCACTTCGATAAAAGTTCGCCGCTCGTAACGCCCGGCCCGCATAGCTGGGACGGCAGCTACACCAGCGTCGACATTGAGTGGTCGGGCCACAAGTGGAAGATTGAGACTGCCCA
>JBEKCW010000077.1:0-23179 GCA_050014675.1 Occallatibacter sp. | reverse complement strand
CCCTGGACGCGGGTCTGTTATGGAAGTGAACGAGTGAAATATTGAACGGGCGCAGGAAGAGTGTATGCGGCGGGGGCCGCTAGAGGAGGGCCGAGATGGGCTCGAAGAGAATCACTGCGTCTCTTAATTCTACCGCGAATTTGATTCCACGGCACTTTGATGCTCACTTTGATAGCTTTGATTCGAGCTTCCCAATCGCCTGAATGACGCCGCCAGAGAAACCATCGCCGCAGCCCAACCGCCCGCACGACGAGCGATGGCAATTGCGTGACTTTGCCGCGGCCGCCGGTCTTTTTCTTGCCACCGCTTGCGAAGTGCTCTGGCAAAATGCTCACGTCGCCGTTCTCTGGGACGCGAGTTATACCCTCGATAGCGCCATGCGCATCGCTCTCGGGCAAATGCCCTACCGCGATTTTCCATTTGTCCATGCGCCGCTCACGTTTCTCATCCAGGCCGCCGTCATCCGCCTTACCGGCCGCGTGTTCTTTCACCACGTTCTCTACGCTGCCATTATGGGCGGGCTCGGCACCGTTCTTACCTGGCGCATCATGCTCCGGTCGCTGCGGCCGCGGGTTGCATCTGGCTGGACAATAGCGCTTCTGCTCGCCGCGCCACTCTCTTTTCTGGGCGTCTACTCGATCCTGCCGTTCCCTTCTTACGACTGCGACTGCGCCGTTGCCATTCTTGCCGCCGTCTGGTTTCTGCAGCGGCTTGATTCCGCACCCGCAGGCACTTTGCGCTTGCACTGGCGGGGATTCGCAACCGGCTGCGTTGTCTGCCTGCCGCTGTTGGTCAAGCAAAACATGGGGCTGCCGTTTTTTCTGGCGGCCCTGGGATCGGTGATGCTTCTGCTTTGCTCCAGTTTGTTTCGCCGCCAGAAAATCGAGGCCGGTCAGGTCCCAGCTTCCGCGCTTGTCGCTGTTGCTGCCGGCGCCGCATCAATCTTTTTCGCCGCGCTGCTCGTTCTTCACTTCACCGCCGGGGTCGGCAACTACATCCACTGGACAATTGGCTTCGCTGCCCAGCGCCGCTTGCCCGGCCTGCTCGTGATGACCGGCATCTACTCCGATGCCAGCCTGCGCTGGACCCTGCCTGCCGCCATCGCGGCCCTCGTGTTGCTCACCTGGCGCCGAATTTCTGGTCGACTGTCCTCGATTGTAGCCTTTCTTCTACTCTTGGCGCCTTTGTTTGCCGTGCTCAGCGCTCTCTGGCGCTATTCGGATGACCCCGACAGTTTCGGCGACACCCTCATTACGCTCTGGCCGTTGCTTCTGCTTCTGGCCGCACTGCTGGCGATCCGCAATCTCATTCGCTTCCGCAGCCTCACCCTGCGCTCGCTTCTACCCCTCATTTTGCTTGCCGCTATTCACGGCGCTTTGCTCTCGCAGCAGCTATGGGGATCGACCTACGCTATCTGGCCGTTGCTTGCGATTCTCGTCGCCGATCTGCTTGCTTTTCTCGCCGGCCGAACGTCGCTCCGCTCGGCGCATTCGTGGTTTGTTCCCGCTCTGGCAGGCATTGCCTCCGTGACGTTGCTGGCTTGCGGGGCAGTCTACACGGTCAGCGAAGAGCGAATCTCCTACGTGAACCTTCCCGACGGACCCATCGAGCATTCTCAGTTCCCGCAGCTCGCGGGCGCATCTGCACCCGGACCCTATCTGCCGGAACTCGACGAATTGCTGCGCTACGCCGCCGCCAATATCCCACGGAATGACGGCATCATTCTGCTTCCCGGCGAAGACCCGTTCTACTTCGTCACTGGACGCACGCCGCAATTTCCCGTGCTTCTTTTCGACAAGACCACCGACCCTTACTCGCCAGAAGAGACAGCCGCTCTCGCGAGCGCCCGAAACATTCGCTGGCTGATTGTTAAGCACGACCTGCAGATCAAGGAAGACGCTACGCCCAATCGCGCCCCAACCCTCGAAGCGCTGCTGCCCGAGTTCTCTTCCGCCGCGCACCTTCGCGGGTACGATATTTACAGGCGCAATTGAGTCGATCGTTCCGGTCGCTCGAATTAAGCCATCAGTGAAGGCGCACGCCAATGTCAACCAGTCCCGAACAAATTGCCGCGGACCTTAACGTTCTGGCCGGTTTTCTCGCGCTCGACGATTTCGGCGGCGCGCTTCCAACGCCGCATGATCTGCGCTCCGTTGGGGTCATTATGTTGTTTGGCAACCAGGTGGTGGGCACACTCACTCGGGCATGTTGGCTGACGAAATTGGCGCCGCAAGCCACCTTGCTTTTTTCCGGAGGCGTCGGCCACTCCACGCATCTGCTGTATGAGAACTTCTGCGCAGACTTGAGTCTCGCAACTCAATGCGCTGTTACTCCCGAAATGGCCGAGGCCGAAATGTATTCCGCTTTGGCGCAAGGCGCATTCGGCATTCCCGCTGATCGCATTCTGGTTGAGGATCGATCGGCGAACGGAGGAGAAAACGCCCGATTCAGCATTCGCGCCCTCAAGGATGCCGGGCTGGCGCGGGGCACAATTCTGCTTCTACAGGACCCGACGATGCAGCGCCGGTCTGTTCTTACCTTCGAACGCGAAGCTGAGCTGGCCGGCATTGAGATGCGCCCGCTCAGCCACTCGACCTTTGTACCTTGCGTTGAGGCCGCAATGGGCGGGGATGTTCGCGTCCGCGCCGATCAAGCCGTGGGGAGCTGGTCATTCTTGCGCCTGGCGGCGTTGCTGCTCGGCGAAATTCGGCGATTGCGCGACGATGAAAATGGATACGGGCCGCGGGGACGGAATTTTATTGCCCATGTCGATTTACCCGATGCGGTGCTGGAGAGTTATGAGCGTCTTATGGCCAGCGATCTGATTGCCACTCTCGAGCGGTCCGGGGATGCTCGCGCGTGAAAAGCTGATCAGCGTCACGTTGTTGCGCAGCGCAAGTTCAGGCGAGATAAAGGCGCCTGCGGGCCTGGAGGCCCGCAGGGACAACCGGGCTGGAGCCCGGCGCTACTTCTACCCGGCGCTACTGTGTCTGAGGGGCTTGGGGAAATGCAGGCTCTAACTTCTCTTCGGAACCTTCCGCGATCGCTTCAGCTCTTCCCAGTCCTTCTCGGTCTGGTCGGCATACATCACTCCAAATCGCGCCAGAGCCTCTGCAAATCCATCGCCTGAGCCAAGGTAGCCGGCAATCACCAGCGGATCGCCCGAGCGTCCGTGCCCGCGAGCGAGCAATTCGCCGCAAACTTCGGCGTAAGCCTTCAGGCCGTCACCGCACAGATCCTCAATCTCGATCGATCCCTTGTGATCGTTGAGCTGGCGCACCAGGTAGCTGCGAGATCCAAGATGCGTCCAGCCCAGGAACGGATCGGTTTGCAGCTGCATGGCCCGCTGCCCCTCTGCCGTGCGTTGCCCATTGTGGTGCGGAGGCTCGGCGTCGGGCAGATATGGCGCGTAGGCCGATGCGGTCTCTTCCTTGATCTGCAAAAATAACGGATCGCCTGGACCGTTGCCCTCGAGATATACGCAATAATCGCGCAGCCCCACCGAGCCGGTTCCCACTACCTTGAATGCCACGTCGATGGGCCGGTACATCGAGAGCAGGTGCTGCCGCTGCGGCTCAAGCATGGCACGGTAAGGAACCAGCGACGCCAGAACGGCAGAAGCCGTTGCCGCGGAGACGCGGGTCAGTATCGGCTTCACCACTTTGAAATGTCTCGGCGCACCTTCAACTCCGCCTTCCGGCTCCGTCAGTTGCTCGAGCGTGTGCAAAGGAGTGGCTCGCTCCGCCTTGATCAGCGCCAGATGCACAGGCTTTGCCAAGCCCATCCGATGCACCACATATCGCCCCACCTCGAGCATCGGCATTTTGGCAAACGCGCGCATCTGCGCCGAATAGCGCTCAATGCAGGCCTCGACCGCCTTGCGCGAGGCGCTATCCTTGTGCCCGCTGGCGCGGCCCGCAAGCACGAGCGATGCCGCCATGCGCTTCAGGTCCCACTCAAAGGGGCCGCGAATGGACTCGTCGAAATCGTTAATATCGAACACCAAGCGGCCGTCGGGCGCGGCAAATGCGCCCAGGTTGCGCACATGCGCGTCGCCGCATAGCTGGCTCACGATTCCAGTATTTGGAGTCATCGCCAGGTCGGCTGCCATTACCGGCGCGGCCCCGCGAAAGTAGGAAAATGGCGACTGGGCCATTAACTCATACTTCAACTTGACCAGCGCCGGCACGCGCCCGCGCATTGAGTGATCGAGCAGTTCCAAGGCTCGCGCCGGCCGCAGCCGGGGGTGAAGTTGATCGTGTTGCTGGCGGCCGATCTGCCTGCGCCGCATCTGTCCGAATTTGCGTTTTTCCTGCGCGCTCGTACCTTGCATGAGCCGGAAGATATACCCTTTGCCTTCGCGGCGCAATACGGTGCGGCCTCCCAGGCAGCATTCGGGAAGCAGAAGCAGCAATTGAGTTTACGATGAGCGCGGCGTCAATCTTCGCCGAAGAACCGCTTCCTTGCCGCTTCGTCGGCGGGAAAGTCGGGTCCCGCGAAGAGCGAGTCGGGCTGGCGGGTGGGGTCTTCGCCAATCAGCGGCATGGCCCGAGCGCGCCGCGCGTCGGCCTCCGGTCCGGTGGCGAGATACATGGCGTTGAACCATTGGTTCATGGTGTGCATCCGGCTTGCATACCCATCGTGCTCGGCGGCGTATGCGTGTCCCGCGGCGTCCCAACCGCCGGTTTGCAGCAGCTGATCGCGCAGCACCCGGGCATCGCGCAGTGTGAGCGAAAGGCCCTGCCCCCAGGTTGGATCGCTCGACGCGGCCGTGTCGCCCAGCAACGCTACTCCATCGCAGTACGGGTGATTGACCCAGCTATGGGCACAGCTGAAGGTTGCCAGCGGACCGGCCCGCATTACCTGGTCGAACAGCGCGGCATTGGCGCCAGTCTTTCTGCAGCCATCAACAAATCTGGCCAGGTCGCCGGGCCCCTGGAATCGCGCATGCGCCGCGTCGTGGTAACAGAGATACACGCGCGCGCGTCCGCCGCCCTGGGGCGCGATGATTACCAACTGCCCCAGTTCGAAGTTGTAGATTGCCTGGCAGGTGTCTTCCGCGGCCGGAATGTTGTCGGCGAGAATTCCGGCGATCATCATGTCTTCGGGATCGCGCAGAACCGGGAAGCAGGCTGAGGTGCGAACCACTGAGGAACGTCCTTCTGCGCCCACTACCAAGCGCGCGGAGATGGTTTCGACGCGGCCTTCTTCTTCAACTACGATGGTGGGCGGGGCGCCCGGCCGCACTTCGCGAACTGCTGCGCCGCGCCGCACGGTTGCGCCCGCGGCAGCTGCACACTTCAACAGCGACTCCTGCATGACGGGGTGGTGGCAAGCCAGCCAGGGCAACCGATGAACTGTGGAGGGGATGACTTCACGATGCTCCACCAGGCTGCTCGAAACGTAGGTATCGACCCATTGGAGGAAATGCGCGCCGGCTTCGGCGAAGCTATCGGCAATGCCCAGAGACTGGACCTCAGTGTGTCCCCAGCAAACCACCACTTCGCCGCGAACGCGGTCTTTGAATTGCCGTTCGCGCTCAATGACCAGCACTTTTGTGCCGTACCGCGCCATGTTGATGGCCAGTGCAGCCCCGCCAATGCCGCCGCCGGCAATGGCCAGATCGTACGTTGTCGACATGCTTTGTCCTTCCGGTGAGTTTTTACAATGTACGAGGCCCGGCTGGAATCGGGCAAGCTTTTTTCTCTCCCAAGGCAAATGCTGTGTGTGGTTTGCGGTTTCAATGCTCTACGATGGAAATGCCCCGCCATTGCAGGCCGGTGTCATGGCCGGGCGGCTTTATACTCAACCAGGTCTCGATCGCCGTTCCCTTTTATCGCGCCGATCTACACTGGGACTTCCGGAGCTTCAGGCACGCTCCGCCAATCCCTGCGTCCCTGGCTGGACCCTTTATCAGGAGGATCTCCTTTTGACACGCGCATCCGCTTTTATGCTCTCTTCCGTGCTTGCTTTGCCGCTCGCCGCCCAAGTTGCCGCACAGGCCCCCGGTCAGCAACCGCCGCTCACGGTCGAGGAAATTTACAGCCACGGCTCGCTCGCAGGCAGTCCCCCTGAAGACCTTTCGTGGTCGCCCGACGGCCACCATCTTACGTACATCGACGATGGTCAGCTGATGGACCTGAACATCTCGACCGGCAAACCTGAAGTGCTGATCAACCGCGACAAGCTGGCGCCGCTCATCAAGGGTGACGGCTCTGAGCAGGACCGCGACCACCGCGCCCGCTACCACGAGGCAAATTACTTCTGGTCGCCCGACTCCGAGCACCTGCTCTTTGATTCCGATGGCTACCTTTGGCTTTATGACCTCAAGACGAGCACCGGCGTTCAGGTGGGCAATACCGGTTCCGACTCCGGCGACGACCCAAAGTTTTCCCCCGATGGCAGCGACATCTCTTTCATTCGCAGTCACGGCCTCGAGGTTATCCGGCTGCGCGAGGGCGGCCAACCCACCATAAAAGTTGCGCCGGCGCCCAACCCTGAAACTATCGAGGGCCAGGTGGACTGGGTTTATCTCGAAGAACTTGAAGTGCGCAGCAATTACTTCTGGTCTCCCGACTCAAAGTCCATTGCCTTTCTCGAAATGAACGAGGCCGAGGTGCCCAAGTATCCAATCACCGACTGGATTCCCACGCACGCCACTGTTGATGATCAGCATTATCCGCAGCCAGGCGACTCTAATCCTGCGGTGCGTGTTGGCGTGGTGGGAGCCAACGGGGGCCGCGTGTCCTGGATCAAGCTTCCCATCGTTTCCGGGCAGGATTACATTCCGCGATTCGGCTGGGTCGACGACAAGACTGTATGGATCGAGACGGTCACCCGCGACCATAAGCACCGCGACATTTACTTTGCGGATCCCGGCAAGGGCCTGGTTCGTCGGGTGCTCGAAATCAAAGACGACAAGTTTGTCGACGATAACTACGATGTCGACCTTGGCGACGGCTACCTGGTGCTCAGCAACTGGACAGATGGCCACAACCATCTCTACCTGTACAGCTACAACCAGCGCGGGCCCCTCGATGCCGAGGCCGCGCTCGACAAGCAGCTCACGCAGGGCGATTTCGAGGTCGGCGACATTTCTCGCGTCGACTTCAAAAACAAGTTTGTCGATTACGCATCAAACGAAGGCAACGTTGAAGAACAGCAGCTTTGGCAGGTTACTTTCGACGGCAAGAGCGAGCCGCTGACCATCGCGCGGGGCTTCCACACCGGCTCATTTGCGCCTGCCGGTTCCGCATTCGTTGACCGTCATTCCACGCGGATGGACCCGGCTGCTGTCGAACTCTGCCAGTCGCCGGACAGATGCAGTGTCGTATATCAGCCGCCATCGCTCGATCAATACCATCTGCATGCGCCCATCGATCTCACCGTCAAGGCTCACGACGGAACCACGCTTTATGCAACGTTGCTACTGCCCGAGGGCGCAGCCTCGCCGGCATCCGTGCCACTCATCGTCAATCCCTACGGCGGACCTGGTGCGCAGACGGTCGAGAATCACTGGTCCGACTCAATCTTCTTCGACGAAATTCTCGCCGAGCACGGCTTTGCGGTTGTCCACGTGGATAATCGCGGCATGGGAATGCGCGGGCGCGATTTTGCCCAGGCCTGCTATCACAATTTCGGCCCAATTCAATTTGAAGATCAGATGACGGCGGTCGACGCTGTTCTGAGCCAGTACTCGCAGCTCGACCCCAAGCGCCTGGGCTGGTGGGGATGGAGCTGGGGCGGCACATTCACGCTTTACGCGCTTTCGCACACCGATCGATTTCGCGCCGGCGTTTCGGTTGCGCCGGTTACCGACTGGCGCAACTATGACTCCATCTACACTGAGCGTTACATGGGCTTGCCCAGCGACAACGCCGATCGCTATCGCGACGGTTCGGTGGTCAATTCTGCCGCGCAACTGAAGGGAAGACTGCTGATTGCCCACGGCACCGGCGACGACAATGTGCACATCGAAAACACGGTGCAGTACGTTCAAAAGCTGATCGACGCCGGCATTCCGTACGACCTGCAGATTTTTCCCCGCAAGACGCACTCCATCGCCGGAAAAGAGGCGCGCACTGAGCTCTTTAACCGCATCCTGGCGCAGTTTGAGATGTATCTGAAGCCGCAGGTCCAGTGAAGGGTGGAGGAGTGAGTGAAGGAGTGAAAGGGCGGGCGAGGGTCAGATTTACACTTCGCGCCGGTTGAAGATTTCGTCCTTTTCGCGGCAGCCGCACTTGGAGCACTCGAGGCAGCAGACAATCAGCACGGCTATTCCCACCGTCACGAGGACGGCGAGCGTCGTAGCATTCCACCCGAGCCATGCCAGCAAGCTATGCATACCTACTATTGGAGACGCGCAATTCTTGCAGAAGGTTGCGCTGTTTCCACCCAATCAAAGTCTCAAGACTGTTGCGGAGTTCAATACTAATCCATTGGCCTCACAAGAGTCTGTGTTCAACAATATTTTGCCTTAAAATGCAGGTTTTCAGAACAAAAAAGTTCTTGCAATACGGAGAAGAAAAAGCGAAGATAGTATATCGAAGGGAACGGCTTGGGCCGAAATCGGGCGAGATCGAAGAAGCCTGGCCCATCCCCGCTCGACAGGACCGTCTATCCGGCACAAGGCGTTCTGGTTTTGGCATGAGCAGCGCACCCATCCCGGTTGAGACTCGCGCGGTTGAACCGTGGCCGGCCGAGCTTGCGCAGCTGGCAGAATCCTCGCCTGCCGCGCGCCAGCAACCCCTTGCAGCGCCGCATGTTAACTGGCTTTTTGTCGATCTCAATTCCTATTTTGCTTCGGTTGAGCAGCAGGTGCGGCCCGAGCTGCGCGGCAAGCCGGTTGCGGTTGTCCCCATGATGGCCGACACCACCGTCTGCATTGCCGCGAGCTACGAAGCCAAGGCTTTTGGCATTCGCACCGGCACGGTGGTCGCCGACGCAAAACGGATGTGCGCCGATCTGGTCCTCGTTGAGGCCCGCCACGACATCTACGTTCACTACCATCACCGCGTCGTTGAAGCGGTGGAAAGCTGCGTGCCGGTCACGGCCGTCTGCTCCATTGATGAGATGGCATGCCGGTTGATGGGCCGCGAGAGGCCACTTCGTGCGGCACTCGACCTTGGCGTTCGAGTCAAGGCAGCAATCCGCGAGCACGCCGGCGAAATGCTGCGCAGTTCGGTTGGCCTGGCCACCAATCGATACCTGGCCAAAGTTGCCAGCGACATGGAAAAGCCCGACGGCATCGTTGCTCTTCCCCTCGACATTCTGCCCTATGCGCTGCGCCAGCTTACGCTGCGCGACCTGCCCGGCGTCGGCGCGCGCACTGAGAAGCGCCTGAATGCCCAGGGCCTGAATAGCATGGACGACGTGTTGGCTCTCGATTGCGAAAAGGCAGGCCAACTCTGGGGATCGGTGTGGGGCGAGCGGCTGTGGCACTGGCTGCAGGGCGAGGACTTTGAGATGGCTGAGACCGAGCACCTGAAGTCCATCAGCCATTCGCACGTGCTGGCACCCGAGATGCGCACCGCCGAAAAGGCCTGGGCTGTGGCTCACAAGCTGCTCCACAAGGCCGCGATGCGCCTGCGCCAGCATAAGCTCTGGGCAAGCGGCATCGGCCTCGCCATCGGCTTTGCCGTACCGCGCAGCGATTCGGCCTCTGCCCCTAAGCCCGTCTCCAGCTTCGGCGTCCCGACGCGCGGATGGAAGAGCGAGATAAAACTAAGCGAGTGCCAGGACAATGCGATGCTGATTGCCGCGCTGCGCCGCATGTGGGAGTCGCGACCATCAGGCCAGGAATACGACCACCCCTACTTCATCGGCGTCAGCCTCAATGGACTGGTTCCCGACCGCCTGCATTCGCTCAACCTTTTCGACGCCCTCGACGGCGAGCAAAGCCGCGCCCGGCTGCTTGAGGCCATGGACGAGCTGAATACGAAATACGGCATGAGCACGCTGGCGCCGGCCTCGATGCTGACCGCCTTCAAGGCTGCGCCCACGCGCATCGCCTTCCATAGCATTCCCGAGCTGTTTTAGCGAGTCAGCGTCGAGGGCCGGGCGCCACGGTTTTGTTTGGTTGACGGCCTCTAAGGCTGATTATTCGTGCAAGTAAGCGATATTTTGGGCGATGATGAAGAAAACGCCTCGCCCACAGCGATGAGACATCTTAGCCTCCTCCGCGAGACGCTTCCGATTTTGCATTGCGACAATCCTCTCAAAACGCCAGGGCAATCGCATTTGGATTTCTAAATGCGGGCAGGAATAGCTTTGAAAGGGCACGGCTTCAGCCGTGCCGAAACTTGGCGCGAAAAACGGACCGACTTTAGCCGCTGAGGGATGCTCTTGGGATGAAAACCCATCCCTCAGGGCCTAAAGGCCGAAGAAACTCATCGGGATATGCTTACGGCACGGCTGAAGCCGTGCCCTTTCAAAACAGAATCATCCCGCAATCTGAAATACGATTGCCCTGCCCAGAACGCCGCTTTACTGCTGAGCCCAAGCATTGAGACAGGTATAACTCCCGCGAGGTCGCGAATGGAAACAAACTTGGGTTTGCGTCAAAATGCGAAGTGGATGATGTGGACATCTTCAGCGCTATTTGCCATGTGCGAGCTTGGGGCAGCTATACGGCTGAGTCGTCACGCCGAAAATCCTGTGCTCTACGTCGTGCCACTCCTTCTACTTTTCCCGATGGCGTTTGGATGGCTGGCCTTCAGGCGCGTTTCGAATTGGGAGGGCCGGAGCGAGATGAGCGCGGAGGTTGCCGCGCGAGTAGATTCGGTCACGAGTGTCCTAGTACTATTCGTCTATATACTTTTCCTGCTCGCCTCTGATCTGAAATGAGCCACAGTAGGTCGAGGTGATCCAGGGATCGGCGAGGCACGGGACTGACTCGCTGCTTTAGTGAATCATTTTCGACTTGCGCGCCATGTAGTCGCGCAGCAGGTATTGGCCGAGCGTGTCAGGAGTGGTGAAGTACGCCTTGCCGCGGCACATCTCGCTCACCTTGTGCACAAACTGAACCAGCCCAAAATCCTGCGCCAGCATGAATGTATTGATCATTACATTCGAGCGCTTGCACCGCGCCACTTCTTCAAGCGTTTCGCTCACCACCAGTGGATCGAGCCCATACGGATTCTTGTAAATCCGCCCGTCGGGCAGCGTGAGCGCGCTGGGTTTGCCGTCGGTGATCATCACAATCTGCTTCATGTCTTTGCGCTGGCGAGCGAGGATGCGCTGCGCCACCCGCAGCCCCTCGCGCGTGTTGGTGTGCCACGGTCCTACTTTCACCCGCGCGAGCTGCGACACCGGCAACTCCTCGGCCGAGTCGTGAAACAGCACCAGCGAGAGCGAGTCGCCGGGATACTGCGTGCGGATGAGGTGCGACAGCGCCATGGCCACGCGCTTGGCCGGAGTGAAGCGGTCTTCGCCGTACAAAATCATCGAGTGCGAGCAATCGAGCATCACCACCGTTGCGCATGAGCTTTGATACTCGCACTGGTGCACGTGCAGGTCTTCGTATTCCATGTTCAACGGCAGCCCGATGCCCTCGCGCGCAATGGCCGAACTCAGTGTCGTTGTCGCATCAAGGTTGAGCGTGTCGCCAAACTCGTAGCGCCGCGATCCGCCGCTCGCCTCAATGCCCGTGGCCCAGTGGCGCGTGTCGTGACGGCCGTAACTCGATTTGCCCAGCGTGCCCATCAAATCGCGGAGCGTCTTGAAGCCCAGAAAGTCCATGCTCTTGTCGGTCACCTCGAACCGAACCCGGCCCTCAACTTCGCCTACCTGTCCATCCACGTTCGAATCGCGAGTGGGGCCATTCATCGGCTGCGAATTGATATAGTTCTCCTGCTCCAGGCGCTCCATCAACCTGTCGAGCAGCTCATCGAGCGTGCCCTCGGCCTCCATTTGCTGCAGCCGGTCGCGCGTCTCCTGACTGAGGAAATAGCCCTTCAGCAGCAGGCGGCGCAGCGCCTCGCGCAGGTCGTCCATGTTGTGCTGCAGATCTTGAAAGTCGCCCCAGGGATTATAGTAGCCCGAGTCGAGCAGATAGTCAGAGAGCCCCTTGAGCAATTCGTCAAGGTCGATCTCCGACGCCAGGTCGCCCGTATATCTGGTGTACCGAACCCGCTTCATCTCGGTTCCCTCAGTCCCTTAGCACTTGTTCCTTCGTTCCCTTGTTCCCTGTCTCAATTCAGTCCGCCCCTTCTCGTCTTCCGCGTCCTTTGCCAGTCCTCGAAATCGACTTCGAGTTCTTCGCGTTGCGGATTGAACTCGTCGCGCTCGCGCCGGCGCTGCTTCTCCTGCGCGGTAAAGCCGTGCTCCTGGCTGCGGCTTAGTTTGCGATGCGCGGCCATGCCCTCAAGCAGAAACTCCGCAGCCGCAACAACGCGCGGAGCGGGATCGGATGACTTCACCTCGAGCGGCGTCAGCATCTCAATCAATCCCTGAATCTGTTTCAGATCTTTGAGCGCGTTCGCGGCCGGCTGATTGTCATCGAGCTTGAACGTGCCGCCCAGGTTGAACCACTCCTCAATCTGGCTGGTGTCTTCGCCCTCAAAGTAGCAGTCGTAAATCTTTGCCACGGCTACGCGGATCAGCTCTTGCACCACCGTGTCGGCACCTTTCATCTCGCCTTCGTATTCCAGCTCAAGCTTGCCCGTGATGCCCGGCAGCGCGGCGTAGATATCGCCCACGCGCGGCACCACCAGGCTTTCGCCCGCAATGAGCGCGCGCCGTTCGGCATTTGAGATTACGAGTTCCATCGTCGAGATCGGCAGCCGCTGACTTACGCCGCTGCGCTTGTCAACTTTCTTGTCTTCGCGCGCGCTGAACGCAACCTGCTCCACAATCTCGCGCACGTATTGTGCAATCTCAATTTGCGCACTGCCACGATCGGCCCACGCCTCTTGCGTTGTGATGGCTATGCCTTCTTCCAGCGTCTCTGGGTAGTGGGTGCGAATTTCCGATCCAATGCGGTCTTTGAGCGGAGTAATAATCTTGCCCCGCGCCGTGTAGTCCTCAGGATTGGCGCTGAACACAAGTGCGACATCGAGCTCGAGCCGCACCGGGTAGCCTTTAATCTGCACGTCGCCTTCCTGCATGATGTTGAACAGCGCCACCTGGATTTTGCCGGCCAGGTCGGGCAGCTCGTTGATGGCGAAGATGCCGCGATTGGCCCTCGGCAGCAGCCCGTAGTGCATGGTCAATTCGCTGGCCAGGTGCTGGCCGCCGCGCGCGGCTTTGATGGGGTCAAGATCGCCCACCAGGTCGGCGACTGTTACATCGGGCGTGGCCAGCTTTTCAACGTAGCGTTCGTCGCGGCTCAGGAAAGCAATGGGCGTGGCTTCGCCTTTTTCGGCAATCAGGTCGCGGCAGCGGCGGCACAGCGGCGCGTACGGATTGTCGCGAATCTCGCATCCCGCCACGTATGGCGTGTGCTCATCGAGCAGCGCCGTCAACGCGCGAAGGATGCGGCTCTTGGCCTGTCCGCGCAGGCCCAGCAGGATAAAGTTCTGCTTCGACAGCACCGCGTTGACAATCTGCGGCACCACCGTGTCTTCGTAGCCCACAATGCCGGGAAAGATGGTGTCGCGCGCCTTGATGCGAGCCATTAAATTGGCGCGCATCTGGTCTTTCACACTGCGGTTCTTCAGGCACGGCTCAGAAAAAAGGGAACTCTTCCTCAGTTCCCCCAACGTTTGGGGAAGCGTGTGTGCGGCAGACATCGGGGCTCCTGTCTTGCTCGAGTGCGGCCGGCTGCTTGTGCATCAGCCGGGGGTATTTTTTAGACGCGCGGGACGGGGGAAATCGGTCATTTCGACCGTGAATGCAGTATGCTCCCATTCCCGCTGGTTGGCAAAAACGTGCCGTCGCGCCTCTACGGCCGCTTCTCCAACAAATTTGCAAAGGGGAGCGCATTAGCTCGCTTGTAAAGCAACGGGATCAGGATTTGCGGAAAATCATCGGGCTGTTGTGGCCTCACGACCAACGGTTGATCGCTTTTCGAATCGAAATACTGCTCCGTCGATCGGTGAAATCGATTCATTACGAACGGGCCTTCAGCCTTGTAGTACCATCCCCAGTCGGTGCGCAGCTCGAACTGGATTGAATCGAGGTAGCCTCCCCGCGAGTAGCAGTATTTGGTGTAGGCCTCCATATTCCTGGCCGGCGCGCTGGTTTTCACCAGCATCGATCGGTCTGACTCGTCCCACACCTCGGCCGAGACGCCTTCACCGGGAGTCAGTTGGGGCACAACATCAATGCTTTTAAACTCGGCCCAGGGATGGTGCGCATCGACCTGCGCAAACACGCGCTGCGCCGGCCCGGCAGGGTTGATGTCGCAGGGGGCAGCGTAAAGACTGAATCCACATAGAAATAGCAATAACGCGATGGTTCCCGTACGAATCGTCATTAGTCGTATTATGACGCGCCGGAACCGCCTATGGATTCACGGAATTGCGGGGCTTCAGCTTACGCATCGAGGCGCTACACTGGTTTGTCCCAAATCTTTTGCCGGAGTTCTGCCTTTTGCCGGGTTTTCGCACGTTGCCTCATCTGCTCTCTGCCGCGCTCGCTGCATTGGTTGCCGTCTCTCCCACTCTTCACGGCGCCACTCGCCTTGAAGCCGCGCCGGTTCCGGCTGAGATGCGCTCGTACTTCTTCGCCATCACCGTCAACGGCCGGCGCGTCGACGTGGTTCGAGCTGCCGCCAATTACGAATTCGCCAACTTCGACATCATCGGCCCGGCCGAAATTACGATCACTGCCGCCGAGACCGGTTTCTGGGAGCATGGAGTCGACATTCAGCCATGGCGTCTCGGACTGCGCGCCACGCGCAACGGGCAAACTATCCGCTTCCGCATCGGCGGGCCGGTGAAGCTGGCCATCTCGCGGCCCGATGACTTTCTCAATCGCGCGCACATGTTGTTTCTGTTTGCCTTTGGAACGTGGAGAATGTGAAAGTGATGGGCCGCGGGACGATTGTGTACGACGGCCCGCAGGACCCCGAACACGACGAGGGCTGGATGCAGAAGCCCGACTGGCACTGCATCGGCGCGAATCAGGCGCGCAACGTGGAGATCGACGGCCTCACCTGCATCATTCGCTCGCGCACCTGGTCAATCCAGATGAAAGACTCGTCGGGATTTACCTACGACGACCTGCGCGTGGTGGGCGGCAACCCCGGCAACGCCAATCAGGATGGCATGGACTGGCTCGGCGGCGGCGACGCCGTGGTGCGCAATTCATTCATCCGCGCCTCTGACGACGACCTTGCCATGCAGGGCAACTGGGACGGCTATACCCAGGACGACATTCTGCGGCCCGGTCACGATGTGCGTAACATTCTGATCGAGAACACCGAGCTTTCCACATCCATCTCAAACATCGTGCGTGCCGGTTGGCCGCAGAAGATATTCGACTCGTCCAACTTCACCCTTCGCAACTCCGACATTCTGCACGCCGGCATTGGCGCGTGCGGGCAAACTTTCGGGCTGATCGGTTTCTGGGGCGCGAAAGACGCCAAGGGCGACCACCAGGGCTTTCTCTTCGAGAATCTCTTTCTCGATAACTGGTATTCGCTCGCGCAACTTGAGCAGGAGCAGCCCTCGCTCCGGAATTTCGTATTCCGCAATATCTGGGCGTTGGGTCAGCCGCCGCTGGCAGGCTCAACCATTACCGGCGCTGTGTCGGGGGTGGTCTTTGACAACGTAAAGTACGGACAGACGCGCGTCGACTCCGATGCGGCGTTGCCGCTCACCGTTACTGGCGGCGCGGCGCAACCGCAGTTCATCGCAACCCACACGTCTACCGCAGCCTTTACCGTTGCGCCAGCCACGGCTGGGCCGCGTCGATCCATCGAATTCGCAGCGCAGGCTGCGCCTGATGCGCGCTATACCTGGCTCTTTGGCGATGGAACTGAGGCCCACGGCCGACGCGAGCGCCATCGCTTTGCGGATGCGCTTGGAACCCAGCTTGACGGAGCGAACGGCGCTGGACGATTTCGAGTTCTGCTGCATGTTGAAGACAAAGCCGGCCACCAGGACTGGGCAGAGCAGGACGTAGTGGCCGTTGATCGGTGGCTGCCGGCCGCGACTGACGCGGCGACGCAGTCCGGACTCGCTTACGGAATCTATCCCGGCGAGTGGACTGAGCTGCCCGATCTCTCGGCGCTCAAGCCTACACTCAGCGGCCAATCGCAGAATCTCGAAGCCAGTGCGCAGGGATTCACGCGTTATGCGGTCGCGTGGGATGGGTTCATCGACGTTCCTGCCGACGGCGGCTACAACTTTTATCTTCTCGATCCCGATGGCGCGCGGCTGGTTATCGACGGCAGCGAAGTGGCGAAGACCGGTCCGCCGTTTGCGCAGGTATGCGGATCGCCGGGGAATGCGATGCGCTTTGCGGTGGGGTCGCTGGGATTGCGCGCAGGGAAACACACAATCCATATTGAAGGGTTGCATTCGGATTCGAACCAGGCGCCGCGGCTGATGTGGCAGGCGCCGGGAGGGGGGCTGGTGGATGTGCCGGCAAAGGCGTATTCGAGGAGCGGAAACTGAGTGAAAAACCGTGGAACTGTGAAGCGAGTGTCTATAAGCCGCTGAATCTATTGAATGTCGTTTCACCGTTTCACGGGAAAAAATGATTAGGACAAGGAATGGTTGACTCCGCGCCGTTGGGACGGCCGGAAGAGCAAATGTCATTTGAGCTGTACATAGGATTATTGTGCGCTAAAGACTAGAAATTACCTGCAAAGGGCGGAAAGATATTTTGGCCGCGTTTTGGGTTTGGGAATGTGGACCTGGGCATTTGTGGTTTCCCACCCATTTCGCAAAGGGCGCGAAATGGATGGGGCACGGGGGCGCCGAGGGAGGATGAAACTCGGGCTTGGTATGGAGCCGTGGGCGGCCGTGGACGCCCGCCCGACAACCGAGCTGGAGCCCGGCGCTACTGTCTGCTATTTGGGTAGCTGGGTTGTGTCCCAGCCGCCGCCTAGCGACCGGACCAGGCCCACGCTGGCAGCGTATTGGCGGTTTTCGATGTTGATTGCGGTTACCTGGTTTTGCAGGAGCGTCTGCTCGGCGGTGAGCACTTCAAGGTAGCTGGTTACGCCGCCCTTGTAGCGCGTATTCGACACGTCGAACGAGCGTTGCGCCGAGGCCACTGCGCGTTGCTCGACCGTCGACTCCTGCTCGAGAATGCGCAGCGCCGCCAACTGGTCTTCAACGTCCTGGAAGGCCTGGAAGACGGTGTTGCGATAGGCGTCGGCCTGGGCTTCGTACGCGTGGCGGGCCTGGTCGGTGACAGCGTGGCGCTGGCCGGCGTCAAACAGCAGCTCTGTGGCCTGCGCTCCCAGCGTCCAAAATGTGCTTGGTCCCTGAATCCAGGTTCCGAAATTGGCGCTCTGAAATCCGGCCGTTCCGGTCAGCGGGATGTTGGGGTAGAAGGCGCTGACGGCAATGCCGATCTGGGCATTGGCGGATGCGGCCTGCCGTTCCGCCGCGGCAATGTCGGGCCGGCGTTCCAGCAGCTGCGTGGGCACTCCGATGGGAATCTTCGGCAAATCCCCACTGAGCGGTTTTGGGGGAATCGAGAACTGCGAAAGATCGTAGTTGGCGATGGTGCCGATGGCGTGCTCGTACTGAGCCCGGGCCACGCCTACATCCACCAGTTGCGCGCGAATCGTTTCGAGCTGGGTGCGCGCCTGGTCCACATCAACCTCGGTGGCTACGCCGCCTTTGAGCCGGTTCTGAGTCAACTGCAGTTGCTTTTCGAGATCGGTAACCGTATCGGTGAGCAGCTGCTTTTGCGAGTCGAGCCCGCGCATGGCAAAGTAATCGGCCGCCAGCTCGGCATGCAGCATGAGCGCAACATTGGCCGCATCGGCCGCGCTGGCCTGTGCGTTGGCGCGCGCCTGCTCCACGCCGCGGCGCACGCGGCCCCAAAAGTCCGGCTCCCAGCTGGCCTGCGCGCCCAGAGTCAGGTCGTTATAGACGGTTGCGTCGGCCTTGTTGAAGAGGGGCGCGTTCTTCGAATACTGCTGGGGAGCGATGCCAACGCCGCCGCTCAAGGTGGGAAAAAGATTGGCGCGAGTTACGGCCACCTGGTCGCGCGCGGCCTGGTAGGTTTCGAGGGCCTGTTTCAACTGCACGTTGGTTGAGTCGACTCGGGCTTCGAGGTTGTTGAGTTGCGGGTCCTGGTAAATCTCCCACCAATTGCCCTTGAGCATTCCATCGGATGGGTTGGCAGGCTGCCATGCGCCGCCGGCGGGGTTCTGGGGAGGAACGACTGAGGCCGCACCAGTTTCTTTGTAGGTTGCGGGCGCGGAGTAGCCGGGCCGGTTGTAGTTGGGGCCGACGGGTTTGCAGCCGGTGAGCACAGCCATGGCACACATCGCGGCCAGCACCAGAAGTGCATCGACGCGGAGTCGCCCGACTGGCCGTGTGCGGGCGTGGACGCCCACACGACAACCGGGCTGGAGCCCGGCGCTACACATGCAGCGTGGTCTCCCACCCAGATTCGAGGGTTCAATTCGAGAAGCCCGTCGATACAGCACTACTTGCCTCCCGCATTTGGCTGGGTGTCGTCTCCCGGTTGCACTACTGTCACTTTTTCGCCTTCGATAACCGAGTCCGGCGGATCCTGGATGATCTGGTCGTCTGCTGTCAGGCCGCTGATTACCTGCGCGGTGGCGCCGTCGTCCTGCCCGATGGTGATGGGCACAAGGTGGGCTACGGTTCCATCTTTGCTATTGACTACGGTGCCAATCTGCAATCCCTCGCGGCGGAAGATGAGCGCGGCCGTGGGCACAATAAATGTGGACAGGCTCTGCGGCGTCTTGAAGTGCACTTGCGCCAGCGAGCCCGGCAACAGCTTGCCGTCGCGGTTGTCCACGTCCACTTCAACCAGCAAGGTGCGGCTCGCCGGATCGATGGCGTCGGCAGTACGCACCAGGGTGCCTGTGAAAGTTTTTCCGGGATACTCGGGGAAGGTCAACGGGATCTTCGTGCCCCGCTTGACCATTGCCGAATAAACCTGCGGCAGATTGGTGTAGACGCGCAGGGTCGAGAGCGCCTGCATGTGGAAGAGTTCGACGGTGGCTCCCTGGGCGATCAACTGGCCGGTGTCAACATTGCGCGCGGTGACTACGCCGTCAAACGGCGCATAGACTTTCTCGAACGACTGCAGTTCCTTGAGCCGCTGCACATTTGCCTGCGCCGACTTGACTGCGGACGATGTTGAAGCTGCCTGCGTAACGTACGTATCGGTATCGAATTTCGAAACCGAATCGGACTGCACCAGGCCCTTGTAGCGTTCGGCCTGCGTTTTGGCGTTGCCCGCGTTGGTTTCAGCAGTTGTGAGGTCGGCCTGGGCCTGCGCCAACTGCTGGTCAAGCTCGGGAGTCGCAATCTCGGCCAGCAGCGCGCCCTGCTTCACGCGCGCGCCAATGTCGTAATACCAGTGCGTGAGGTAGCCGTCGGTGCGCGCGTAGATGGGCGAGTCAGTGTAGGCGGTTACGTTGCCCGGCAGCACAAAATTATCTACTGGCGGAGCCTGTTTGGCCTGCTCGACTTCAACCGTTGGCGCGGCATATTTGACCGTGTCCGCAGCCAATACGCGATCGTCGTGCCTGCGGTCGAGGTAGCCGATCAACGCGAGAACGCACATAGCCACTGCGATAACCACGACCGCCATCACTGCTTTGTGGGGCGCAATGGGCGCCTGCTCCGGCGCATGGGTCTCGTGATTTTCCGCTTTCGCGTTTTCAGGCTTCGATTCATTCGGCGATTGATTTGTCATTGCGAACTACTCCACTCTCTCCCAAAAGTTGTCGGCCTCGGTCTTTTTTCTTCCGCCGGCGGTTTGTTTGTGGCGCTCAAGCCAGCCGTGAACCACCGCGAAGAAGACCGGCACAAAAAACAGCGTGGCTCCGGTAGCCACCAGCAAGCCGCCAATCACAGCGCGTCCCAGCGGCGCGTTCTGCTCGCCGCCATCGCCCAGGCCGAGCGCCATGGGCACCATGCCGATAATCATGGCCAGGGCGGTCATGACGACCGGCCGCAAGCGTACAAAGCCGGCATTCAGAGCGGCTCGCCGCGCATCGCCCACCAGAATCTCAAGCTGTTCGCGCGCAAAGCTCACCACCAGGATGGAATTGGCGGTGGCCACACCCATGCACATGATGGAACCCGTAAGTGCCGGCACGCTCAAACGTGTATGGGTGAGAAACAGGAACCACGCGATTCCAGCCAGCGCGGCGGGCAAGGCGGCGATGATCAGAAACGGATCGAGCCACGATTGGAAGTTGACCACGATGAGCAGGTAAACCAGCAGGATGGAGAACGCGAGGCCGGCGAGCAGGCCGATGTAAGAGGTCCTCATGGTCTCGCTCTGGCCGCGCAAAATAAAGTGCGATCCGCGCGGCAGCTGTTTTTTGTAGCGATCGACAATCTGTTGAATCTGCCGCGTCACGCTGCCCAGGTCGGTTCCTTCAACGTTGGTGTAGATATCGATGACGGGCTGCACATCGTAGTGGCTGATGAGGCCCTGTTCGGCTCCAGGCACAATGTTGGCGAGGTTGCCCAGCACTTCAATGGGTTTGGTAGCCGCGCCGGGGGCCATGGTGAACGGCGCGCCGGGCCCGTACGAGCCTGAGGCGCCAGGCGCCAGCGTCGACGCCGTGCTGCCCGGCTCCTGGATGGTTGTGCCGCCGGTGACAGGCAGGCTGGCGAGCTCAGACATTGTGTCGACCCGGTACTGCGGAGCCTGGATGGCTACGTTGTAGGAGACGCCGTTTTTGGGGTCGAGATAGAAGTTGGGACTGGTTTGAAAGCTGCCGCTCAGCGACACAAGCAGGCTTTGCGCCACGTTGGCCTGGGTCAGCCCCACCGATGCCGCGCGGGTGCGGTCCACATCGACGGTGAAATTGGGGTAGTTGAAGGGCTGCTGAATGCGCGCGTCTACTGCGCCCGGTACGTAGCGAACTTCGTTGAGCATCTTTTCGCCGATGGTGCGATCGGCGTAGAGATTTGGCCCAACGATTTGTATATCGATGGGCGAGGACAGACCGAAGTTGAGAATCTGGGTGACGATGTCGGAGGGCACCGAGTAAAAGGTCACTCCCGGGAATCTTTCGGCAAGCACCTGACGCAGCCGGTCAAGATACTTCGCGGTCGGGTGATGTTTTTCGGCCATGGTTACCTGGATATCGGCGTCGGACGGGCCGACCGGGGCGGAGGTCGAGTAAGACAGGTTCAGCGACGAATAGGGCAGGCCGATGTTGTCAGTAATGGTGGTGAGCTCGTCGGCGGGGATGACATCGCGTATCGTCTGATCGACGTGATCGCAGAGCGCGGCGGTCTCTTCAATGCGCGTTCCGGTGTGGGCGCGAACGTGAAGGATGAACTCGCCGGAATCGGTGGCCGGGAAAAAGTCCTGGCCGAGTTCGGGGGTAAGGAACAGCGAACCCAGCGCGAAGACGAAGAACAGAATCATGAAGACGGCGGCGTGGTCGACGCACAAGGTGAGCACGCGCACGTAAAAGTGGCGCAGTTTCTCAAAGCCGCGCTCGAAGGCAAGTTGAAATTGGATGAACGGATTGCGGCTGCGGCGCTTGGCTTCAGCTTCGGCTTCGTCGTGCTCCTTGAGCAGGTAGCGGGCCATGGTGGGGACCACGGTACGCGAGAGCAGGTAGCTGGCCAGCATGGCAAACACCACCGCTTCGGCCAACGGCACAAACAGGTAGCGCGCCACGCCGCCGAGCAGGAACATGGGCACGAACACGATGCAGATTGAGAGTGTGGAAACCAGCGCCGGCGTGGCAATCTGCGCTGCGCCGTCGAGAATGGCCTGCTCAATCTCCTTGCCCGATTCGAGGTTGCGGTTGATGTTTTCAATTTCGACGGTGGCATCGTCAACCAGGATGCCGACGGCGAGCGCGAGACCGCCCAGCGTCATGATGTTGACGGTTTCATGCAGCGCGTAGAGCAGTATGAGCGAACAGAGAATGGAGAGCGGAATTGAGACCGCGATGATGAGCGTGGAGCGCCAGCTGCCGAGAAAGATGAGGATCATCACGGCGGTGAGGCAGGCGGCGATAATGGCTTCGCGGACGACGCCGGAGATGGCCGCGCGCACAAAGATGGACTGATCGGTAAGCGCATCGACGCGCATGGTGGGCGGCAGCTGGCCCTTGAGGCTTGGATCGGCCAGGATGGCGCGGACGTTCTTGATGATGTCGAGCGTGGAAGCCGAGCCGACCTTCAACAGGTTCATGATGACGCCGCGGCGGCCATTCACGCGCACAATGTTGGTCTGGGGTGGATTGCCGTCGCGGACGTGGGCCACGTCGCGAATGTAGACCACCGTGCCGTTGACGGCCTTGACGGGCATATTGTTGAGGGCATCGATCAACGACGGGGCCGAGTTGGTTTCGACCTCGTACTCGAACTTGTCGAACTTGACCGTGCCTGAAGGCGCAATCAAGTTCTGGTTGGTAAGGGCGGTAACCACGTCGGCGGGCGACATTCCCCGCGCCTGCAGCGCCTCCGGGTTCAGGTCCACCATGATCTCGCGCTGCTTGCCGCCGTAAGGGTACGGCATTTGAGCGCCTTCTACCGTGGCCATTTGAACGCGAATGGTAGTGGTGGCGATGTCATTCAGTTGGGTTTCGCTCAACCCCTGCCCCGAAAGCCCGAGTTGCATGATGGGCACGCTCGATGCGTTGTACTGGATGATGAAGGGTGGCGTTGTTCCCGGCGGCAGCGAGCGCAGCATGACCTGACTGATCGAGGTGACCTGCGCAACGGCCTGCGCGATGTTGACGTGCGGCTTGAAAAAGACCTTGATGAGGCCCACGCCCACCAGCGACTGCGACTCGATGTGGTCGATGTCGTTGACCGTGGTGGTCATGCCGCGTGCGGCGTTGGTCACAATGCGGTTGGCGATCTGGTCGGCCGACAAGCCCTGATACTGCCACACCACCGTGACCACGGGGATATCGATGTTGGGAAAGATATCTGTCGGCATCGACTCAATGCTGAAGACGCCAATGATCAGAATCAGAAGCGCGAAGACGACGAAAGTATACGGCCGTCGCAGCGCAAGCCGGACAATCCACATCATAAGACTGGTATTCGCTCCTCGGCCGGTGTCATTGTGGTGCTCTTTCCGGCAG
>JBEKCW010000076.1:0-15094 GCA_050014675.1 Occallatibacter sp. | reverse complement strand
TTCGCCCCAGGCTATGTTCGGGTCGCTCATTAAAGCCATGGCGCCCGATCAACTGAAGGTCGATCGCAAGAATGTAAAAGTTGTTGCCATCATGCCTTGCACTGCTAAAAAGTTTGAGGCGCAACGGCCAGAGCTTGGAGTGAATGGCGATCCTGACGTGGACCACGTGTTGACCACGCAAGAGCTTGCGCACATGATTCAGTCGGCCGGACTCATCTTTAATTCGTTGGAGACGGAATCGTTTGACATGCCGTTCGGCTTCTACACCGGAGCCGGAGTGATCTTCGGCAACTCCGGCGGCGTGATGGAAGCAGTGCTGCGCTACGCCGGTGAGAAGCTGAAAGGCAGCAAGCTTGACCGCATCGACTTCCAGGAAGTCCGGGGCGAATCGGGTTTGCGCGAAGCCAGGGTCACGGTCGATGGCACGGAACTGAAGCTGGCCGTGGTTCACGGACTGCGGAACGCGCGAGTGGTTGCGGAGCAGGTACGCGCGGGCAAGTGCGATTATGACCTGATTGAAATAATGGCGTGCCCCGGGGGATGCATCGGCGGCGCTGGTCAGCCGGTGAACCAGTCACGCAATGTGCGCGCGCTCAGGACCAAGGGTCTCTACGAAGCCGACAAGATGCTGCAACTGCACAAGTCGCAGGACAACGTCGTCGTCACCGAATGCTACACCAAATTCCTCGGCGATATCGGCGGTGAAAAGGCGCATCATCTGCTGCACACAACTTTCCAAAGCCGGCACCGCATCCTGGACGAGGTTCTGCCGCTGATGCAGGCAAAGGGAAGCAGAAAGACCAAGGTAAGCGTCTGCCTGGGAACCAATTGTTACTTGAAAGGTTCGCAGGAGGTGCTGAACACCTTGCTCTACCACGTGCAGGAGACGGGGCTCGAAAACCAGATCGATGTGCGCGCCGCTTTCTGCATGGAAGAGTGCGAGTGCGGACCCAACGCGATCGTTGACGGCGAGCATGTTCATCAATGCCTTGCCGCAAATGTAATTGAAATTCTTGAGAACAGTATTGAGAGCGAAGACAACCACGGAAAGCATTAGCGAGCTGGCCGAAGCACGACAAGGAGAATGTTGAGATGGCTGTGGAACGTGCGGACTTTATCAACCCGGAAGAAATCGACGGCTTACTGAAAGTGGACGCGCGGCCCAGCCGGCTGCGCGTGCGCGAACTGCTGGCCAAGGCGCGCGAAATGCATGGCCTGACGATGGAGGAAGTGGCCTGCCTGACGCTGGTGGAAGATGCCGAGCTGCTGGCCGAACTCTTCACGACGGCAAAGAGCATCAAGGAAGAGATCTACGGTTCGCGGCTGGTTTTCTTTGCGCCGTTGTATATTTCGAATCGCTGCGCCAACGAGTGTACCTATTGCGCGTTCCGAGCCACCAACACTGAAGTCAAACGGCGCACCCTCACGCAGGAAGAAATTGCCGAAGAAACGCGGATCCTTATCCGCCAGGGGCACAAGCGCGTTCTCGTAGTCGCCGGCGAGGCATTGCCCCCGCGCGGCTTTGAATACATCACCGATTCCATCGCCACCATTTACGCAACCCGCGTCGGTCCGGGCGAAATTCGGCGTGTGAATGTCAACCTGGCGCCGCAGAATGTTGAACGCTTCAAGCTGCTGAAGCAAGCCGGTATCGGGACGTTTCAACTGTTTCAGGAGACCTATCACCGGCCCACTTATGCTGCCGTTCACCTGAAGGGGAAGAAGCGGGACTACGACTGGCGCGCAACAGCCTTCGATCGCGCCATGGAAGCGGGGATCGACGACGTCGGCATGGGGCTTCTCTTCGGGCTCTACGACTGGCGCTTCGAAACGCTCGCGATGATGCAGCATATCCGTCACCTTGAAGAGACCTTCGGCGTCGGTCCACACACACTTAGTTTTCCGCGCATCGAGCCCGCGGTGGGTTCAACGCTGGCCGCGGCGCCTCCACATGCAATGAGCGACGCGGACTTTATCAAGCTGATCGCCATCATGCGTCTCGCAGTGCCCTACACAGGCATGATCATGTCGACGCGCGAGACGGCCGGAGTGCGGCGGCAGACGTTTGAAGTTGGCATCTCGCAGATTTCGGCGGGCAGCCGCACCGATCCCGGTGGATACAAAGATGGCGAAGGCGATCCCAATGGAAGTCAGTTCCAGCTGGGCGATCATCGCACCGTTGAAGAAGTTGTTGCCGATGTTGTTGCGCTCGGCTATACGCCGTCGTTCTGCACCGCCTGCTATCGCCTTGGGCGCACCGGCCAGGATTTTATGGATCTGGCCAAGCCCGGCGAGATCAAGTATCACTGCCAGCCAAATGCCCTCTCGACGTTTCTCGAATATCTGTGCGATTACGCGGGGCCGGTCGCGAAATCAGCTGGCGAAAAGCTGATCTCGATTGAGCTGCAGCATATGGACAACCAGCAAACTGCTTGCACCTTGCCGATGCTCAATCAGGTTCGGCGGGGCGAGCGCGACGTTTTTGTTTAGACAAAAGGGAGGCAACATGCAGCGCGCAACATCCAAGGGATTCCGTTTGCACATCGGGCTCTTCGGCCGCAGAAATGTCGGCAAATCCAGTTTGCTGAATTCGATTACAAAGCAGATGGTATCGATCGTTTCCGATTTTCCCGGCACGACGACCGATCCGGTTGAGAAGCCGATGGAACTCCAGCCAATCGGGCCCGTGCTTTTTGTGGATACCGCGGGCGTTGACGACGTGGGCGCGTTGGGAGCGCAGCGCATCGAAAAGACGCGCCAGGCCATTGCCCGCGCCGACATCGGCGTGCTGGTAACTGAAGCCGGAGTGTGGGGCGAGTTTGAAGAAAAACTGCTTGCCGAGTTGCGCGCACACAATATCCCCGTTGCGGTCGCCTTGAACAAGGCGGATTTGCGCCAGCCCACAATCGAACAGATCGCGCGCTTCCGGCAAGAGAAGCTGGCATCGGTTCTGCTTTCCGCAACCACCGGCGAAGGCATCGACGCTTTCCGCGAATTGCTCTGGCAACTGGCGCCGGCTGATGTAAACGAATCGCCCACCATTGTTCGCGACCTGGTTGCTCCCGGCGCGACTGCCATCTTCGTAATGCCCATCGACAAGGAAGCTCCCAAGGGGCGCATCAAGAATCTCCAGGTGCAGGCAATCCGCGATCTGCTCGATGGCGAATCGCTATGCATGGTGGTGAAAGATGCAGGCCTGCAGCAGGCGCTCGACAATATGAAGAATCCGCCGAGCCTTGTGGTGACCGATGCGCAGGTCTTTGACAAAGTGGCCAAGCTCACTCCCGAAGCAATTCCCTTGACGGCCTTCTCAATTCTGCTTTCGCGGTTAAAGGGAGACCTGGTTGCGCAAACGCAGGCAGCGCTTACGGTCGACGAGCTTCGTCCCGGCGACAAAATCCTGATCGCTGAAACGTGCACTCACCACCCCATCGAAGAAGACATCGGCCGCGTGAAGATTCCGCGCTGGCTTGAGAAGCACGTAGGCGGCAAGCTTGAATTCACTCATGTGAAAGGCCGCGACCTTCCCGAGGACCTTTCGCCTTACAAGCTGGTGATTCACTGCGGCGCATGCATGTGGAACCGGCAAGAGATGATGAGCCGCATCCACGAGTGCCAAAGGCAGCATGTGCCGATAACGAATTACGGGCTGGTGATTGCCATGGCGCAGGGAATTCTGGAGCGGGCTCTCGCGCCGTTCCCTGAAGCGCTTGCGGCGTTCCATCAAGCACAAGCCGCCAAGTCGAGTGCAGTAATGGTGAACTAACCGTGACCGAGCTTTCCCAATCCGAGATCCTCCAATGGCTAAGGGAGGAACGCCCCGGCCCGCTTCACGAGTTGTACGCGTGGGCCGATGCGGTTCGGAAGCGGAATGTGGGCGATGCTGTCCACCTGCGCGGACTGATTGAAATCTCAAGTCATTGCCGGCGGCAATGCATGTACTGCGGCCTGCGCAAGGCCAACCGCAGCATCGAACGCTATCGTATGACCCGCGAGGAGATCGAAGAGTCCGCGCGCATGGCCGTTCTGCTTGGTTACGGCACAGTGGTCATCCAGGCCGGTGAAGACGATGCGCTGACCGCGGATAGCGTCGCTGAAATCGTCAGCTGGATTAAACGCAACACGCCTCTCGCCGTGACATTGAGCCTGGGCGAACGCAGTGAACAAGAGCTGCGCCTCTGGCGCAGCGCCGGCGCCGACCGTTACTTGCTGCGCTTCGAAACCTCTGACGCGGACTTGTTTCGCGCCATCCATCCGGGCCGTTCGCAAGCCGCGCCCGGCCGGCTCGCGATCCTGCGGCAGATCAAGCAACTCGGTTACGAGGCCGGTGGCGGAGTCATGGTAGGCATTCCGGGCCAGTCGTACGCGAGCCTCGCGCACGATGTGCTCACGTTCCGCGCACTCGATCTCGACATGATCGGCATCGGGCCGTACATCGCGCATCCAGCCACGCCGCTCGGCTCCGGGTTGTTGCGGCCCCCCATCGATCCAGGCGAACAGGCGCCGGGCAGCGAGCAGGTGGTCTACAAGATGATCGCTCTCACGCGCCTCGCCTGCCCCACTGCGAATATTCCCAGCACCACGGCGCTTGCAACCATTAATAAAACGCACGGTCGCCGGCAAGGCCTGCAGGTGGGCGCCAATGTGGTCATGCCGAATCTGACGCCCGTTCATTATCGTCCGCTCTACCAGATTTATCCAGCCAAGGCGTGTATCGAAGAGAGCGCCACTGACTGCAATCAATGCCTGCGCGGACAGATTCGTTCCATCAACCGCTTTCCGGGACGCAGCGCCGGCGGACGAGGCGAGGTCGAAGCCGGCGCGGCCGTCGTGGCAGACTCCGCCTCGCACCTCGTTCAGCTTCAGGAGCAAAGCTATGGCGGATGACAACAACGCCGCTGACGTAGTGGTGTGCCTCGGCAGCTCGTGTTTTGCTCGTGGAAACGCGCAGAATCTCGCGCTGGTTGAAGCCTACCTGCTGAATCACGGGATGCAGAATTCCGTTCGAGTAAGGGGATGCCTTTGCCAGGATGAGTGCAAGCGTGGTCCCAACCTGGTTGTGCGCGGCGAACATCTGCACGAGGTCGAGTCCGCCCGGTTGCGCGAAGTCCTGCTTATGTTAAGCCCGGAAGCGAGTTGACCGATGACGCCGGCCCAGGCCATCTACACGTTGCGGCGCGAATGCCAGGATTGCCACAAGTGTATCCGTGAGTGCCCCGTGAAAGCGATCCGCGTGCAAGACGGTTATGCGCGCGTGGTTGCTGAAATGTGCGTGCTCTGCGGCAACTGCATTGTCGCCTGCCCAAGCAGCGCCAAGCAGGTGCGCAACGATCTGCCCAAAGTTAAAGAGCTGCTCACAAGCAAGCGAAAGGTAATTGTTTCTCTGGCGCCGTCTTTCGTGGCGCAGTTTCCAGGTGTGCGAGCCGGGCAATTGATTCGCGCACTCAAAAAGCTGGGATTTTTCGCGGTCTCAGAAACTGCGCTCGGCGCGCAAAATGTTTCGGCCAGCGTGCTCGAACTGATGCAGCAGGAGCCGGGACATGTTTGGGTTTCGTCGGCCTGCCCCGTCGTCGTGGATTTTGTCGCCAAGTACCATCCCGAATGCCAATCCAACATCTCCGCGCTTCTTTCTCCGCTGCTCACGCACTGCAAAATGCTGCGCGCGCATTACGGCGACGAAATTGCCATCGTTTTCATTGGGCCGTGTATCGCCAAGAAAAAAGAGGCCGAGGAACATCCGGAACTTCTTGACGTCGTTCTCACCTTCGAGGACCTGGAGAATTGGCTCGGCGAGGAAGAAATCAACCTTCCCATGCTGGTCGATTCTGAAGAAGACCGCTTCGCTCTTGAAGATGCGCGTGAAGGCGCTCTCTATCCCATCGAGGGCGGCATGACGCCCGGAATCACCCGCGGCGGCGCGGTCAACAGCTCGCAGGTCATGTCGTTTTCAGGCATCGCCAATGTGGAGCAGGCGCTGAAAGGCATCACCGAGTGGAAGCCCGACCACAATATCTTTCTCGAGCTGACTGCCTGCGCGGGTTCGTGCGTAAACGGCCCCAAGGCAGCGCGCAATCAGTCCGTCGCCAGGCGAAGATACGAAGTTTTGAAGTGCGCCCGGCCGGCAGACACCGCGCCGCGTGCCGCGAGTCTTGCGCAGACCCGCCCTTACGCGGCAGTGCCCATTCCGCGCAGCGGCTACAGCGAAACGCAGATTTCTGAGGCATTGCGCAGCGTGGGAAAATACTCGGCCGAAGATGAATTGAATTGCGGAGGGTGCGGCTACGAGTCGTGCCGCGACTTTGCGAACGCGCTCATCGCTCACAATGCCGAACGCATGATGTGCGCCACCTACACGCGCAAACTGGCGCAGAAAAAAGCCAATGCGCTGCTCAGAAAAATGCCGTCCGCCGTCGTCATCGTCGACGAGCAATTGAAGATCATCGAATGTAACGCGAACTTTCTGCGCCTCTTTGCTGAAGATGTGGAGCACGAAAAAGACCTCGAGGGAGCGGCTCTCGACGCCATCATTCCTTTTTCCAGCTTGTTTCAGCGGGTCCTGGAGTCAGGCGAAGACGTCGTCAGCCACGATATTCGCTACCAGCGCAGCATTCTCAATACCAGCATCTTCAGCATCGAGCCGCACCTGGTGCTCTGCGGAATCTTCCAGGACATCACCGAACCGATTTTCCAGAAAGAGCAGATCATCAGCCGTGCGCGCGACGTCATCCAGAAAAACCTGAAGACGGTACAGCAGATTGCGTATCTTCTCGGCGAAAATGCGGCCGATTCTGAAATCATTTTGAACTCCATTGTGCGTTCGTTCAGCCCCGAAGAACTGGACGAGGGCGCCGAGAAGTCGAAATGAATACGCCGGAAGAAAACTTTATCGAGGTCGATTACTGTCAGCGCGCCAAGCATGGCCAGTTGATCTCAGGCGATGTGTTCCTCACCGAAAAAGTGAAAGAGGAAGACCGCATCGTATCCGTGCTGACCGATGGTCTGGGAAGCGGCGTGAAAGCAAGTGTGCTTGCCAGCATGACCGCCACCATGGCTCTCAAGTTTGCGGCCAGCCCAATGGACATTCGCCGATCGGCGGAGATCATTATGGACACGCTGCCCATCTGCAGCGTTCGCAAAATCAGCTATTCCACGTTTACGGTGGTCGACATGGCTCGCGGCGGCCAGACCCGCATCATCGAACATGGCAACCCTTCATTTCTACTCATCCGGCCTGAGGGCGAAGCGCGCATCGAGAAAACTGAATTGCGGCTCGAGCGCTGGCGCGACCGGGTCATCAGTTATTCAAGCCTCGGAGCGAGGCGCGAAGATCGCATCGTCTTCTTCTCCGACGGTATCTCGCAGGCAGGCATGGGCGAGTATCGCACGCCATTTGGTTGGGGATTGCCGGGGGTCGAAGTTTATATTCGCGAGCAAATCGACAGGCACCCGCACATCTCGGCCCGCGAACTGTCTCGTGCTCTCGTCGCCAGGGCAGAAGAAGTAGACGGCCTGACCGCGAAAGACGACATCACGTGCGCAGTTGTGTATGTGCGAAGCCCGCGGCAGCTTCTCGTCATGACCGGCGCGCCTTTCAATCGCGTCCACGACCAGGACCTCGCGGGAATGGCCGAACGCACGCCGGGCCGAAAGGTGATTTGCGGAGGCACCACGGCCAACATTATTTCCCGCCAACTTAACCGCCCAATCGACATTGACTTGCGTCAGCCGCGCGATTCGCGTGTCCCGCCCCTGGCAAGAATGCAGGGGTTCGATCTTGTCACCGAGGGCATTCTGACGCTCGGAGAAGTGCTAAGGATTCTCGAAGAAGGTCTTGCGCCGGAAGAATTGAAACCCAACGCGGCCGTCCGCCTGACTCGAATGCTGCTTGATAGCGATGTGGTGCGCTTCGCGGTAGGAACCCGAATCAACGAAGCCCATCAGGACCCCAACATCCCCGTAGATCTCGACCTGCGCCGCAACATCGTCAAGCGGATTGCCCGAGTCCTCGAAGACAAGCACATGATGCGCGTGATGGTGCAATACATTTGAAAGTCAGTCTAGCGACAAAAACGAAGACGTCGCGATGGATGGGTCACCAGGCGTTTCATCCATCGCGGGTCGTCAGAGCCAGTGGGGGGACTGATACAAAACTTCGACGTCGCTGAAAGCTAGCAGCTAGAAGCTAGACGCCAGCCCCCGCCTTCCCTTCAAAGTGCGCCTCAATCTCCTCCAGCGTTTTGCCTTTCGTCTCCGGCAAAAAGAACGCCGCGGTGATGAAGTACACAACCGTGAATCCCGCAAACAGAAAGAACATCGACGAGTAGTTGTGCTTGCTCACGAAGGGCAGAAAGATGGCTGCTAAAATTGTAGAGACCGACTGGTTGAGCACCAGCGCGATGCTCATTCCGTTGGAACGGATGCGCGTGGGCATGAGTTCGCTGAGCGCAAGCCACACGCAAACGCCGGGGCCCATGGCGTAGAACGCGATGAACATGTAGAGGCCCAGGGCGACGAGCCAGCCGTGGCGCGCGTCGGGAATGGTTCCGATGATCGCCTTCTCAATCTTTAGCGGCGCGGTGCGCGCGGCGTCGAGATTGGCAAAGGGGTTCTTGAACATTGACTCGACGCGGTTGGCCGGCACGGCGTCGTCGCGCGAAATCTCAATGGGCGCGGCAGCCGCATCGTCTGAGCGCACCGAGTTCGAGACGCCGGTGAAATCGCCGTAGGAGTAAATCACCGTGAGTGAAGCGCGGTCGCTGTGAATGGCGTCGCCTGTGTAGCCGGTCGCGGCGAGCATGCGGCTGGCTTCGGCCGCGTCAAAATGCAGCTTCAACTGATCGTTCGATCCAACAATCGTCTGCACCGAGTCGCGGCAATCCACGCCCAGTTTCTCAGTGGTCCTGAAGAGCAGCGCAACGAACACCAGCGAAACGATAATGCCGCTGGTGCCCAGAATGAGAAGAAACCTGCGCCCCTTGCGGTCGACCAGGATGGTGCCGACCGAGGTCATAAGAAAATTGACCGAGGTGAGAATGACGTAGCCCCAATGCGAGGCCAGATCGCTCAAGCCACTCTGCAGCAGAATGCCGGCGTTGTATTGAATCACCGAATTGATGCCGGTTGCCGTGTTGCACGAGAGAATCACGCACGCCAGCAGGAAAGGAATAACGTACTTGCGGCGCAGAATTGAGTCTTTCACCTGTGTGCCAGCCCGCTTGCCGGCAGCGGCTTTGGCAGTGTGGGCCGTCGCTTCCATCTCTTCGATTTCGAGCGAGGCCTGCTGAGGAGTGCGCGATCGCAGCAGCGCGGTGTAGGCTTTTTCGCGCTCGCCGCGGCGGAAGAGCCAGCGCGGCGATTCGGTAACCATCAGGCTGCCGATAACAAAGATGAGTCCCGGCGGAAGCGACACCCAGAAAATATTGCGCCAGGCCTGGCCCTCAAACTTGAAGAGCGCAGCCGCATCGCCGAGCCGCTGCACTGCGGCCACGCGATAGCTGTAGTACATCCCCACCAGCGCCGCGGCCACAATACCGAGCGTGAGCATCCATTGAAAGATGCCAGTGCCTTTGCCGCGATTCGATGCGGCAAGACACTCGGCAAGATAAAGCGGAACCACGACGCCAATGAGGCCGCCGCTCATGCCCTGCAACAGGCGCCCGAAGAACAGCGGCGCGTAGCCCTGCGAGAGCGCAATCACGGGAATGCTGAGCGAGAAGGTAAGGCCGCTGAGAATCATGAGCGGCTTGCGGCCCAGCCAGTCGGCCAGCAATCCGGCGAAAAGCGTGGAGAAGACAGTGCCCAGCAGCACCGCGGCCACAATCACCGAAAGCTGCGACGGAGTGAACCCGGAAGTGTGCTCCAGATAAGGATAGGCGCCGCCGATAATGCCCACGTCGATGCCGTAAAGCAAGCCGCCAAGGCCGGCAACCAGCAGCAGGAAAGCGTTATAACGCTGTATGGAAACCGGAATGCCGGAAGCTGGTTGCGAAGCTGCGCCGTCTGGGGTCATTTTGAGTCGATCCTCTCACCGAATTCCTAGTCTACAATGATCGTATTCGTTTCAAATGCTCATAATTTTGAGCTGAAGGTATATTGAGATGCCGCAATCGCAGTTTTTCGCCCTCCGCCCGTTCCCGGCCTCCAAGAAGATCGGATTTGCCGTCGCCGCATCGGCGCTGCCGATCCTCATGCTGCTCGCGCAAGCGCCTTCTGCCGCCCATGCGCAGGACCAGCCATCAGCGCAGCCCGCGCCAGATCAGCAGGTGCAGGTTCATTTGCTGCCTGCGCCGCGCGAAGCAAACTTGGGCAGTCCGACTGCCACGCTCGGCCACATCTCCGTGCTGGTTCCCGGCAAGGACGATCAGGACCTGTTTGCCGCCCGCGACCTTGAAGACGCCATAAAGCTGGCGGAGAAGACTCAAGCGCGCGCCGGTCATGGCGATGAAGGTGGAGCGAAAGAGGGGACTGTCTATCGCGTCACGCTGCTGCGCCACGATACGGCCGCCGCAAAATCGCTGCTTTCTCACGCCGGTCTTCAATTCGATCCGGCGATGGAGTCGGAGGGCTACATTATTGTTCTCGAATCGCGCGAAGCCACCATTGTGGGCGCGTCGAGTTCAGGCATCTTTTACGGCGTGCAGACTTTCAAGCAATTGCTGCCGCTGGCCGGCGAGCCGCGCGTGCTGCCCACGGGGACCATCCGCGACTGGCCGGCGATGCGCTATCGCGGAATCGATGACGATCTTTCGCGCGGACCCTTCCCCACGCTTGAATTTCAAAAGCACCAGGTTCGCGTGTTTGCCGCATTCAAGGCCAACATCTATTCGCCTTACTTTGAGCACACCCTGCTTTATCCCGACCACCCGCTGCCCGCGCCGCCGGGGAGCGCGCTCACCCCACAAGACGCCAAGGAGCTTGTGGCCTACGCGCAGCAGTACCACGTGACGATTGTTCCAGAGCAGGAGGCGTTCGGCCATGTGCACCATGTGCTGAAATACGAAATCTACCAGGACCCGGCAGAGACGCCCTACGGCTTTGTGCTGGCGCCCGGCCAGGCATCCACGCTGCCGCTCATCAAAGACTGGTTCACGCAAATTGCCGCGGAGTTTCCCTCGCCGTTCATCCATATCGGCGCGGACGAGACGTTTGACCTTGGCCGTGGCCGCACCCAGCAGCGCGTGCAGCAGCAGGGCTACGGTCCGGTCTACATGGATTTCCTGAAGCAGATTCACGATGAGCTTGCGCCCTTGAATAAGCGGCTGCTTTTCTGGGGCGATATCGGCGACCAGAATCCCGACTCGGTTTCCGCTTTGCCCAAAGACATGATTGCGGTGCCGTGGGGCTACGGCGCGCACGAGAACTTCGACAAGATGATTGAGCCATTTTCAAAGGCCGGCATTGAGACCTGGGTGGCTCCCGGCGATTCAAACTGGAACGAAGTTTTTCCAGCAGCCAAGAACGCGTTTTGGAACATTCAGGGCTTTATTCGCGAAGGGCAAAAGCTGGGCTCCACGGGCTCGCTCACCACGGTGTGGAACGACGATGGCGAGGGCCTGTTCAACCTTGACTGGTACCCGCTGTTGTTTGGCGCAGTGGCCGCGTGGCAGCCGGGCGAGAGCAACATTGCAATCTATCAGCAGAACTACGGGCAGGACTTCAATCTCGACCCCAGCGGCAAGATCGATGAGGCCGAGAAGGAGTTGATGGCGGCGCACGACGCGCTCGACGGCGCCAAAACGGACCTCAACAGCGACCAGGTTTTCTGGATCGATCCGTGGAGCCCGGAAGGGCAGAGCATCTCAGCCAAGGTGCTGCCTGTTGCTGCCGAGATTCGCACCCATGCTGAGAATGCGATTGTGTTGCTTGAGCAGGCGCGTTATGCGAACGCCGAACTGCGCGACCCCGGCGCGCTTGAAGCCATGGACCTGGGAGCGCGGCGGCTCGATCTGATCGGGATGAAGTTTGAATTTGCCGACGACATTGCATCGAGCTACGCGAAGGCCGTCGCCGGCCAGCACGACAAGGCGCAACACTCCAACGTTGAGAATGCTCTTGACGAAATCAGCAGCATGAACGGGCTGTGCCAGGACCTGCGCGACGCTTATTCGGCCATCAAGGGAGAATACAGCGAAGTGTGGCTGGGCGAAAACCGGCCGTACTGGCTTAACAACGTGACCGTCCGCTACGATCTGGCGATCGAGATGTGGCAGAGGCGCGGCGACCGGTTCCAGCAGGCCGTTCGCAGCCACTGGGATGGCAAGGACCTTCCCGCCCCGGCATCGCTCGGTTTGCCCGCGGCGGCGCAGTAGCGTGAACAGGCGTTAGCTTGCAGCAGTAGACCAACTGGGTTCATCGCATCAACAATTTGTTTGACCGGTTACTATGACGGCTGACAATAGAAACATGTTCGGTTTGACTGCGCGCCGCGATCAAGTCGCGGTGCTGCTTATCGATGACGACCTGGTGAGCCGTGAGGTGACAGCCACGTTGCTCACGCTCAGCGGATACGCCGTGCACACCGCTGAAAACGGTGATTCTGCGCTCGATGTCCTGGCAACCATGAAGCCCGAGCCGGAGATCATCCTGATGGACACGCAGATGCCCGGGTTGAGCGGCACCGAGCTCATCGGCCACATGCGGGAGCGAAGCAAGGCGCGCATCCTCGCCATCAGCGGCAGCGAACTGCCGCCCGAAGTGGTCGAGGCTGCCGACGGGTTCCTCATCAAGCCCTTTGAGGTCGCGGCCATGCGCAGGGCGCTCGATGGCGGCCTTGGCGAAGCAGCCGCATCCACTGCCGTGTCGATGATCGAACCCGACGCGCCGGTTATCAACCTCGCGGTGCTGGCCCAGTTCAGGGCGTTAATGCCTGAGCCGGCCGTGCGACAGATCTACCATGCCATCGTTTCAGATTTAGGCCAGAGAGCTTCGGCGCTGGAGTTGGCGCTTGCGAATGGCGATATGGCTGAGGCAACGCGCATCGGGCACACCATCAAAGGCGGCTGCGCAATGGCGGGCGCTACGCAGGCCGCGCGCCTGGGCGCTTTGATTGAAAGGAACGCGCGCAACGGCAGTGGTAACCAGTTGGATAACGGCGAAGTGCTGGTTGGCGATTTACGTGCCGCGGCACAGGCGTTGGAGAGTATGCTTGATCCTGAATTGCCTGCGTGATCCGTGGCCTGGCGTGGTGCGGCGCGCGTGGGCGCTCATAAAGCACTGAGCAGGATTAGCTGAAGTTGAGAGTTCAACCAGTGCATGGTTGAAGAACAAGGTTCTGGAACCTTCACCGGGAAGTGAGCCGCAAAGATGGATAAACCCATTCGCGTAGTGATTGCCGACGACCATCCGGTGGTCCGCATCGGCGTCACAAATATGTTGACTGAAGTGGACGGGTTTCAGGTTGTGGGCGAGGCCTCTGACGGCAATGAAGCCATCACCCAGACCCTAGAGCTTGGCCCCGACATTCTGCTGCTCGATTTGCAGATGCCGCATCTGCCGGGACTCGAGGCGATGCGCGCCATTATGAACGGAACGCCGACGGCAAAAATCCTGCTGCTTACTTCAACCATCACCACGCAGCAGATCATCGAGGCATTGCACATTGGCGCGCGCGGCATCGTGCTCAAAGACGCCCTCGCAGGCCATCTGCACACGGCCATCCGCACCGTTCACGCGGGCGATTACTGGATTGGCGGCAAGCGCGTGGTGAACCTGGTTTCAGCGCTGCACGACCTGATGCAGCAGGCGCAGGTGCCGCAACGCAAGACCTACGGATTGACTCCGCGCGAGCTTGAAGTGGTAGGCTGCATCGTTGAGGGCTGCTCGAATCGCGACATCGCCAAGCAGTTCACGCTCAGCGAGGAGACGGTGAAGCGGCACCTCTCAAACATCTTTGACAAGACCGGCGTTTCAACGCGGCTGGAACTGGCGCTGTTTGCCATCGCGCATCACCTGGTGACGCCGCAGTAGCGAGACAAAGTTTTTGGCAGTACAGGTTTTTCAAAACAGTGAGGCCTCATTTCCTGGGTGGATTTCCAATCGCCGTAGAGCGAGACGAATTCCACCCGTTCTATTTGCGGCGCTACAGCAATTCCTGGGTGGCTGTATCCCGGAGCGATTGCCCTTAAGTCGCCGCGACAACAAGGAGTCGGCGACCTTCTTCAATCCTCAAAAGGACACACTTACCCAGGAATTGCTCTAGCCTTGAGCGCCGAGGGTCCCCTCAAACACCCTGCCTACAGGCAACTCGAGACAATCGCGATGCGATTGGTGCGCCGGGCGCATGTTGTAGCATTTTCGGAAACGATGTAGACCGGAGCCACGACCGCTGAGTGGGTTTTTCCTTAAGAAAAACCCACACCCGCGACGCTAAAAAGTTCGCAGTATTTCCGAAAATGCCGTAAACTGCCACTCTTACGAGGTCACCCATGATTCGTGGATTCAGGACAGGCATTTCCCTGTACCTCTGGCCTGCAGCGGCATTGAGCTTCATCGTCTGTTCGTCTGCCGCCTTTGCGCAGATCACCCCCGTTCCCTTTGCCGGCGCGTCCGGCCCGCAGATGGCAAACGACCAGGGCCGCACCGAGTTGCCGATGGTGGTGCGCAAGAGCGTGGGCTTCCGGGAGATTGGCCCCGCCATCTCCGGTGGACGCGTGACAGCCGTCGTGGGCGTTCCCGGCAAGAGCGGCATCTACTATGTGGGCTCGGCAGACGGCGGCATCTTTCGCACCGATGACGGCGGCACTACATGGACGGCTCTCTTCCAGTACCAAAGCGTCGCATCCATCGGCGCGCTGGCGGTCGATCCGGTCAATCCGCAAATCGTGTGGGCGGGCACGGGCGAGGCCAACGTCCGCAACGACGTCTCCTACGGCGACGGCATTTACAAATCAACCGACGGCGGCGCGCACTGGCAGCGAATGGGCCTCGAGCATTCCTTTCAAATCTCCGCCATCGCCATTGACCCCCATCATCCATCCACCGTCCTCGCCGCCGTCATGGGCAATCCCTATGCCGACGACGAAGACCGCGGCGTGTATCGCACCACCGACGGCGGCGTTACGTGGCAGAAGGTGCTCTATGTTGCGCCGGGCGTGGG
>JBEKCW010000075.1:0-15129 GCA_050014675.1 Occallatibacter sp. | reverse complement strand
TCACCGAGCTTTGGCAGCAACTGCGCATCATTCCCGTGCTTTCAGCACCGGGAGTGCACGCCAAGTGGCAACTGCTGCGTTTGCGGTTCCAGAAGGCAATTGCCGAGGGCGCGTCCACCTCGCAGGTTACAGCGATCTCAGTACTTGCCTCAATCTACCTGCAGGCTGTGATCGCCGCCAGCATGGAAGACGTGGAGCTGTTTCTTGCGCCACTGACTGCGCGCAGCAAGATACGCGAAGTACTTCGTGGATTGGTTGCCACGCGCCAGGTACACACCATCTCGCTGGGCCACGCGCCGCACTTTTATGTGGCAGGTACGCTGCCTGAATTCAGCGTGAGCCCGAACATTTATGCCAGCTCGGCAATGGCGTCTTCATACTTCTTCAACTCAGGACGATTCGAAGATGCAACTCCATTTGTTCCGGAGCGGCGGCCCGAGCCTGAACCGGCAGCGCCGGCTCCCGCGCCCGTTGTGACCGAGGCGCCTGCTGCGATCACTGCCGAGCGCAAGGTTGTTTCAAACGTCAAGCCAGCGCAGCCACGCCCGCAGTTCAGCCGCCCTGCATCTCACGGGCGCGACCGCAAACGTGCGCAAGCTCCGGCGAGCCGGTCGTCGCGGCGGCCGAGCGGCCGCGATGCCCGCACAGCGTCAAGCCGAGCCGGAACTTCAAGCCGGCCTGGAACTTCGAGCAGGCCCGCGGCTTCACCGCGTCCGGGTACATCGCGCGTCTCGTCGAGCGCACGCTGGGCCAAGCCTACGAACGGCAATGGAAATCATGGCGCGTCGTTGAACGGCAGCCACGCTGGGAGAAATGGCAGCCTGCGCAACGGGCTTTCGAGCAATGGCCATTCGACCAACGGGCACGCAGCCAACGGAAACGGCAAGCCGGCTTCTTCGGCGAGAACGCAACGCAACGGACACGCTTCGAACGGCAAGGTTGTAGCCAAGTCCGGTGTTGCGGCACGGCCAGGCAATGCGCGTAAAGATGCGCGGGTTGACGCGCGCTCGCGCAAGCCGGCTCTGACCGCGGGCGCCAAGGCCGGCAACAGCAAGCGTTACGGTTTCACTGCCCCGGTAAAGCAAAGGACGAAGAAGCGCGGATGAACGCGGAAGATTCCCGCTTGGATAGCTCCTTAGAGGGCCGAAGAATCATCATTGCAATCGATGGGCCAGCTGGCGCGGGAAAAAGCACGATCGCGCGCCATCTGGCCCGGCACTTTGGCCTGCTCAATCTTGAGACGGGTGCAATGTATCGCGCCTTTGCGTTGAAGGCTCTCCGCGCGGGGGTTCCCTTGGACGACGGCCGCTCGCTCGAGGCGCTTGCCCAGGGCACCCAAATCCGGCTCGAGGCGGCCGCCGACGAGAATCGCGTACTGCTCGACGAAGAAGATGTGACCGGGCAGATACGCAACCCTTTGGTGACCGATGCCGCTTCTCGCGTCAGCGTCTTCCCGGCGGTCCGCGCCTGGATGGTGCGGTTGCAGCAGCAGGTAGGGGAAGATGGCGGGGTGGTGATGGAAGGCCGTGACATTGGCACCGTGGTCTTTCCGCACGCCGAAGTGAAGATCTTTCTGGACGCGGCGCCCGAGGTTCGCGGCCAGCGCCGTTTTGAGCAACTCGGTCAGAGCGGCAAGGTTCCCGAGGTTCAGCCCCAGGAAGTGATTCGCGAGCTGCATGCCCGCGATGAACGCGATCGTAATCGAGCTGATTCGCCCCTGAAGCCGGCTCCGGATGCCGTGCTGCTGGACTCGACGAGCATGTCGCTGGAGCAGGCTGTGGCGGCGGCTGAGGCAATCGTCAGCGACCGGCTGCGAATCGCTGACTAATCGGCGACCAATCGGCAAGTTCCCCAGCACGGGAATATTTTGATTTTAATAACATTCTTTTAACCATCGATAAGTTACTTATATCAATGCAGTTAATGGTCATAATTAACCTCTCCCGCTGTCGAAGAATATGACCTTTGTGCAATCTTAAGTAATGGCTATAATGAGGCCACTCGGCAATTATTTCTTCTTATGTTTTGGGGGCTCCCTGTGGTTGTTTCTTGTACTCAGTGCGGATCAACGGATCTGCACTCGTCTCGCCTGCGCGGCGCGGACTTGGGCCAACTCTTGAAATTTAAAATACCGGCACGGTGTTATGCGTGCCTTTATCGCGGCTACGTACCCATCCGTCTGAAAGGCGCGCTCAAAAAGAACGCAGTAAAGCGGAACGCCAGCTCCGCACGCGGGCATAAAAAACACTGACTTCCAAGCCCGGGGAAGACTCAGGCCGAGCATGGACGCTGACCTTCGGGTTCCGTTTCTTGCGCTCACACATTCATCGGCCCTTATGCGATAGGCTCATAGTTAGATGGAAATCACCTGCACACGCTGCCATCAGGCAATCGACGACGGTTCAACCTACTGCCAGATGTGCGGGCTGCCGCAACTTGTCTATCAGGCAGAGGCCGGCGCTGGAGCGGCTCAACCCGAGCGGCGCGCGGAGCCGGTGCGAGATGCGGCCAGTATCGCCTGGCGGCCGGCTATGACCGTAGCGGCAAGGCTGGCGATACCTGCGGGAATCATTCTGGCGATCTTTTTTCTTTACTCGATTGTGAATGAATCGAGCTTTCTGGGATTGCTGTTCCTGATGGCTGCCGCGGCGGCCTGGGTGGTGGCGATCTATCAGCGGAATCAGAAGCCGGCATGGATTACGATCGGCGCCGGCGCACGCATCGGACTGGTAACGGGAATCCTGAGCGCGTGGACTGCGACGGCGAGTTGCGGGTTGCTGCTGTATGGCGCGCGGTACTGGTTCAACTATGGCGCGCGCATCGACAGCTTCTGGACAAATACTGTCAACAACCTGTTTGCAGATATCTCGACTGCATTCGGTTTCGACGCGCCGACCGCAGCGTCTCTCAAAACCATGATGCTTACACCGCAAGGGCGCGCCGAAGCGTTCTTGTCGATGACGGGCGAGCTTGCCGCCGCATTGCTGCTCTTTGCAATTGCCGGTGGAGCATTAGGGGCCCGGTTCCTTTCCCGTCCGCGGCGGCCGGAAGTCTAAAGGCAAGCCAATAGCCAAGTAGCCAATAGTGAGTAGCCAGTAGGCCGTCGTCCGAACCTATTGGCTACTCACTATTGGCTACTTGCTGCCCCTCAATGCTCAGGCGCGGGCTTGAACTCCGGTGGATCTTCCTGGCCCTGATGGCAGGTTCCGCACGTGACTGGCGGCGCCTTTTGCGGCATATCGTCCATGGCCGCAACCTTGGCAACGTAGTTCTTGTTGATGTCGTCGGTCATGGTGATCATCACCCGCGCCATCTTCTTCTCGTCCTTATCGTCAGAGGCGAAGTTGAGGCGCGGCCGCCCGTTGGGGCCTACATTTTTGGGGTCGGCGGCGTGGCAGTAATCGCAATGCTTGCCAAGAGCGCCCGCATATCCCTCCATGATTTCGTGCACCTGCTGGCCGGTAAGATCCTTGGGCAGCACCTGCAGGTTTGTGGGCGCCGGGTACGAACGGGGCGGCCTGCCGGCTTGACCAGCGGGCGGGGTTTGCGGAACCTGGGCGATGGAGGCGCAGACGAAAACGGCAGCGCCAAGAAGCGCAACTGCGCCGGTTGGTGGCAGGAGGGAAGAGATTCTCACGTGCAGGATTCCTCGCGGAGTGGAGTGGGTTACAACCGTTGGACGGAATTCTATCCGATTGAGACGCAGGCTTGCGTAAAAGGCTCGTGATCTGTGTATCGTGGCGCGTATCGTGGGCGTGAAAAAAGATTGGAGCGGGCGTCGATTGGGAGAAAGCTGATTCGTCATCAGGTTGAGGCGGCAAAGCGCCTACAATCCAACGGTGGAGGAAGATTATGCAGTATCTTTTGGCACTTTATGCGGACGAGTCAGGCTGGAGCAAGATGACTGCCGAACAGCAACAACAGGGCGTTGCGGCCTACGGCGCTTACACAGAGGCGCTGAAACAGGCCGGCGTTCTGGTCGGGTCGAACCGGCTGCGGCCCGCATCAACCGCAACCACGATGCGCACGACGAATGGAAAAACGCAGGTTCTCGATGGGCCGTTTGCGGAATCAAAGGAACAGTTGGGCGGCTACTATTTGATCGACGTGCCCGATCTGGATGCGGCCATGATGTGGGCGGGCCGCTGCCCGGGCGTGCAACACGGCACGGTGGAAGTGCGTGCGATCTGGTCAATGTAATCGAGCGGCCGGGGTATTGGAGCGGCGTGCTGAAGTTACTGCTCCCGCCGTTCAATTCCTGAGACGGATGGTTGGCTGACGCACGCGATTCCACTGATCGGGTGCATTTAGGACTTGAGATGGCCTGCGCAGAGACCGGCCCGATTGTGAGTGCGGTGGCACAGCGAAGCCGTGCCAGACTGGTGGCCTATCTGGCTGCGTGGACGCACGACGTGGCCGCGGCCGAAGACGCGCTGCAGGATGCGTTTGAAGCCGCGCTCAAGGCCTGGCCTCGGCAGGGATGCCCCGAAAATCCAGAAGCATGGCTGCTGACTGCGGCGCGGCGCAAACTCATTGACCGCATGCGCCGCGATCGCGACAGCGGCGACCCTGAAGAACTTGATCAATTGGCCGGCGAAGATGAACCGGATGCAGACGAGATTCCCGACCGGCGGCTGGCGCTTTTGTTTGCCTGCGCGCACCCGGCCATCGATGCTGCCATTCGTGCTCCTCTCATGCTTCAGGTGGTGCTGGGGCTTGAGGCATCGCAAATCGCCTCAGCGTTCCTCATGTCGCCGTCGGCCATGGCCCAGCGGCTGGTTCGTGCCAAGGCCAAAATCAGGCATGCGGGCATTCCCTTTCGCGTTCCTGAACGGGCCGAGATGGCTGAGCGTCTGGAGGTGGTTCTGGACGCGGTGTACGCCGGCTTTACCGAGGGCTGGGTTGACGCCGCGGGAACCGACGAGGCGCGGCGCGAGCTGGCAAGCGAGGCAATTTACCTGGGAAGAATGCTGGCCGAGCAGTTACCTGACGAGCCCGAGGCGGGGGGATTGCTGGCGCTGATGCTCTATGCCGAGGCGCGCCGGCTGGCCAGGCGCAGCGCTGAAGGCGAGTTTGTGCCGCTGACCGAGCAGGAGACTGCGCTGTGGGATGCTCGAATGATCGAAGAGGCTGAAGGAGCGTTGAGGCGGGCCTGCGGATTCGGGCGGATCGGCCGGTTCCAGCTTGAAGCGGCGATCCAGTCCGCGCATGTGGAGCGGCGGCGAACCGGGAGAGTGGCGTGGCGCGCGATTGTGGAACTCTATGAGGCACTGGTGAGGCTGACCGGCTCGCCGGTGGCGCAGATTAACCGGGCGGTTGCGCTGGCCGAAGTTGAGGGAGCCGATGCTGGATTGCGGGCGCTTGCGGTTGTGGACGGAGACGATCGGATTCGAGCTTATCAACCATATTGGGCTGCGCGAGCTGAACTGCTGGCGCGAACCAGCGCCCACGACGAGGCACAGAAGGCCTACGAGATTGCTATCGGGATGGAGCCCGACCCTGCGGTGCGGCGATTTCTGGAGAAGAAGCGGGGCTAGGCTGAGTTCGCGGCTGACGCTGGAGGAACTCGCTATCGTCACGGGTGCCCCGTTTCCGGTGCAAGTACGCATACCCTCCCCCCTTTTAGGGGCTAAGTGGATGATTCGGTTGACGTTGAAGGTGACAAAAAGCGCGCAAGACGGCCGCAAAATCCTCATAGCGCAGGGCTTAGATCTCAAAATCCTCATGGATAAGGAGTTATCAGCCGGCTCGTCTCCTGCTCGATCAGGGGACTTGATACCACCTGGTTCCCAATGTAGCGCAGAGCGGGGAAATTACCGGCAAAAGCGAGGAAAAAAAGTTAAGGAGTGAAATGTGGCCTAGCGAAGCGACTTTGGTCCGGAGACGCAGGCGTGGCTGCGAATGCAGAATCGCAACGGCAGATCGACGGCGTGGCGTATGCCGATGCGGACCGTGATGAAGACTTCACTCGTTTGAAACCCATCGTCGAGCACCTGGAGGGGCGAGCCGGGATCGAGGAGGTCAAGGCCGTTATGCTGCTCCCGCGTGAGATCGAGCGCCTGGCACAGCCGGCTTGGACCTGAAGTCAATGCGCTCGGCTTGGCATCGTCCGCGAGGCCGCGGTTGCGGGCCATCTGCTTCAAACCTGAGACCGGCTCCAGCGCTCGCAGCAGAATGCAACCCGCCAGGCCCTCAGGCTCGCAGGTGATGTTCATGCAGAAGTACATGCCGTAGATGGAGTAGACATAGGCGTGGCCGGGCGGACCGAAGATCACCTGGTTGCGCGGCGTGGGCCCACGGTAAGAGTGAGCAGCCGGATCGGGTGGATCGTTGTGCGGGCCCAGGTAGGCTTCAACCTCAATGATTCTCCCAGCGATCCATCCTGAACGAGTGCGCCGCGCGAAGATCTTGCCCAGCAGCCGCGGCGACAGCTGCTCGGGAGGAGCTTCAAAGAAACTGCGTTTCATCAATTTGCCGGGCGAGGATGCTTTCATGACTGGTGAAGTTTAGCAAAGGAGTGGGGTCTGCGGCAGGTAAAGGATAGCGACAAAACGGCTTTGAACGCATCGGCGGCGCAGCTAGCACCGGGTGCGGGCCAGGAGGCCCACACGACAACCGGGCTACCACCCCAACGAATACAAATCATTCGCCGGGGACCCTGGGCTGGAGTCCGGCGCTACCTTGAAGGCCGGTGCATCCTTTGAGAGTGGCGCTATTTCTTCTGCGCCTTGTTCTGCTCTTTGATCAGCGCCAGCACCTCTTCGGCGTGGCCTTCGGGTTTGACATTCTCAAAAATGTGCAGCAGCTTCTGGTCAGGGCCGATCAGAAAGGTGGTTCGCGCTATGCCCCACACTTTCTTGCCATACATGTTCTTTTCCTTCATTACGCCAAACTGATTGCAAACTTTCTCGTCTACATCAGCAAGGAGTGTGTAGGGAAGGTTATATTTTGCGCGGAATTTGGCCTGGGCTTTGGGCGTGTCGCGGCTGATGCCCAGAACCACGGCGCCGGCAGCCAGCAGCTTTTTGAACTGGTCGCGGAATCCGCAGGCCTCAATGGTGCAGCCGGGCGTGTCGGCGCGCGGATAAAAGAACAGCACAACGGGCTTGCCCGCATAATCGGACAGGCTGACTTCTTTGCCCTCGTCGGTCTGGAGCGTAAAATCGGCAACTTTCTTGTTCAGTTCCATGAAGACTATCCTCACAGATAAGATGGTAGGGCGGTTAATGAGCATTGCGGGCCTGAAAACGGCAGCAGCGCCGCAAAACGGGACTCCGTCGCTTAGCGAACTTCCCTTGCCCGTCGTCCCCCACATTAAACCCGGTATCGATTATCTTCGAGGCAACTCAGGCGTGTCATTGCTTCCCCCTGGTTTGGCAGCAAAATTCGTTTCGATTCTCGCTCTGGCGGCGGCAATGAGCGCAGCGCCGGCTCGCGCCCAGTATGTTGGCCAGGTTAGCAAGCCAGACGGCACTCCCGAAATGCGAGCGGTTGCGGTGCTCGAGTGGGTGGGCGACCAGGAACATCCCACCCGGAGCCGGATTATTCCCGTGAGCCTGTTTGACGGACAGCAACTGCAGGACGCAAGTATTTATCTGGCCCAGCCGCAGCCCCTCGCACTCGACAACGAGGTTGAGTACCAGCTGAAGGAAGACGGCAAGAACACCGGGCTTTTTGTGGTTTATGGCGCCACCGAGGAGAGCGGGTCGTGGGTGGGCTACGGAAAATTGGAGCCGATGCCCAAGCCCAAACCAGTGAAGTCGTTTCAAACAAAGGATTGGAACGACGATGACGCGGCAAGCGACAAACCGGTGCTGCATCGCAAACATCATGCGGACGACACGGGCACCGGGTCAAGCTCGGCCTCTAGCTCGGCCTCCAGCCCGGCCGGCAGCGGCAACCCTGGGGAAGCGCCCGATCCCGATCGCCCCACGCTGCACAAGGGCCCAGACGCGAGCGGCGATTCGGGGAGCGGTGCGGCGTCGAATTCTGGATCACAGACTGCGACCGACCCCGACCGGCCAACACTGCACAAGAGCCCCAACAGCGGCGACAGTTCCACGGCAAGCTCGGGCAGCGGCAGTTCCGACCCCGACCGGCCCAAACTTAATAAGAAAAACGCCAATAACAGCGAGGAGCCTTCAGTTTCTTCGCTCAACAACGTCGATCCCAACCGGCCGAAGCTGGAACGCGGCCATGTTTCATACGGCGGCGGCGACCTTAGCGCCGCCTCCACGCCCACGTTGAAGGGCCTGCCGCCGGAGATGCATCAGACCGTTGCCGTATCCGACCCACGGAACAACCCCGAGCACCTGTGGAGTTTTTCCTGGGCGAATCCAGATGACGAGCAGAAGTACAAGGGTCAGCTGGAAGATTTGGCGCGCACCGCGCTGGGCTTGAATCCGCCCCGTGCGCCCGCAGTCACCAAGAAGACCACGACTACCCACAAGAAGGCAGCGGCGCCCGCGGCACCGCCTGAGCCTGCGCCGCTGATGGACGAGCAGTTTCGCGTGTTCGAACTGGCCTATGGATCGGGCGCGACCATGGTGCTGAGCGCGCACACCGCGGGAACCGGCGCCGACGAGAAGTTTGTAACGCTGGTGGCCCAGCCCGATCTCTACGGGAACATGGCCGTGTTGTTGAAGAACACGACAGACGGCGCGCACCTTGACGACACCCCGCGGCTGCACCTGATCGACGCGGTCGACGCTATGGCCGACAATCGAGGCGAGTTGCTGTTTGAGCTGCGCGGCGCCACCGGACGGCAGTTTGCGCTCTATCGCGTGCTGCGCGGCGAGATCAAACAGCTGTTTGTGAGCGGCGGCGGCAACAGCAGCGAAGCTACCAATTAGAAAACTGAAAGCCTTAAGCGGAGCAGCGAAGCCCCAACCGTGTCTTACGCCAGGACGCCTCCGCCATGGCGCGAGCACCATCCAACGCGCGTCGGTCTGAGCAAAACTTCGGGGTAGGGGTACAGAGCGCTCTCGATCGACATTCCCAGTACCGTTATCTCGGAAAGATCGCCAATGCCAACGTTATTCTGGCTGGCCAGCAGCACCTGATTATCGCAACTGGCAAAGGGCGGCGTGCCGCGGGCAGCGAGCGGATTCTTGTACCCCATTACGGCGATGCCCACCGCATCGGTCGAAACCGGGTTCAATCCCGCAATCAGGATCCCCGGCGAGGTAGGCGCGGCATTCGGGGCCCATGGTCCTTCGCCTCCGCTCATCGCGGTGATTCCGTCAATGATGCCGATGTGAACAGTACGGGCGGCATTGATGTCTGCCACAATCCGCGGAATCCGGGTGCCTGCATCGACCGGAGGGGTGCTGGTATTAGCCCCCGGAGGGTTGACTCCGTCCCAGTTTGCCTGGCCAATGCCATGCAAGGGAGTGCGGCCGCCGACCGCGTTTTCTGAAGGAGCGCCCAGGCCATAGAGGGAGTTAGGCGTGGATCCGTATACATTCTTCATGGAAAGAGTGACGCCGGCCGTAAGATGCTGCTTCAGCTTGGCCAGGGAAATAAACACATCGGTATCGTGGTAGCAGTGATTCAACTCAAAGTAATCAAAGAGATACGATGTGCCTGCGACTTTCATAATGCTGTAGGCGGTGCCGCTGCCCAGATTGCGCGTATTTTCCAGTTCAACATTGCCCACGGCAAGCAATGCCGGCACGTCCCAACCAGCCGAGGTCAGAACCTGGTCAAGGGGCGCAAGGAATGGAGCCGAATCAACAATCCTGACCATGGTTGCGCCGTTCGAGAATAGCAGCGAGGCCAGGGCGGTGGCAGTGCTGCCATCTGTAATGTAAGACTCGCCCGGCAGCAGGCCGAACTGGTCTTCATAGGTGCCGCTGCAAGTGAGGTTTACTTTCACGGTGACGGTCTTCCCGCTCACCAGCGGCTCGATGCCGCCCAGCAGCTTGAATGCCTGGCTAAGCGCATCCTGGACCTCGGAGACTGAATAGCTGGTACAGGGAACAATGGCCACCTTTGCGTCATTTCGAATCTGGACAGCTGCCGAGTTCAGACTGGCGCTTGTGCATCCGCTCGATAGCGCCAAAGGTCCGCCCGCAGCAAGCCCCAACCCCAGGCGAAAGAATCCTCGCCGTGTATAGTCATTAAGTCCGTCGTTCATGCGGAATCTCCCTGCTCCTTGATTAGCGGTGCGAATAGTACACCCAGCTTCACCATTGTTGGCCGTGATGGGAAGCACCGAGGCGCGGCGGACCCAGCTTTCGGAGCCGGCCGCCGGCGGGTCCCTCAGCTGTTTAATGTCGCGGAGCAAGGGACATACAGCTTGATTGCGCCGCTAACTCCTTCTGTGATCCCAGATACTGCAAAAGTGTAAGCCGATGTTTGTTTGGAAAAGTGTTTCGTCCTATACAATTTGTGTATGAGTGGGCAAGCCGCCACGAACCGAAGGACAAACTAGCGAATGGCATCCGTTTTAACCGCACCATCCCCTGAGACCTCAACCGAAGTTTTGACCGGATCGAATCCAGTACAAGCTAATTCGTCTGCAGCGCATGCAGTTCCCGCACGCGCGCAGCTTCAAATGGGCCGCGAGGCCGCGATCGGCAAAGGGATGAACTGGATTACGGTGGTGACGATCGCCTTGTTCCATGTGGGCGCGGTGGCGGCACTGTTCTTCTTCAGTTGGCAGCGGCTGGTGGTGGCGCTCGTCATCTACGTGCTTGCCATCAACGTGGGCATCGGCATGTGCTATCACCGCCTGCTTACGCATCGCGGCTATCACGTTCCCAAATGGGTTGAGTACGCCATGGCGGTTTGCGCTACGCTGGCGCTCGAGGGCGGGCCGATCTTCTGGGTGTCAACGCACCGCGTGCACCACCAGTTGAGCGACCAGGAAGGCGATCCGCATACGCCACGCGAAGGCGCATGGTGGGCGCATACCGGCTGGATTCTCTTCGGCGAGGCACTGCACGCGCAGTCGGATGTGCTGGCGCGCTACTCGCCCGACCTGAACCGCGACCGCTTCCACGTCTGGCTTAGCAAGTATCATTGGATTCCCCTGACCGCCAGCGGCGCGCTGCTGTTTGGTTTGGGATGGGCTTTTGGCGGGCCGTGGAGCGGCGTTGGATTTTTGCTTTGGGGAGTGATGCTGCGCGTAACCCTCGGCCTGCACGCAACCTGGCTGGTGAACTCGGCCACGCACCTGTGGGGCAGCCGGCGTTTTGAAACGCGCGACGACTCGCGCAACAGCTGGTGGGTTGCACTGCTGACCGGCGGCGAGGGCTGGCATAACAACCATCACGCGCACCCGGTAAGCGCGCGCCACGGTTTGCGCTGGTACGAAGTCGACCCCAATTTCTACGGCATCTGGATTCTGTCAAAGCTGGGGCTGGCCAAGAAGATTCAGATCGCAAAGTACGACCGCGAGAACCCTAAACCGGCGGGGATGTAGGTCAGCAGATCGCTTCAAGTAGTATCGGGAATCAAACGGCCTCCTCTTGGAGGCCGTTCTCGTTTAGAGTACAATTGTTCTCGAAATGAGAACACCTGTCGGTTCGGTCGGAGATCTGCTGTTGGGGCAAACCCGAGGCCGAGTGCTCGCGCTCCTCTACGGCGCGCCGGACGAGTCGTTCTTCGTGCGCCAAATTGCTCGCCATATTGAGACCAGCGTGGGAAATGTGCAGCGCGAGCTCGCGATTCTCTCGGATGCAGGGCTCATCATGCGCTCGGTATTGGGAGTCCAGGTGTTCTATCGAGCGAATCGCGAACATCCGGTCTTCCCGGAGCTACGAGCGCTGGTGGCAAAAACGGCGGGCGTTTTTCAACTTCTCAAAGCCGCTCTGCTGCCTCTTTCGGCGCGAATCAAATTTGCACTTGTGTATGGATCGGTGGCTCGCGGTGAAGACACGTCTGCCAGCGACATCGACTTGATGATAGTTGGATCGGTTTCGCTCGATGAAATTCTCGACGCGACGAGTTCCGTGGAAAAGCATTTGCGCCGCCCGTTGAACCCAACAATTTACACGACTCAAGAATTGAGAGACGGTTTTCGCTCGGAAAACCATTTCCTGCGTTCGCTGAAGAAGAGCAAGAAGGTATTCTTGATAGGCAACGAAGATGAGTTTAGAGAAGTTGGCGCAACTCGGCTGGTACAAGGCTGAGCCAAGCAGTCCGAGAGAGATCGCCGATCTCTTCAGCATTGTGAACCGCTCGCTGGCGGATCTGGCTGTGGAAGGTATCTCCGACGATCTGCGTTTGCACGCGGCCTATAACGGAATCCTTACTCTCGCGAACATTGCCCTCCGTGCCAATGGATTTCGCGTTTCTCCCGGCAGGGGCATCACCAGCGGGTGATCGAAAGCCTGGAATATACCCTGACAACTTTGAACAGCGATTCGCGAGAGAAATGGGTGCGCAAGATCAAGGCTCATTCGCAAAAGAGGAATACCACCAGCTACGACTCAGCCGGGGGCGTCTCGCCGAGCGATCTCGCGCAGATCATCCGTAACCTGACTTCATTTAAAGAGCAAGTGGAGATTTGCTTGAGGGAAACGCACCCCGAGCTGTTACGCAACGATTGAGGGCAGGGCGTTTTTACTTGCGCACTTTGGCCCTTACCCACAAGGTGAGAAAGAACGGCAGCGCAACTACCAGCACCAGCACACCGGCCGGGAACCCGACGTAACGATACGTGTAAGCGTAGTTTACCGAGTGGCGTCCGAATACGTTCCAGAAGAGCAGCGAGAAAATCGAGACCGCCGTCAAGAAAAAGAACGTGAAGAATGCCGACGCCACAGACAGCAGCAGGCTCTGGAAAAGGCTGAAACCCTCCAGGGGAAATCCGAAGATTTTGCCGCGCGACACCGCTTTTGATTCCATTGACAAAACTCGACCCATCGCTCAGCTCCATCCGCGGGCATGCGGAGATGTTTGCAGCACAGCCCTCGCAGAGCTAGTTTAACCGCCGATACCGTAGAATATGAAGTGATGGCCTCGAGCGCACAGATCGATCTTTGGCATGCGGAGAAGGTTGCCACGCAGGTGAGCGTCACCCGTGCGGTAAACGGGATCCGCTATGCCGCGTGGGGCGAGACGCGCATCTCCGAAACCGACCTGGAACGGCTGGTGGGAGCAGTGCCCGCAACCATTGCGCCGGCGCTTGAGAGCCGCGCGTATTACTTTATTCCGCTGGCCATTGCCGACACCGGCGAAACCCTGATCGCACCGCTCTACAACATCGAGCTTGGCGACCGCGCGGTGTGCCATCGCAATGCGGCGTTTGGTTCGACCGAAGCCGTGTTTCTTTCAACGCGCCTGGTTGAAGACCGCTTTGGGCTGGCGTTTGAGTTCTTTATCAACGTTGCGCATAACTTTGTTGAAGCTACGGGCGTGCCCGAAAGCTTTTCGGCGCTGGTGTGGTCGCAGGCTGAAGCGCAGGTACGAGGCGAAACCAGCCAGGATGCATGGGAGACGCGCCGCAAGGCGATGGAGTCGCGGCCCGGTACAAAGACCGGCCCGAGCGTGATCGACGAGCGCGCGCGCAACACTTTCTTTGAAGCGTCATTCTCCGATGCGCTCGCCGTATACATGCTTACGCTGGCCGTCGACTTCGACTATCACGATCTGCGGGAGCGCGAGTATCCGCTGCTGGCCGCGCCCGCGCTGGCCGAGCGGCTGCGTCACGTGGCCTCGCTCTTTCCTTCTAATCCCGGGTACGACTTCCAGATCCTCTACCGGCGCAAAGGTTAGCTCGCCGGTTCCGGCGCATTCAGCACGTGGAAGCCGATCTCTCCTGAGTTCCAATCGATAGCTGCGTGCAGCAGCATGGCCGGCCACAGCGAGCCCGACAAGATTGCCAGCGTGGCCATCACCAGCCCGATGACGGCCGTGTTCGGAATCTGCCTGACGCCCATGTAAACGTGCCCCACGCCGAATACGATCGAACTCAAAATTGCGGCCGGCCACACGCCCACCCACACGGAGAAGTACCACAGCAGAAAGCCGCGAAAGAGTATCTCCTCGCAAACGCCGGCAGTGATTGAGACCGCATGGAAACGCCATCGTTCGGCGCATGTATGAGGCAGGAGCGGCTCGGCATAGGCAAGTTTCTTACGCACCTTTGGCATCACCTCAGGGTGAGACCGAATCGCCTTGTTCTGCAGCACCAGCAGCGCGCAAAGTGCCAGTGCGACTGCCATCCCGATGGCAAATCGCACCGGGCTCGCTGGGACCAATAAGAGCGAGGCCAGCGGCCGGCTCGTCAAGGCCCAGTAACCGAGCAGCGCAGCCGTTGCGATCCACGCTTCGAGCATGATGCTTCTATAAAAGTTGAGCCGCGCCCGGGGCACGCCGGCCGCGAGGCGCGCCAGGTAGCGGGGCCAGCTCCAGCGCAGTTCTACGAGCGGGAACAAAAGCAGGATGGCGAAGATGAAATGGTCAAACGGATGATGCAAGGCGGTCATCGGAGCCCCCGGTGCGGCGTATTGGCCCAGCGCCTAATCGTGAATTTGCTTGGAGAGCAGCGCACCCATCACTTCAGGTTTCGCGCGTATTTTTCCGAAGACTGAAACTGCTTTGATGCCGTCGCGGATCAGCTCAGGGGTGACGTCGTCTTCAATCTTGAGTACGCCGACAACGCGAATGCTGAGGGGACTTTTGGCCGCGATGCGATTCTCGAGTTCGACGCGATTGATGATGGTCATGCCGACTGTCATCACTTTTTGTTCAACCGCCTTGCGCACGGCGATCGAGTGGCTTTCGATCTGGCGGCGCACGGCGGCGATCAAAAAGTCGGTGCGGCTGGAGTAGAAGCCCTGATCGACCAGCAAATCCACCTGGCCGAGGTCGACCACGCTCATGTTGAATGAGATTTTCTCGGTATCTGGCATTTGGGCATACTCCAATGGGAATACCTTCAGAAGTTATAGAGATTCCTATTGGATGTCAAGGCAAATTTCCGAGAGTTCGGCCGAGGGTTGCCACCGATCCCTGATCCCTGTCCCCTGACCCCTTGGTCCCTGCCCCCTGTTCGGGAAAGTGGTATGATTCAGCCCAGCGCCAGCGCGGCAAATCGTGCCGGCAGCGGCGAACAGCCGGTGAGGGGGACACGATGACGAGTCCTCGAACTTGGAATCGCAGGGAATTCTCGATAAC
>JBEKCW010000074.1:0-15297 GCA_050014675.1 Occallatibacter sp. | reverse complement strand
AAACATGGCTTGCGGCGAACGGCACGAGGAAAGATTCGGCAGCAAATCAGGGAAGTACTGCTCGGCATACTTCACCCAGCCTGGGCAGCACGATGTAAACATCGGCAGCTTGCCGCCCTCGCTCTTGCGCTTCAGAAACTCAGTACCTTCTTCAACCACCGTCAGGTCGGCGGCGAATGCGGTGTCGTAAACCTGGTCAAAGCCCAGCCGCCGCAGCGCCGCGGCAATCTGGCCCGTGGTAATCTCGCCCGGCTTCAGGCCGAAGCACTCGCCGAGCCCCACGCGAACCGCCGGCGCAATTTGCACCACAACGGTCATCTCAGGATCGGCGAGCAGCGACCACACCTCGTCGACCTCCGGCTTCGGGGTCAGCGCGCCGGTGGGACACACGCTGGCGCATTGGCCGCAGTTCACGCATTCCACGTCGCCCAGCTGCTTGCCGAATGCTGGCGTCACGCATACGTCGTGGCCCCGATGCGCAAAATCGATGGCGCCGATGCCCTGAATCTCAGAGCACATGCGCACACAATCGCCGCACAGGACGCACTTGTTCGGGTCGCGGATGAGCGACGGCGATGAATCGTCGATGGGCACAGGCGCGTGCACTGGCTTGAAACGCACCTTGCGAATGCCAAGCCGCTGCGCCAGCATCTGCAGCTGGCAGTTTGCGCTTCGCGCACAGGTGGGGCACTGCTGGTCGTGGTTGGCCAGCAGCAATTCCACGGCTATGCGGCGAATCTCGCGGATCTCCGGCGTGGTCGTCTGGATCTTCAGGCCCGGCTCCGGAGGCGTGGAACACGCGCCCATGATGCCGCGACCCTCCACCTGCACCAGGCAGAGCCGGCAGGCACCGTAAACGCTCAGCTCAGAGTGGTAGCAAAACGTTGGCAAATCGATCTCTGCCTTGCGCACCAGTTCCAGCAGGTTGCGTTCGCCTTCAATCAGCACTGTCTTGCCGTCAATCGTCAATGTTGGCTGCGTAAGCTCTTTCACTGGCTAAACTCCCTCTACGGCTTGCAGCTTGCAGGCCGTGGCGCACGCCCCGCACTTGATGCAAAGTTCCGGGTCGATATGGTGAGGCTTCTTCTTTTCGCCCGTGATGGCGCCGGTTGGGCACGATTTGATGCACAGGCCGCAGCCCTTGCAGCGTTCGGCGCTAATCTCGGGCTTCAGCAGCGCTTTGCAGCGCCCCGTACGGCACCGCTTCTCGAAGATGTGTTCCTCATATTCTTTGCGGAAGTAACGCAGCGTTGACAGCACCGGGTTGGGCGCGGTCTTGCCCAATCCGCACAACGAACCCACTTGCACGGCGCGGCCAAGCTTCTCAAGCAGAACCAGCGTACCTGCGTCGGCGCGCCCTTCAATTACGTCGTCGAGCAATGCCAGCAGCTGCTTGGTGCCTTCGCGGCAAAGCACGCATTTGCCGCACGACTCGCGCTGCGTAAACTCCATGAAGAATCGCGCGATGCTCACCATGCAGGTGCGCTGGTTCAACACCACCAGGCCGCCGGAACCCACCATTGCGCCTACCGCGCGCAACGAATCGTAGGCAAGCGGCAAATCAAGATGTTCTTCAGTCAGGCATCCGCCCGAAGGGCCACCGATTTGAACAGCTTTGAAGCCGTTCTTCATCGGCTTGCCGCCATCGTCGGTTACGCCGCCGCTGATTTCCAAGACGATTTCGCGGAGCCTGGTTCCAAAGGGCACTTCGACAAGGCCGGTGTTTGCCACGTGCCCGGTGAGTGCAAAAGTTTTGGTTCCGGGCGACTCCGGTGTGCCGATGCTGCGAAAAGCCTCGGCGCCTTCGTTGATAATGCGCGACACGTGGGCGAGCGTTTCAACATTATTGATGATGGTCGGCTTGCCCCAGAGCCCGCTTTGCGCAGGGAAGGGCGGCTTGGGGGTAGGCATGCCACGCCGGCCTTCGATTGAGGCGATCATTGCGGTTTCTTCGCCGCATACAAACGCGCCGGCGCCCTCCATTACGTCGCATTTCAACGAGAGCCCGGTACCGAACACGTTGCTGCCCAGAATTCCTTCGCGCTCTGCATCGGCAACCGCGCGCTTCATGCGCTCGACGGCAAGCGGGTATTCGGCACGCACATATACCAGCGTCTGGTCGGCCCCTATGGCGCGGGCTGCAATCATCAGCCCTTCAATCACGCTGTGCGGATTGCCCTCCATCACTGAGCGGTTCATAAACGCGCCCGGATCGCCTTCGTCTCCGTTGCAGATTACATACTTCTTGGCCGCTTTCTGAATTCGCGCCGCTTCCCACTTGCGTCCCGTCGGGAATCCGCCGCCGCCGCGCCCCCGCAGTCCTGACGCGCTGATCTGCTTGCAGATCTCATCAGGAGACATCTCGAGAAACGCCTTCTTCGCAGCCGAATAGCCGCCGTGCAAGATAAACTCGCGAATGTCTTCAGGATCGAGGAATCCGCAATCCTTTAACACGCGCCTGTCCTGCCTGGCGTAAAAAGGATTGTCCTCAAGGCCTCGGCAGTGCCGGCGCGTCGCGGGATCCTTATAGAGCAGCCGGTCGACAACCTCGCCTTTGGCCAGCGTCTGCTCCACGATCTCGGGCACGTCTTCCACGCGCACCTTGGTATAGAGAATGCCGTCGGGAATCACCGTGACCAGCGGGCCCATCTGGCAAAATCCCTGGCAGCCGCTCTTCGACAGGCGCACGTCCCGGTCTCCGGCTTCGGGCCGCAGCTCGAGAACAACATTCAGCCCCGCTCCATCCATCTCTTTGCGGAAGCGTTCAAATACCTTCATCGCGCCGTTCGCCATGCAGCCGGTTCCGGCACACAGAATCACGCGCCGCATCGCCGTCGGCCCCTCATGCGGATTCTGAAACTCGTCAAGAACAACCAGGTCATCGCTAGTAGACATGGGCTTCTCCATTTACCGGCGTCGCGACTGCCAGCGAATCACCGGCGGTCTCTTGCGTCTTGATTTCGTCCACCAGGGCGACGGCTCGCGCAGGCGTCATTCCGCCATACACCTGCTCGTCGATCACCACCACCGGCGCCAAGCCGCAGGCTCCCAGGCACGCAACCGTCTCTACCGTGAAGAGCAAGTCAACTGAGGTCTTTTGCTTTTCGCTCGTCCCCAGCTTCTCGTGGATGGCGCTCAATATGGGCAACGATTGCTTCACGTGGCACGCCGTCCCGTCGCAAATCCTGATGACGTGTTTTCCCTTGGGCGCCAGGGCGAAGTGAGCATAGAACGTGGCCACTCCAAACACGCGGGCTGGAGGCAGATCGAGCGATGTCGCCACGAAGGTGAGCACTTCTTCAGGCAGGTATTGGTATTCATGTTGTACCGCCTGCAAAATCGGGATCAGCCCGGACGGCCGGTAATCGTGCCGCTCCAGAATGCTGCATACTTTTCGAAATTTTCCAGCGCGATCAACCGCAACGTGCGCAGTGGCCATTAGTGCGAGCCCCCATCTGGTTGGAGTGAGATATTGAAACGCTGTGCCAGCTTCCAGGAAAGCGAAGCCAGCGAAGAGTAAAGATCTTCGTTGTGAACGATGATTTGCGGCGGCAACTTGAGCCGCACCGGCGCAAAGTTCCAAATGGCCTGAATGCCACCCGCAACCATCTCTTCCGCAATCGCCTGGGCGTGTTCGGCAGGCGCCGTAATAATGCCCAGGTGGATGCTCATCCTCTTGGTAAGATCGGCAAGTTTATCCAAAGGAAGAATCATCTTCCCGTAAACCCATTGGCCGATTTTTTCCGGGTCGGTATCGAAAGCCGCCACAATCCGCAGGCCGAAATTGGAAAAGCGCTCGTGCCCCAGCAGAGCCGTGCCCAGGTTGCCGGCGCCGGCCAGGAACGCCTCATTTACGTTGTTCCAGCCAAGGAACGTCTCGATTGCGGCCATCAGTTCCGGCACGGCGTACCCTGTTTTTGGCTTGCCCACGATGCCGGTGTATTGCAGATCCTTGCGCACCTGCACCGGCACCAGGTTCAGGTCGAGCCCGATGGCACTGCAGGATACTGTTTTGATTCCCTTGGCTTTAAGCTCGCTCAAGTAGTGATGGTATTGAGGCAGGCGGCTCAGGCTGGGCTGAGGGATTCCCGCCCCTGCGCGCCTTTCAGCGCCACCATCCGATAAGTTTTTATCGATATCCAAATACCGACATTAGGCTCGAGCGACTTTCCTAACCGTGACAGTGGTCACGAATAGTGGTTCCTCGTCTCGCAATGCGGAATTTGTTCTATTTATCCAGACACATGCCCTTCGGGTCCGAACGAATCTACGCCGCCGGGGCTTACTTCTCCACCACAGCCTTCGACAAATTCCGCGGCCGGTCCACATCGATGCCGTGCTCGATGGCCATGTAATACGCGAACAGCTGCAGCGGAACCACTTCGAGAATCGGCAGCAGATATTCCGACGCCGGCCGCACGGGAATGCAGTCGGTCACGAGCGCAGGAACTTCATCGTCATCGGCGTTGGCAATCGCGATCACGCGCGCGCCCTGCTCTTTCATGTCGGCGAGCAGTTGCAGCGTTTTCTCATAGCGCCGGATTGACGCGGCCAGTTTGCGATCGACCGTGGCAACTACCACCAGCGGCACGCGATCGCTTACCAGCGCGTTGGGCCCGTGCTTGAGCTCGCCCACGGGGTAGCCTTCGGCGTGCACGTACGACGACTCCTTGAGCTTGAGCGCGCCCTCGCGCGCAATGGCGTAATGGATGCCGCGGCCGAGATAGAGAAACGTGGATGCGCTCGCATAGCGCGCGGCGAGACTCTCGGCCTGCTCGCGCCAGCCGTCAAGCTGCGCCTCAAGCGCGTCGGGAACGGCCTTCAGCTCCGGAATCAGTTCGCCCAGATCGGCCGCGCTCATGCGGCCCAGGTGCGCACCCTCATACAACGCGAGCAGATAGAGCGCCGCAAGCTGGCAGGTAAAGCTCTTGGTGGCCGGGACCGCTTTCTCGCGCCCGGCCGCGAGCGTCATCGAGACGTCGGCCTGGTGAGCCATGGTGGATGCCGGCGCGTTGGTGATGGCCAGCGTCTTGTGTCCCTGACGCCGCGCCTCGGCCAGCGACGCCAATGTGTCGGTGGTTTCGCCAGACTGCGAGAGCACCAGCACGCTCGGATGCCTGAGGTCTTTCACGCCGCGCAGGCTGTACTCGCTGGCGTATTCCACATCCACGGCCAGCCCGCATAAATCCTCAAGCAGAATTTCGCCGTAGAGCCCACTGTGCCGGCTGGAGCCGCTGGCGGCAATCAGGATTTCGCCGTTGGCGGCAAGCCACTGCGCAAGCGGCTGGGCGATCTCCGGCTTGAGAGCGCCCCCGTCAAGATAAAGGGCAAGCGTGCGGTTCAGCGCCTGGGGCTGCTCGTAGATTTCGCTGAGCATTTGGTGCGGGAAGAGCGGCATAACGTGACCTTGAGGGCCTCGAAAAGGCAGAATCGGCCCTTTCGTTGATCATAACTTAGAAATTCGATCAGTATTGTGAATAGGGCGGAGATTAAGAGAGAGCAGTCCTGCTTGCCACCTATGCTCTAATCAATGGCGAAAAGGCAGCTGAAGCGCCCGTAATCTGGAGGGAGAGCACAATGCTCGGTTTCATCATTCTGACTGTCAGCAATATTGAGCGTTCGCTGGAGTTCTACGAGGCGGCCCTGAAGCCTCTCAATATCAAATACTACCTGCCCTATAAGGGCGAAGGTGGCCATCGCGATCTGGGGGGCTTTGGCGATGGCAAGAGAGCCTACTTCTGTCTCCAGCAGGGTAAGCCTGATCCAGCCTCAATTCACTGGGGATTCATGGCTGAAAGCAACGACAAGGTAGACGAATTCTACAGGGCGGCTATCTCCGCGGGCGCCAGGGATAACATTTCGCCGCGTGCCCGGCTGGAATACTACGCGGGCTACTACGCAGCCGACGTATTCGACCCGGACGGATATTCGTTTGAGGTGGTCCATAAGAGCTGAGCTATCTCATAACTCTCACGATGAGGCTTCAAGAAGGATGGGCAATCGGCAGCGACGCGATCTGTTGCGGCGTAGAATGGGCAAGTTGAGTACCACCGCGCAGGCATTGGAGCAATGTGACTCAAAACGCCACCACCATTTTGCCGGGTTCACGATTCAAAGCCGCGCTGATGCTGGCGATTATTGCGGATGTGCTCCAGATCGTCGTTTTTCCCCTTTTCGTTGAGGGCGCTGAATCTCCCGCTGACGACATTCTCGATTTCGGTATCGGAGCTGTGCTGGTTTCCCTGCTTGGCTGGCATTGGGAGTTTCTGCCAAGCTTTTTTGGCAAGCTGGTGCCCGGAGTCGACCTGGTGCCTTTCTGGACGCTGGCCGTGGCCAACGTCTACCGGAGGCAGAAGCGGATCGCGGTTGCAGCGGTCGGCGCGCGTGGGGAGCAGCAGACGCAAAGCGGGCCGTGGAGTTCGTAATCTGAGAATTCGTGTGTGGCCACCGCGCGGGTCGGGAGACCCGCGATACAGCCGGTCAGGAGACCGGCGGTACAACCGGGCTGGTGCCCGGCGCCACTAGATCTACGCCCCATCGGTCGCCGTCAGCCCGGCCGCAATCTCCGCGGTGCTCCTCACCCGGCCCATGCGGGGAAAAACTCGCGCGATGGCATTCTCATGGCTCGCCGCGGTCACCCCGGTCATTGCATCCTCGGCAAACAGCTGCTCATAACCGCGGTCATACGCGTCTCGCGCCGTGCTTTCCACGCCAAACTCCGTGGCCACACCGCAGAGAATGATCGTGCGGATGCCGCGACGGCGCAGATGCAGGTCGAGATCGGTTCCGTAAAATGCTCCCCACTGCCGTTTCAGCACCACAATGTCATCGGGCTGCTGGTCGAGTTCCGGAACAAATTCGCTCCAGTCCGGCGGCATGGGCCCGCGCATGCGCATGGGCTGGTCTGAAACCGGATTCACGCGGTCGCTGCCGTCGGCCGCGCCGCCCACGTGCACCAGAACAACCTTCGCGCCGGCGGTTCGCGCCTGTTTGAGCAGCAGCGCGGCGTTGGCCAGCACCGAGGCCATGGAATGCGGAGCCCCGGGAATTTGAAGAATGCCTTTTTGAAGATCGATCACCACGATCGCAGTTTGCTTTGGATCAAGATTGAGTTCGCTCATCTTCGATAAACCTCCGCCATCGCCAAGGATATTCGATCACTGCCGACGCGGCTCGATCGAGGCGCCAGGGACCGCATTCGAGCGGCCCCGGCAGCTAGTTTTGCGTTAGACTTAACTTGGCTGAGGCGCATGCTGTAGCCTCGCCAGGCCTGCTATTAATTTGCCGGGCAGTGCGGAAGTGGTGAAATGGCAAACACACCAGCCTTAGGAGCTGGCGCCCAAAAGGCTTAGGGGTTCAAGTCCCCTCTTCCGCACCAACTCTCGCGCGGGCTCTAGAAACGGATGCGGATTAAATTGCCGGCGCAGGCTCAATGGCCTGAACATGAATTCCGCACTCCACCTTGCGGCCGGCCCAGCGGCCTGAGCGCAGATCGTTAGGATCGAGCGGCAGCGAAGTGCAAGGCTCGCAGCCAATCGACGAGTAGCCGCGCGCGTACAGCGGCAGCAGCGGAATCGAAAGTTCCTCGCATGCGTACCACACATCGCGCGTGGTCCACGATACCAGCGGCGCAAGCTTGATCACCTGCTTGCCGCCCGGCAGCGCGAACATCGACGACTCCTCCAGCGCGGCGCGGCTTTTGGCCTGTTCGCGACGCAGCCCGGTCAACCACACGCGATATTCCGCAACCGCTTTGAACAACGGTTCAACCTTGCGCATTTTGCAGCAACGGTCCGGCGCAAACTCATGCAGTTTGCCGAACTCCGCTTCCTGCTCGGCAACCGTCATTTCCGGCAGCAGGTTGATCAGGTTCAGTCTCCACTCGCGCGCGATGCGATCGCGATAGGCATAGGTTTCAGCAAAATGATAGCCGGTGTCGAGAAAGAGAATCGGAATCGACGGATCGATTTCGCTCGCGAGTCTGGCAAGCAAAACGCCCTCCGCCTGGAAGCTGCACGTGAGGCACACATCGCTTTGTCCGGTGAGGGTCCGCTGCAGCTTATCGCGCACGGCATCGAGCTTTACACTTACTTCGGAAATAACCTCAGCAATGCTCATGAAAGATTCGCCTCTGTAGAAGAAGTAAGAAAAATCGTTGCGTGCAGCTGCCCATGAACAGTGCCGAATGCGTGAGTTCCTGCGCCCGATCTGCCTCGGGCTCCGAACATGCACAGAAGTCCCGGGCGCTCCTGAGGGCGCCACTCTTGAGGCATGTTTAAATCGGTAATTTCTTTAATTGCAGACGGCATCGGGCACCTCAGTTCTGAAGGGGAACACTGAGTGCCGGCGTCGAACGAAGACTCTCCCGGCTTCTCAGCTACGGGTGTCTTCCTATGATCAATTTTGCTGGGAGATCAGAGATTAGCGCGCACACCCGTCGAAGATGTTCGACAGGCAACAACAAGAGCGGGACTCAAAGGCGCTAACCATGACAAGCTGATGCTACCAAATTGCCGGCGGATGCACAAATGTGCGTGCCCGCCGCGGTGATCTACCATCGTAGGAGCCGATGCCAGCCCGACCAAAGCTTGGACAAAACTTCCTCCACGACTCCCATGCGGTTGAGCGGATTGTGGCAGCGCTCGGCGACCTCAGCGGACAAACCGCGGTCGAGATCGGCCCCGGACGCGGCGCCATTACCGGCGCGCTGGCCGCCAGGGCCGCGCATGTGGTTGCCGTTGAATTCGACCGCGAGTTGGCCGCGGGGCTTCGTTCTCAATTTCCGCCCGACCGCGTCACGGTGATCGAGCAGGACGTGCTTCAATTCGACTTTGCCGCCGCCGCGGCCCAAGCCGGCGCAAAGCTGCGTGTCGCCGGCAATCTGCCCTACTACATCACTTCGCCCATTCTTCGCAAACTTGCGGCCGGCCACCAGGCTCTCAGCGTGGCCGTGCTCATGGTGCAGCGCGAAGTTGGCGATCGCGTGACCGCCTCGCCGGGCTCGCGCGACTACGGCCTGCTGAGCGTGCTGGTGCAGGCGCACGGACCGGTTGAACCGCTGTTTACGCTGCCCCCTTCGGCTTTTTCTCCGCCGCCGCAGGTCCATTCCATGGTATTCCGGTGGAGGTTTGCGCCGCGATTTGAGGCGCTGGGCGTTCAGGAGTCCGGCTTTCTTCGCTTCGTTGGGCAGGCATTCGCGCAAAAGCGCAAGACCCTGCTCAACAATCTCCGCGCGGCCTGCGTCGCGCCTGCCGTCGCAGCTCATGCACTGGCGCTCGCCGGAATCGATCCCCAAGCCCGCGCCGAGTCTCTCTCCATCGAGTCGCTTGCCGCCCTCTGGCGAGCTCTTGCGCCCCATTCTGCCGGCACGGATGGAGGCTCGTGATGATTCGAATTCGAATTGCACCCGCCTGCCTGGTGTTGGCCGCGTTCACCTTCGCGCAAAAGCCCAGCCCCAAACCCGCTCCCCCTTCAACTCCCGCTCCTCCCGCTCCGGTTCCAGTGCATGGGCAGGGCTGCGTTGCAGATGGTGATCGTGCCGGCTGCCTGGTTCTAAGAGACTCAGGCTCTGGCGTCCTGTACAACCTGCTCATCAGCGGGGCTCGCCCTCACGTTGGCGAAGGCATCGAATTCACCGGCTCGCCGCACGAGGCGCCCACGTCGTGCATGCAGGGCGTGCCCGTCAACGTCAGTTCCTGGTCGCAAACCGACTCGGTGAAATGCTCAAGCGACGCCAGCGCCGCACCCGGTAAAACCCCAGCGCAACCTCGCTCCACCGTCTCGGCGTCCAAGAGGCAAGCGGGAAACTAGCCCGCCAACCCTGCATCGCATTCCTGCCTCCGCCGCCAGTTCGCCTGAGATTCCAGTTGCCCCCCTGGGGCGCGTAATCTATCAGAGAGGGGCAGGCGCAGTGCATTGTTTTGTCCCATCGCGACGATTCGCGAAGCCCGGCAGGGCTCAGGCGCATCCTGTGTAACAGAAAGCTATGAATCCAACCACTGAACAAGCCCGGCACCGCGCGTTCGAACAGGTATTGCTGAGCGCGCATCAGACGATGATGCTGAGCGAGATCCTCAAGCTGGCCTTTGACAGTTTCAGGGCCAGCAAAACTCGTTTTGCGCTTACCGCGCTGGGCATGGTCATAGGAACCGCATCGGTCATCCTAGTGGTCACCATCGGCCTCACCGGCAAACACTACATCCTCGATGAGCTGCAGAAGATCGAGACCAACTCGGTTGAGCTGGAATATGCCGGCGGCGGCACCACTGCGGCTGAGAAGGTTCTCTACAACGACTACCTCACCCGTGACGACGAACGGACCGTCGATGAGCAGGTGCCGGGCGTCATGTACTCCTCACCGGTTCTTGAAATGCATGAGCCCATTACCTTTGGCGCGGGCGTAGTGAAAGACACGCTGATTCTTGGCGTCAGTCCCGATTACCAGCATATTCGCAACCTGCTTGTTCCGAATGGGCGGTTCTTCGACCAGACCGACGACGACGGTCACATCAAGTGCGCCGTAGTGACCCAGACCTTTGCGCGCGCGCGCTACGGCAGCATCGACGAAGCCGTGGGCCAGACCTTCGAGATCGAGGGCATTCCCTTCACCATCATCGGCGTCTTCAAAGAGGCAGTCGACGATTTCGGCGAGTCGGAGATCGCCGACCAGACCATCCTGATCCCATATACGGTAGCCAAATACTTCACCGGAACTGAAAACCTGCGCCAGATTTACTTCTCCATGCAAAGCATGGACGAGGTTCCCGAGGCAGCCAAACAAATTCTGCACATCATTCAATCGCGGCACCGGCCCAACTCGGTTTACAAGCCACAAATGCTCACGCAGATGCTCACCATTGCGGGCGAAATCGCCGACGCCCTTACTGCCGTGCTGGTGCTGGTGGCCGCTGTCACCCTGGCCGTGGGCGGCGTGGGAATTATGAACATCATGCTGGCCAACGTCCGCGCCCGCATTCGCGAAATCGGCATCCGCAAAGCCATGGGCGCAACCTATCGCGAGATCAAGCTGCAGTTCCTGGCCGAAGCCGTCATCATCTCGCTCGCCGGAGGAGTCGTCGGCACCCTGGTGGGTCTCTCTGTTCCGCTCTCGATAAGATTCTTTACCGATTACAAGCTGCCGTTCTCCTGGCTTTCGGTTTTCATCGCGCTCACCGCGGCCACGCTTGTGGGAGTGGTCTTCGGCACCGTGCCCGCCACACGCGCCGCGCAAATGGATCCGGTGGATGCGCTGAAGTATGAGTGACCTCGAACATCGGCCGGCCCCGGAGCCGGAGCGCGAGCAAGAAGAGCCCCCTTCGAAGGGTCCGAACCTGGTCCTTATCTACTCTTTGATCGCGTTCGCGCTGGCAGCGGCGATTTTTCTGGCCGGGATGATTGTGCTGCCGTTCTACCGGAGGCGGTGAAGGCAGTGGTCAGTGGACAGTGGTCAGTGATCAGTGATCAGAGATCAGAGATCAGAGAAAAGAGCAAAGAGAACTGGGGTCAGAGAGGGTAAGCCAGGATGTCAGCCAACAGCCAGCCCGCATTCGACGCTGCCACATTGAGCCGACTGGCTTGCCCGGCCTGCCACAGCGAGTTGCATCTCGGCGTTGAAAAGCTGACCTGCGCCGGGTGCGGCCGCGCTTACCCGATCGTTGATGGCATCCCAGTATTGATAAAGGAACGAGCCGAAACCGGCCACGCAACGACGCAGGGTAAGTGACGGGCAACCTCTGCTCTCTTTTCTCTGATCCCTGTCCACTGACCACTGTTCACTGACCACTGCTTAGTGGATCGTCGCATCCCCGCGATGATCGGAATCCTCCGGAGGGTTCCGCTTCATTCGTCCGGCAAACTCCTGCTCGATGCGCTTTGTGGTGCCGCCCTTGGCGAACTCGTAGGCTACGCGGATTCCGTTGAAGATGGCGCGGTCGTTCGAGGAGCCGTGGCCGATGATGCACACTCCGCGCACGCCCAGCAGCGGCGCACCACCATATTCGCGGTAATCTAGGCGGCGGCGGAATTCATTGAATGCCGTGCGCGAAAGCAGCGCGCCCACCTGCGCCGTAACGGTGCTCTTGAGCGAGGCACGCAGCGCGTCGCGAACAAACCTTCCCACGCCCTCGCTGGTCTTGAGCGCCACGTTGCCAACAAAGCCGTCGCACACAATCACATCGGCTAATCCACTGAATATATCGCGTCCCTCAACGTTGCCGATGAAGCGGATAGGCAGCGCCTTGAGCAGCGGAAAGGCTTCGCGGGTAAGGTCGTTGCCTTTGGTCTCTTCTTCCCCGATTGAGAGCAGCCCCACACGCGGATTTTCAATCTTGAGCACGGTGCGAGCGTAAATCTCGCCCATGATGGCAAACTGCTCAAGGTTGTGCGCCTTGCAGTCTACATTCGCGCCCACATCGAGCAAGACGCAGGGATTGCCGGTGGCGCTGGGCATGGGAGTGGCCAAGGCGGGACGGTCAACTCCGGATAATGCGCCCAGCACCATCTTTGCCGTGGCCATTGCCGCGCCGGTATTTCCCGCGGTTACAAAACCGGCAACCTTGCCTTCGCGCACCAGCTTCAGCCCGACGCGCATCGAGCTGTCTTTCTTGGTGCGCACGGCGTGTGCGGCTTTTTCATCCATGCCGATGCGCTCTGAGGCGTGGTGGATGACGATGGGTTGTTCTTCGTTTTCGAGCAGGTCGTCGAGTTGGTCGCGCAGCTCCGCCTCGGGTCCAATCAGGTGGACCCGCACGGGGAGCGTGCGGCAAGCAAGAATAGCGCCCCTGATTTCAGGCTCAGGAGCGTTGTCGGAACCGACTGCGTCAAGCGCGATGTCGTAGAGCATGGATGCTCAGTTTACTTGGCTGCTTCTTTTACGTCCAGAACAGCGCGCCCCTTGTACTCGCCGCACTTGGCGCAGGCGCGATGGGGAAGCTTCTTCTCATGGCAGTTCGGGCACTCTGAGAGGCCGGCTGCGGTCAGGAAGTCGTGGGAGCGGCGAAGAGCGGTACGGCGCGTGGAGTGGCGCCTTTTCGGATTCGGCATGATGCAATTCCTTTATTTCGTGGACCGTAGACCGTGGACCGAGCTTCCGCTCACCGCCCATTGAACACCGTTCACGCGAACTGATTTTTCAGGACTTGATCCGGCCGCGTAAACCAGCCAACGCCTCCCATCGGGGGTCGTTAGGACCCACATCGCATGTGCAGGGTTGGTTGTTGCGGTTGGCGCCGCAGCGCGGGCAAAGTCCCTTGCAGTCTTCCTTGCATAAAGTCCTGACCGGCAGGGACAAAAGCACCTGCTCCCGCAGCACGTCTTCAAGCGCAAGACTGTCTCCTTGATAATAACCGATTTCGGTCTCCGGCGCAGTAATCGACCGTTCCGGGGACTCGCCATCGACCCCCACCGGTCTGAAGATCAGGTCGAATTCGGCGGCCAGCGGAATCTCCACCGGCTCCACGCACCGGGCGCAAGGCACCTGAAACTTGCCCTCGAAGCTGCCTTTAAGCCGGATATCGGCCACAATGTCCCTGGGGCCGCGGTGCTCGTGGATCACCTCAGCCAGCCCTTTGGCGGCAAGCCGGCCCACCTGCTCGGCTTCCCCGCCCAAATCCACCGCTCCGGGCTCGAGTTCCTGGTCAAACTCGACCGGCTCGCGCTCGAGCTCGCTTACTTTGAATTCCATATAGAAAGCCTAAAGCATGACGCGCGCCGAGGGAAGTTGACTAAGCAAGAACAGTGGGGCCCCTTCAGGCGATTCGCATCCACCTCAAAGGCCCCGTGCCCCTCCTGAGCGAGGGTCGCCGCAGCGACCGGAGTCGAAGGACCTGCTTCTTGAATTCGACGCTCGATGGGTGGGAGACCACAAAGGCCAACGGTCGGCAAATCCCGTTTTGCTTGATATCAGGGCATGAGTTCACTCGTGCCGAAACGACCAACTAAATGTTTTAGGGGCTTTAGCCCCTGAGGGAAGACCGATCCTAACCGTTTCACCGCTTAGGCGTGTACTCCTCAAACAAATCTGGAAACGCCTTCTTGAGCGCACCAATCTTGGGCCGGTCGCAGACCATAATGTAGGGATTGTCAGGGTTGTTGTAGGCGTAATCCTGGTGGTAATCCTCGGCGCGGTAAAACCCCTTCAGCGGCGTCACCTCGGTCGTAATCCGCGAACGAAACGCATGCTCCTCGGTCAGCTGCGCAATGTACGCTTCGGCAATGCGCTTCTGGTCGTCGTTGAGATAAAAGATCGCCGAGCGGTACGAAGGCCCCTCGTCAGGTCCCTGCCCGCCCACCTGCGTTGGATCGTGCGCCACCGAGAAAAAGATCCGCAGCAGCGTGCCGTAAGTGATCTTCGACGAATCGAAGACCACGCGCACTGACTCCGCATGGCCTGTGGTCTCGGTGGTCACCTGGGCGTAAGTCGCTGTTGCCGCAGAGCCTCCCGCGTAGCCCACCGTCGTGCCAGTCACGCCCTTGACGCGCTCAAACACCGATTGCGTGCCCCAGAAACATCCACCGGCAAACACGGCCGTTTGAGACGTGGAAGCGCTGGAGAGCTGATCGTCGGTAGTGGGCGCGGGAATCGGCCCTTTCGACGCAGCTTTGGCACGAAACGCGAAAGTTAGAACCACAACCAAGGCAATGAGAAGAAAAACGATCCGGCGGGAAAGCATGGGGAAGAACCTCTGAACATCAGACTCCGGCGCGCCCGGATGAGTTACATCCATTTTCGGGACGCCTCCTTAGGCTCGGCCCCGCCGTTCCACGATTTTTTCCCGTTCTACCAGAGCGGCAACAACTAGGTCCTTTAATACCGATGCCTCGAAAAGCGATCGGCTGCCGGCATTTCGCCGCAGCTCGGGGAGTCTTCGCTTGACTGCGAGGAAGCTGGAAAGCATCTCCGGCACCGTGGTCCCGTCGGCCTGATAGAAAATGTTGCGCAAGCCTGCCATGACGCCTTTAGGCCGATTGTTATGGATCTGCGGGTCGATGCCGCTTATATCGCTCGTTGAGCGCTGCATTCTGTAGGGCTTGCTCTCAAAGACGAAGACCTTGTGCCGGCCCCTCGTTGTGCGGGAACGGTATAGGGCCAGCCCCAGCTCCAATGGCATATTGAATCGGGGAATCCCGGATGAAAGCTCTATCCTGGACAGGTCGTGAATCGAGACCACTGATTTCTCAATCAATCTGACAATTCTGTCGAGTCGCCCTTGGTTAGGAACTGCCAGCGTGAGGTTGATTTTGAGCCCCAGTTGGGTCAGGCCTACGACATAGGCGAGGTAAAGATCCTCAAACTTCGAA
>JBEKCW010000073.1:0-16954 GCA_050014675.1 Occallatibacter sp. | reverse complement strand
CCTCGGATTGGCGATGTGCCCGTGGAAGCTGCTGGCTACGCCCGATGCGTATATCTTTGGATGGCTGATTGGCTACTCGGGACTGTTGGGACCGGTTGCGGGCATCATGGTTGTGGACTACTTTTTGATTCGCGGGACCGTGCTTGATGTGAACTCGCTTTACCATCGCGACGGCGCGTACTCCTACACCAAGGGAGTGAATTTGCGCGCCATGTCGGCCCTGGCGCTGGGCGTTTTGATTGCGCTGATTGGACTGTTTGTGCCGGCGCTGCATTTTCTTTATGACTACGCGTGGTTTGTGGGATTCTTTGCGGCCGGCCTGAGTTACCTGGTGATGATGAGGATGGCGCCCGCGGCGGGCGTGATAGAGAAAGCGGAGGAAGTGGCGTGATAATGCGGCTTCTAGCTGCTAGCTCATAGTTTTTAGCTCTATGCCGGCAAGTGTGAGATCGTGCTATCCCACCCTAGCCGCAAAAACAGAGACGCGGCGAGGGTGGGGCACCCAAACTTTGGGGTGAGTCTGGCTAGGTCTCCACGAGCGCGTCGGCGATGGAGAGGTGCTCGTCTAACGCGGCGATGCCGAGGTCGAGTTCTTCTTTGGTTACGATCAATGGTGGGGCTATAACGAAATGGCTTACCCAGGATTGGATCGAGACGCCTTGGGCCATCATCTTTGCGGCAATCTGATCGACGACGAGGGGTTTGCCTTCAACCTTGTCGCGCATGGAGTTGAAGCCTTGCTTAGTGGCGCGGTTCTTGACGAGCTCGACGGCGAAGAAGAGGCCGAGGCCGCGGACGTCGCCGATTGATACGTGTTTTGCTTTGAGGGCTTCGAGTTTTTCGCGCACGTAAGGCTCAAGCGAAGCGGCGCGCTCGATGAGATTGAGGCGCTGCATCTCTTCGATGGTGGCGACGGCTGGGCCGAGAGTGAGCGGGTGGGCTTCGTAGGTGTGGCCGTGCGAGAAATAGTGTTCCTCAAAGTAGTTGGCGATGGCTGTGGTGGTGGCGCAGAGACCGAGCGGGATGTACGCCGAGGTGATGCCCTTGGCGGTGACCAGGATGTCAGGTGTTACGCCCCAGTGATCCATGGAGAACCACTTGCCGGTTCGGCCCCACCCGGCCATTACTTCATCGGCGATCATGAGCACGCCGTGACGGTCGCAAATTTCGCGCAGGCGAGGGAAGTACTCGGGTGGCGGGATGAGCACGCCGTTGGTGCCGACAACGGGCTCAAGGATGATGGCCGCGACGTGGCTCTCGTTGCGAATCATGTGCTCAATGTAGTCGGCGCAGGCGATATTGCAGCCGGGATAGGTGTGTTTGATGGGGCAGTTGTAGCAATTGGTCTCAGGCGCGAAGACTACGCCGCCGCCTTTGCCGCCCGGTTCCATGGCCCAGCGGCGCGGGTCGCCGGTTGCGGCGATGGAGCCCATTGTCGATCCATGATAGGAGCGATAGCGCGAGATGATTTTGGTTTTGCCGGTGTACATGCGCGCGATTTTGAAAGCGGCTTCGTTGGCCTCAGTGCCGCTGGTGGCGAAGAAGTACTTTTCTAATCCCTTTGGAAGAACTTCCAGGAGCTTCGAGCTGAGGCGGGCGCGAGCCGAAGTGGCGTAGCCGGGCGCGGCATAGCACAGCTCGCGCGCCTGTTCGGCGATGGCTTCAATAACGCGCGGGTTTTTGTGGCCGAGGTTGACGCACATGAGCTGCGAGCTGAAGTCGAGGTAGCGCTTGCCCGCGCCGTCAGTGAACCAGCAGCCCTCGGCATCGGCGATATGGAGCGGCTTCCATGTCTTCTGGAAGCGCCAGGTGCCGTAGTTGGTCTCGCGGGTGATGGCGGAGATTTGTTCTGAAGTCAGAGTTTCGGTTGGGGAAGGGTTGCTCATTGCGGCCTCCGTAGAATTTCTATGGTAGCAGCCAAGTAGCGGGTGTCGAAGATGGTTCGGCGGCCTGAAATGGAGGTTCGGGAAGTGCTTCAAACCAATGGTATGCGGTTTGGTTCTGTGCGATGTACGGGCGAGGACGCCCGTACGACAACCGGGCTGGAGCCCGGCGCTACCAATCTGCGGCAAATGTTTCTTCTTTGAGTACTTGTTCGTAGGCGGGCACGGTTAGGAACTCGATGAAGCGCGGAGCCTGGATGAGTTCGCGCATCAGGCCCGCGGCCTTTTCGTATGCGGCGAATCTTGTGGCGTCTACTGAAGATTGTTGCCGGGCAAGCTCGGCGTCGATGAGGCCTTCGACGAGCGCGACATCGATGACGCGGCCGTCGCTTAGCTTTGCGCTGTGATGCACCCACTGCCAGATCTGCGCGCGGCTGATTTCGGCCGTGGCAGCGTCTTCCATGAGATTGAAGAGCGGTACGCAGCCGATGCCGCGGAGCCATGCTTCAACATAGCCGAGGCCGACTGCCACGTTTTGCTTGAGGCCCGCTTCGGTGATTTGGCCGTCGGGAACCTGAAGCAGATCGGCGGCGGTTGGATGATAGTCGGGCAGTTGCTTCGAAATCTGGTTGGGCGCGGGCATGAGGCGGTTGAAGATTTCGAGCGCGACGGGAACGAGGCCGGGATGGGCGACCCAGGTGCCATCGTGGCCGTCGCCGGCTTCGCGTTCCTTATCGGCCTGCACCTGTGCGATGGCTTTGTCGTTGGCGACGGGGTCGGACTTGATGGGGATGTAGGCCGACATGCCGCCCATGGCGTGAACGTTGCGGCGGTGACAGGTCTTGATGGCCAGTTTGGAATAGCTGCGCATGAAGTGGGTGGCCATGGTGACCTGAGCACGATCGGGAAGAACGGCTTTGGGGTCGGCCGAAAATTTCTTGATGTAGCTGAAGATGTAATCCCAGCGGCCGCAGTTGAGACCTGCGGAGTGCTCGCGAAGCTCATGGAGAATCTCATCCATCTCGAATGTCGCGAGGATAGTTTCGATGAGCACGGTGGCGCGAATAGTGCCACGCGGGATTTCGCGGGCCTTTTGCGCGCGGATGAAGATGTCGTTCCATAGGCGCGCCTCCAGGTGGCTTTCCATCTTGGGCAGGTAGAAGTAAGTTCCGCTGCCGCGGCTGAGCAGCTCGCGCGCGTTGTGAAAGAAATAGAGGCCGAAGTCGAAGATGGAGCCGGAGATTGGTTCGCCATCGACGAGCATGTGGCGCTCTTCAAGATGCCAGCCTCGTGGGCGGACGAAGAGCACGGCGGGGTGGTCGATGAGCTTGTAGTGCTTGCCGGTGGAGGGATCGGTATAAGTGATTTCGCGGTGGATTGCGTCACGCAGATTGATGTGGCCGTCGAGGAGGTAGTTCCAGAGGGGACAGCTGGAATCTTCGAAGTCGGCCATAAAGACTTTGGCGCCGGAGTTGAGAGCGTTGATGATCATTTTGCGATCGACCGGGCCAGTGATTTCGACGCGGCGATCGAGGATGTCTTCGGGAATTGGTGCGCCGGACCAGTCGGACTCGCGAATGTTACGGGTATGGGGCAGGAAATCAGGCCGTTCGCCTGCATCGAGACGCTGCTGGCGCTCGTGGCGTGCGGCGAGCAAATGCTTGCGGCGCTCGTTGAAGGTGCGATGCAGATCGGCGAGGAAACCGACGGCCGCAGGGGTGAGGATTTCGGCGTAGCTTTCGGTGACGGGCGCGAGAATTTCGACTCCCGGCTGGCTGATGGACACGGACATGGTGCGGCCTCCGCAGGCGATGAGAACAAGGTACAGAATAACTGCCGGAGGGGGGCGTGACTACACAATATGAAATGGAGAAAGAAGATGTGCCGGGCGATTGTGGAGGCGGGCGGTGGCGATTAAAGGGATGCCTATTGCTGCAGGTATAGATGGTTGCTCGCGGGGATGAGGACGGGTGTGTTTAAGAATTGATTCGCGAGGCCTGAGAAGTGCCTGTTTTGAAACAAGAGCAGCAAGTTGGCGCACGCTTAACGTGCATGGCATGTTGGCAAGTTGGCGCGGAATCCGGTTCTCACGCAGACACTTTAGGCTGATCGAATTAGCGCGCGTTATGGAGGCGAGATTTCCGGCTCCCTGCGGATTCGGCTGTCTATAACTTCCGTTCGAGCTGGATGTTATAGTTTGTGTGACTCGCCGGGGCTCGGCGCAGAGCGAGGCACGCGAATGACAGGAATACGACATGTCGATCTGACTGATACCGAGGTCGCCTCGAGCGAGACTGCGCGCCGCATCAATCGCGACATAATTCTTGAGCTGATTCGCGAGAACCAGCCGACTTCGCGGATTGAGCTTTCGCGCTCGTCGGGATTGCAGAAGAGCACGGTCTCACAGATTGTGGAGCAGTTGATCAGCGAGAACTGGGTGGTGGAGAGAGCGGTTGGCACCACGCCGCGGGGCAGGCGCCCGACCTTGCTGGGACTGAATGAGCGTGTTGCCGCGATTGCCGTCGATATTCATCCACGGCAGGCGATTGTTGCGGTTGTGGACTTGAATGGGCGGCTGCTTTCGCAGTGCAAAGTGCCGGTGACATCTGATCCGGCGGCATCGACACGGCTGATTGTGGATTGCATCAGGCGATTCAAGGCGTTTTTTACCGATCGCGCGATGGAGGGAATCGGCGTGAGCCTGCCGGGCAGGGTCGACCCGGCGACGCAGCGGTTGACATTTGCTCCCAACCTGCGCTGGCCCGACTTTGACTTGAAGGGCGCGCTTGAGGCCGAGTTCGGGCTGGCAGTGAATATGGAGAACGCGGCCACGGCGTGCCTGCTGGCTGAACTAACGTTTGGCCGCATGGACGGCATTCGCGACATTGTGCTTGTAGCAATCTCAGAGGGCATTGGCGCGGGAGTGTTTGCCGATGGAAGAATCATCTCGGGAAATCGTGGGATGGCGGGGGAATTTGGCCATATTTCGCTTGATCCTGAAGGGCCGCGCTGCGGGTGTGGCCGCAAGGGCTGCTGGGAGATGTATGCGTCGTGCCGCGCCGCGGTGAATTATTTTCGCAAGCGGCGCGCCGGGAACAAGGCGGTGAGCTTTCATGAGCTGTTGAAGCTGGCCGAAGAGGGATCGAAGGACGCACAGGAGGCGCTGGAGCGGCAAGCCCAATACATTGCGCGGGGCTTGCGGATTATTATTGCCAGCCTGTCGCCGGCGATGATTCTGATAGCGGGAGAAATCACTTCGGCGTGGCATCGATTCGAGCGGATCATCGAAAAGGAAGTAAAGTCGTATGTGCTGGCAGGCGCGGCGCCGCGGATTATCCCCACGCATGAAGGGGAGATTGCGCGGCTGAGAGGCGCGGCGGCATTGGTTTTTCAGCGCCAGATCGCGCGGCCGCAGAGCGCAGGCGCGGCGGGTTCGCGGCGTGGTTGAACCGGCCGATGTTGACGCAGGATTTCTCAATGATGCAGCGGGACGACAAACCGGAAGTTTCTGGCGACGCGGAAAAGCCTGCGCCCGACCGCTGGAATCGCGGTGCGTGGCTCTTTCGCGATCAGACTTTGCGCGGTATCGAGATTGTGCTCGATGAGGCATTTCGCATACCGGGAACCCGCATTCGTTTCGGCATCGACGGCATTATCGGGCTTGTTCCGGGGATCGGCGACGTTCTCGGCGGCATTCTCTCGCTGGTAATCCCGATCGCCGCGTGGATTCGTGGCGTTCCTTATGTCACGCTGGTGCGCATGGCGGTTAACCTGGGCATTGGCGTTCTGGTCGGCACTATTCCCGTGTTCGGCGATGCGTTCGACATCTTCTGGAAAGCGAACCGCCGGAACTACCGGTTGCTGACGCGGCACCTGGGCGAGCCGCGCCGTCATACGGGCAAGGATTGGGCATTTCTGGCACTGATCGCGGGCGCGCTTGGCTTTATTTTCGCGTTGCCGGTCCTACTCGCGCTGTGGCTGCTGGCGTGGATTCTGCGGCGCTAATTTCTGATGCTTCGCGATACAATCGAAAGAGAGTCGGGGCGTAGCGCAGTCTGGTAGCGCATCTGCTTTGGGAGCAGAGGGTCGGGGGTTCGAATCCCTCCGCCCCGACCATTTTCGAGCAGGTCCTTCGGCTTCGCTCAGGATTTCACTCCATCTCGCAATCAATGCCCCCCAATCCAAAAATATGTCATCAAGTCAGCGTGGTGGGCGGGCGAAAGTCGTTGCGCCAGCGTGTTTGGTCCTGTCGTAACAGAACCGCCAGCAACGCATAGTAGTTATCCACCAGGTAACCTTCATAACCCGTGAATGTCCCGTCCCACCGTCTCCAATCGGCGGAGTGACCTTTTGCATCTGTTCCCTCGAATTCGCACTTGCCGTAGGCGCCGAGCATGGGAAAGAGAATCTCGTCCGCTTGCGCGTTGCGGCCCAGGTCGTAGAGGGCAGCCAAAGTAAAGAAAGCGAATGAGCCTGTAGCCGCGCCGTTCTCGTAAATCTGGAAGCCGTCCGAGTTATCCGATCTCGAACCGCTGCCAAACTGGAGCTCGCCGGGCATGTTGGCGCAATCCTTCAGAGCGATAGAAACAAGATTGCCGGGCAGCCCCAGGGAGAAGTTGTGATAGCCAACCTCATTCATCTTGGCCAGCAGTTTGTCCATAATGGCATTTGCCAGTTGCCGCTCTACAAGCCCGTAGTGGATGGCGATGCCGTTCACCCAGAGAAAGTAATAATCGTGGAGTTGCCCGTCAGCGCTGCGCCATCCTCCCAGTATCCCCGTGGCCGGATCAAAGAAGCGCTTGCAATAGACGGCGCGCAGTTTTGCCGCCGCCGCCAGGTAACGCGTGGCATCTTCGGTTTGGCCCAGTCGGTTCGCCATCATCGCCATGTTGGCCAGTGCGCGGTACGCAAGGGCATTCGCGTATGCGTCTTCGTGACCGAAGCCAATGGTGTCCCACCAGTTGGATGGTCTGAATAAGGGCATTCCATCGCGGTCGAACTTCCAGATATCGGAGTTGCCGCTGACGCTGTATTTGATGAGACCATCCCCGTCGGTATCGGTGGCGAGCATGGCGTCAGCCCAGTTCCTTATGCCGGAGTATTTCTCCTTGAGCCATGCATCACTGCTGCCGTCACGAACACAGTTCGCAGCGGAAATGATCATGGACGGCCAGGTATCGGCGGACGCGCTGGGATAGGACCCATATCCAGGCATTCCATAAGCCTTTCCTCCGGCGAGGATTCTGTCGAGAGTCTGCCGTACCAGGTCGCACGCGGTGAGACCTTCTGCCAGGGGCGGCGTCAGGGCGGCGATGTCGGCGTACTCGTAATAGGCCAGTGCACAGGTATCGCTGGCTGTATTGTTGGCAAGCGCAGGGATAGTGGGATTGAGTTGGAGGATGTTGAGCCAGTTGCGGCGGAAGGGATCGAAGCGCGCATCATTCTCAATGCCTCGTACATGGGGATAGATCGCGGTCGCGTCGAGCGTGTAGACAATGCGCTGGTGTTCTGCTGATGCCGCGGGGAGCGACAGCGTTGAAGTCTCGTCATAGCGCGTTTGATTCCAGGTGCGGAGGGAGGTATAGGTCAACCCGGCATCGGGAATACTGGACGTCAATCGCAGCGAGCCTTGTCCGGGGAAGTGCATTAGTGCTGGCAGCGCAAGAAGCTTGTCCTTTCGAATGACACCGAGTACAGTGCTATGAACCTGGTCCAGGTCAAATTGGAAGACGATTGGCGAAGGGGCGAATGCAGGGGACCAATTGGAAGTGAGGACAATTCGCGAGCCACTGAATTCGAATGTCCAGGCGGCGGGAGAATCGTTGGGCGCTGCTGGAGGGCGGTACTCAACTCGCCGCGCGTCAGGTGAGTTCGAAACAGACGCCTTGTAGCCGCCCGTAGACTTGCGTGAGACAACGATGTTTGCGCCGCGCCTCCCGTTGCCCAGGCCATCCACATTCAGAGTCACAAACTCCGGCGCAGTTGACGATAATGCGATTTCAACGTGACCGGAACTAAACGGTATTGCTGGAGCGGAATCGCCTGTGATTTCTGCGCCAACCAGGTGCGGGCGGATGAGCGCAAAGGCCGTTGTTGCTCCAACCGCCTTCAACAAATCCCTTCGTTTGTGCATCGGTGTTCGGCTCCTTTTACACGCCAATCTTGAATGACGTTGCCCCTCGAAGTGCGATTGTCTCAAGGTGCTCAACACTCCCGCGAGGAATCTGATTTCACGGTGTGCCACCCTGTCCCGGGCTTCAGATCGAATGCCATTCCCGGCTCAGCCGTTAAGACTTGGCGCATTCCGCAGCGGACGGAATTCTGACGCGGGACAGGTATGTCCAGGCTATTTCGTGAACAGCGAGAGATCGATACCGGATCCCATTGCCTTGTAACCGGTGTCGTTGGGGTGAACGTGGTCGCCGGAGTCGAAGTCTGGGTTCAAGTGCGTGGGTTTCGCTGGGTCTCGTGTGATGCTGTCGAAGTCGACAATGCCATCGAATGTGCCGCTGGTGCGGATCCAGTTGTTCACGGCTTCGCGCATCTGTTCGTCATTCTCCGAGGCGTCGTGGCCGTAGGGCATGACTGTGGAGCAGATAACGTTGATGCCGTGCTGGTGTGCGGCGTCGACAATCTGCCTGAATCCCCACTCAAGCTGTTCGGCAGTGATATTGTCGGCAGGAGTTGGGCTGTGGCCCACGGTGGAGATGTCGTTGATGCCCTCAAGCACGATGACATAGCGAACGCCGTTCTGGGCAAGCACATCGCGGTCGATGCGCGAGATGGCGCTGGGACCATAGCCCTCGTTGAGCACGCGGTTGCCGCCGATGCCGACATTGAGCACGCCGACATTTTTGTGATTTGCATCGGCCTGCAGGCGGGAGGCAAGAAAATCGGGCCAGCGGCGATTGGCGTTGCGCGTGGAGGTCCAGCCGTCGGTGATGGAGTCGCCGAGCGCAACGATGGAGTAGGAGTCAGGAGCAGCGGTGACATCGATGCCGTCGAAGAAGAACCAGTTCGTGAAGGTAGTGGACTGCGGGAGATCCTGGGCGTTGGCAACGTCGCCCATGGCGATGAAGTTGTCCCGGTCTGCATAATAGTGGAAAGTTTCGGCACGCATAATCTGGGGTGGCAGATAGGCAGTAACAGCGACGTCAGCGAGGGGCGCCACCTGAAGCGCGACAGGATCGGAGAAGATAGCGCCGCCTGGAGGAACGTTGACAGCGCCGGCGCCGCCAAAGGTAATGACATGATCGCTGCCGGGCTGGATGGAACTGCCGCCGGCGCTGAGCGCCACGTGGGCGTCGCCGATGGTAAGCGGATCGAGACCGAATTCATTTGTGAAGCGGATGCGCACCTGCGCACCGCCGGCGGAGATGTGGGCGATCTGGCGCAGTGTAACGCCGGAGAGCATGCGGTTGCTGGACGGGCGGGAGTCGTCGGGAAGCATGGACGCAGTGGCCCAGGTGCTTACCCATTGCGGCTTGGGCGCGGACTGGCCGCAGGTCGATGCGGCAGGCAGAAACACGAGCGCAGCAAGAACGACAACCGCAAAGCAGCGTTTGAACATGATTCCTCCAGAATCCCGGAAAGATCCGGGCGTTTCAGGTTTTCTGATCTTCCTGACTGTTGTTTATGGTGGACGACCTTCCATCCGAAATCCCGACTCTTTGTTCTTTTAGAACGCGGTCTCCTGGATGTGCAAGATCAAATCCACCATTCGACGAATAGAAGCCGCCAACATCAGCTTCAATAGATCTCAAGCTGATCCCTATCAGGGAGCTTGGGAAATGGAGCATGCGGCTCGGTTTGGTACCAGTACGCTACCGAGGAAATATCATCCATCAATGGCAGAAAGCGTCCGCCGCTCTGCCAGCCCAGATCCTGGATGGTGACGCGCAGATCATGGTCGAAACGGATGGGGTCGGGAATGTGCCACCGGTACAGCCCAAAGCGCTGCTGCGACTGGTAGAGCCCATCAGGCTTGATCACCTGCGCCAACCCTGAGTAGGGTGAGGTGAACTCCTCATACTGGTGGGTTTGATTGTTCTCAAAGTCATACGAACCGTTGAAGTAATCCTCAGTGCCCGTGCCGTTGATGGTGGGAAACGCCTGGTCGCCGTCGAGATAAAACTTGATCTCTCCTTCGCCCCACCAACCGCCGTTGTGAACGCCCCAGGCCATGTATGTCCCCACATATTGCCCTTTGCCTGTGACGCCATCAAGAATTGTGTAGACCTGTTTGTAGGGCAATGGATTTACGCGCCGAAACTGGGCATGGAAATATGCCGCATCCGCTGGGACTGATGCCGCAGAGTAGTCTATCTGGTAATAAATCGACATCGGCTTATCGTCGAGATTTTGCAGGGTTAATCTGGCTCGCTTTCTGAAGGGCATGGGCCAATAGGAATTGAAAGCGCTGCCGGGATTGACGCAAATAGGCAGTGACGAAATTCGCGCAAACTTATTCCAGCCCATGGCGAAGAAATCGCCAACAGGCACCTCAACCGAGGGATCGGTCTCGCCGTCCCAGTACATGCGGAGAATCGACAGACGCCAATTTCCGGTAGGTGTCATCCAGATGTGTTCGATTTCTCCCGAGCCGCTAATATCGGCGAGCGTTAAGGTTTGGCCGGCCTCAACGTGGACCGATGGACTTATCTTCCAGCCCTGGCCCAATTCCCGGGCAGCGTTGGCTCCGGTTCCCTCGGTCGCCATCCCGCCCTTACCCTTGGCTCCTGTTGGATTTTCAGGGCTGATGGAATAGGTCTTCGCATCCGACATGCGATAGGCGTTGCTGAGATTGTTGGTGAGACCATCGTACTGTGTGCTCTGGGACAAGCCGGAAACTGGAAGCACAAGTAAAATGCCGAGCAGAGCGTAATTGCTAAACGATGTCATCATACCTCCTGGTACGCTTGAAGATTCCCGAGCCATACGGACCAACCTACGCCGGCGCTCAGGCCTTTCAATCAAATTCTTCAATCAAAGATCAAGGGATAGGACCGAGTAGGACTTCGCGGGCAGTTGCAGCGACATTCTGGACCCGGCCTTGGGTTTTTCCAGTGTTTGAGGAACCACGCGCCCAGGGTCCGCGAAAGTATTGATTGCCTTAAGGTCAGGTCCAGTGATGGTTTCGAACGCAGTGACCTTGGTGGGGCTTAAATCGTGCCAGATGATCTCCAGTTCCCGCGCCTTTTCCAGATCGCGGTTCAGGATGAGAAAGCTGGCGGTGTTCTCCTCCTCATCAAGCATCGCAACAACGTCCAGATATGGTACGTCATCGGATCCCAGAGCCCCCGTACTCTTTGCCGGCAGGCCGTTTGAAGCGAACGGATAGCTGGGACCTTCTGGTGCGATGCTGAGTGCGCGGCCGCGCGCGTACTTAAGGGCCCATGCATATGGATAGTAGATGCTTTCACGCAGTATTCCATCTTCGTTCGTTGTGATCGGCGCACTCGCATTGATGAGTTGCGCGAGGCAGCCCACCTTGACGCGGTCAGAGTGCCGGATCAAGGAATTGGCCATGCCTCCAACCAGCAGCGCCTCTTCAAGATTGAATGATCCCTCGAAAAGATGGGGGGCCGTTTTACCTTCACCGTTCCTGACTTCACCGGGACGTGTGCGATACCAGACATTCCACTCGTCGAATGACAGGAACAGTTTTTTATCGGAGCGATAATCGGCACGAACCGTGTCGCATACCGCAGCAATCTCCTCAATCTGGCGATCCATCGCAAGATTCATCGCCAGATATTTTGTGCTGTCGTTGCCGGTTTCGTCACAGGTTCCAAGGTAGCGATGGAGCGAAATGCCATCGACCTGGTCGTAGCACTCTTCAAGTACGGTGCGATCCCATTCGATATACGTCGACATGAACGGCCCACTCGATCCGCAGGCAATCAACTTGATCGACGGATCGACAGCGCGCATCTGGCGAGCGGCATCCGCGGCTTTCATTCCGTATTGGAGCGCCGGCATATGGCCGATCTGCCACGGCCCGTCCATCTCGTTACCCAGGCACCAATACTTGATTTCATGGGGCTGCTCATACCCGTGAGAGCGCCTTAAATTGCTCCACTTGGTTCCCTTGGCCACATTGCAATATTCCACCAGGTCAGCCGCACCTTCTGCGGAACCCGTACCGAAGTTGAGGCCAAATAGCGGCTCGGTACCTACTGCGCGCGCCCAGGTAATAAATTCGTTCGTGCCAAACTGGTTCGTCTCCACTTCGTTCCAGGCGCGGTCCAGAACGGTCGGCCGATCTTTCTTCGGTCCCACGCCATCCAGCCAGTGATAACCCGAGACAAAATTGCCGCCGGGGTAACGAACAATAGGAACTCCCAGGTCGCGCACTTCATTCAGTACGTCAGTACGAAACCGATTGCTGTCGGCAAACTTCGAATTTGGATCGTAGACGCCGCCGTAGATGGCGCGTCCCAGGTGCTCGAGAAACGAGCCGAAAAGGTGATGATCGATGGACGCAATTTGCCGCCTGGAATCGATCTCGACCCGGGTCACGCTCGGCTGGGTCTGTGCCAGGGCGAATTTGTGAAGTGCGGAGCCTGCAGCGAAAGCGATGCCGGATTTGCCCGCTTTTTTAAGAAACCGCCTTCTTGAGACTGCCTTCATATTGGTTCGCTTTCTTTCTTCGGAACCAGGCGGGAAACCTCCTGGCAGTCGCGGACGTCAATGCTGCACCATCGAGAGGAATGGTGTCATCATCCCCTGGGTTGGCATCGAGGATGCGGTGAATTCCCTCTGTCGGTGAGTTTCACGGTTCTCAAAGTTATGCGACCCGTAAAAGCAATCCTCATTGCCCGCGCCGCTGATCGTGGGATACTCCAGGTCGCCAAATATGGCTCCGCGTGGATCACACGATGCGAGTAGCAGGGAAGTGTGGATCATATTCATATCGACCACCGACAGCGAGAGACAGAGGGGGGACTGATTCGCCTCGTCAACTCTTCGCAACTTTTGTTGACATTACTGTAGCATGGTTGACAACGATAGCAATTTGTAAACACGCGGTCAATAGAATTGTTAGGCTAAGGTCGGATAACATTGGCGCACTTCCGATTGTTTGTTAACGTCAACGTTTGTTGCGAGCGGTGTCAAAGGCGGGAAACGCAGGTTTTGCTTTGCACATCCGATTGGGGGACCATGGAGGGTGAAGCATGGGGACGGCCGGGCCGTTTCCTCTGCCTTGACCAGACCCCCTGAGCCTATCCATTTTGGAATACGATCTGGACACTTGCCCAAGTGCCGGAAGAGTAGCTCGACTGTAGTCGATTTTTTGGTTGTCAGAGTACCCAGAAGCCATCGAGATCAGCAGGAATCGGGTCAAACGCCGTAATATTTTTAATCAAGAGCACTTATTTTCAGACAGTTTCAATAGGTTTCGATAAGCGATTCGATCTACCTGGGGAGCAGAGAATCGGAGGCGCGAATCCCTTCGCCCCGGCCATCGCGAACAGGTCCCTCGACACTGCTCGGGATACCGTTGTCCGGGTCAGATTCGCTGCTTTGGACCGCAGCTTGTATGATCATCCCGAGATTCTCATGACACGAACCCGTATCCTTTTCCTCTTCACCGTTCTGCTCGCAGGCGCGTTTGCATTCGCACAGCGGGCTCCGATTCAACAGCAGCTTACCTTCACGCCCTATCACGTCAACGGCATTTACAAGATCGGCGACACGGTGGGCTGGGTAGTGACGCCGGGCCCCGACGCGCCCACTTATGCGTACAAGTGGACGATTCGCAGAAACAATGCGGTGGTTCTCAAGGAGGGCAAGCTCGATTTGTCCTCGGGCACGGACAAGATTGAGATCATTGGCGATCAGCCCGAGATGATTTACGTCGCGGTTGAGCCGTTAGGCATGCTCGTTACCGGATCACCGGCGACAGCTGCCGCAGTGCCGGCGCCAAGTTCCGCGGATCAGCAAGCGGCAGCCGCGGCTAGCGTTCCGGTCAAATTCACAGGGGGCAACACGGGCAGAGATAACGGCCTTTATGCTGTGGGCGCTGCCGTGGCGCCACTCGAAATTCCGCTCTCGACTGCGCGTCCCGCCGACTTCGACGCATTTTGGGACGGGAAGCTTGCATTGCAGGCCAAGGTGCCGATCAATGCTGTGATTACTCCGGTGGAGACCGATGTGCCCGGCGTTGAAATGAGCATGTTCGCATTGGATGCGCTTGGGTCGAAAGCGCATGGTTACGTGGCGAAGCCCGCAGGCGAGGGCAAGTTTCCCGCGCTCATTCGGCTGCAATATGCGGGCGTTTACGCGTTGAACGCACACGACGACGCGCTAGCCGCAGCCAAAGGCTGGCTGGTTTTCAACGTCGACTCTCACGACAAGTTGCCCTCTGATCCATCCGGAAACATTTCTCAGTCCTACAACACGATGGGCGACACCGATCGCGAGACGACGTACTTTTTGAATATGTACCTGCGCGACTCGCGAGTGCTGGACTACCTGTTAACGCGGCCCGACTGGGACGGCAAGACAGTGGTGCTGACCGGAGGAAGCATGGGGGGCCAGCAAAGCATTGTGCTGGCAGGACTGCGACCGGACAAAGTGACTGCGGCGCTGGTGTGCGTGCCGGCGGGTGCGGATATCAGTGGCGACCTGCATGGCCGGAAAGCCGGCTATCCCTTCTGGCCTTCAGACAACGCCGACGCGATGAAAACGGCTCCCTACTTCGATACTGCGGATTTTGCATCGCGCATCAAGGCGCCGGTATTGGCGGGTTTCGGATTCATCGACACGGTTTCGCCGCCTGCCGGTGTATGGACGATGCTCAACGAGATTCCAGGGCCGAAGGAACCGGTGCCCATCATTGACGCGGAGCACGATAACTTCACGTTCCCGAAGATGCAACCTTGCTATACCAGATGGAGCGAGATTCTCGATTTGCTCGAGAAGGGCGGCGAGTACAAGCCAAAGGAGTTTCAGCCGTAGATTGAGAGGGTTTTCGTGTGCGGACACCCCCGTGCGCGAATTGCGGTATAACTATGGCGTACCCCAAAAGCATCTCGTCAGACCGCGCGGGGAGGGTTCTATGGAGACTGTGCTTGTAACAGGCGGTGCGGGCTTTTTTGGCAGGATTCTGAAGTTGAAATTGCTGGCGTCAGGGTATCGCTGCGTCAGTTTCGACCTTGTTCGCGATGAGACGCAGCACGAGAACCTGGTGAACATCACCGGGGACTTGCGCGACCAGAATCTGGTTGAAGAAGTTTTCTCGCAGTATCGCTTTTCAGCGGTCCAGCATTGCGGGGCCGCACTCGCGCATGGGCTCAAAATCGACGCGAAGAACCGCCGGCCCCGATCGAGCCATACGGCTGCGCCAAACTCGAAGCTGAGAACGTACTCAAGACATATAAAAGCGATCTGGATGTTGTGATTATTCGGTGCCCTACGATCATCGACAGCGGACGCCTGGGTTTGCTGGCGATTCTCTTTGAGTTTATTGACGACAACAAGACGGTGTGGCTGGTTGGCTCGGGCAACAACCGGTATCAATTTATTTATGCCGACGATCTGGCCGCGGCTTGTATCAAGGCCATGCGGCTGGGCCGGTCAGATGTTTTTCATGTTGGCTCGGATCATGTGGAAAGTCTGCGTGAAGTATTTGAAGCAGTCATCCAGGCGGCGGGATCGAAATCGAGAACGCGGTCGGTTCCAAAGGGTCCGGCCATCTTTGCCATGAAGCTTGCGAGCAAGATGCATGTTTCGCCGCTGGGGCCGTATCACTACAAGATGATTGCCGAGGATTTTGTGTTCGACACGGCACGGATAAAGAAGGCTCTCGACTGGCGCCCTACGCTCAAAAACTCAGAGATGCTGGTTCGGGCATACCAATACTATGCGGCTCACAGATCGGAAATTGAGTCGCGCACCGACGTGTCAGCGCATAGCAAGGGTGCTTCAATGGGCGCGATTCGGATTCTTAAATGGATATCCTAGCTACGACCATATCTGAGACAATGTCGAAACGTATCGCCAATGCTATTCACCGACGCAAACGGAATTCGGAAGGGGTATAAGGAAGCAACGTATGCGTTACACGCCAATTGAGGCGGTTTTTCTCGCCTTATGGGCATCACTTGCCGTCCTCGCCGCAGCCTTCCCGCATGCGGGATTTTTCCCTCTTTGTGTGGTGGGGGCCTTCCGTTCGTAATGCGCCGAATCTTTTGGCCGCGCCGCGCTCGTCGCACGGATCTCGCAATGGCTTGCGCTGTCCCGGTAGCGTTCAGAATATTCTGGCTCCCAATGAATTTGATCACCGCCGGGACGCCCAAAACTGTTGACTCGCAACTCAACGCTATAGATTTCGGGGTTAGCGCGCGGCTTTGGCACGCGGCTGAAGCTAATGTTTGGGTGAATGCTGCATTTGCCGCGATCTACGCAAGCTTGCCGATTGCGATAATGCTAGGCTTGTTTTTAGCCGGCCCTCGTCAGAGGCAACTCGTCGGCGCAATAGTCTACGGGGCGATCCTCGCCCTTCCTTTCTATGGAGCGTTCCCGGCGGTAGGCCCTGCCCACTTGAAAGACCCGCACGCATGGCGGAACTGTATGCCATCCATGCACCTGACGTGGGCTCTCCTCATAGCCTTTAACCTGCGTGGGAAAGCCCGGACCGTGGCAGGACTCTTTGCCGCCCTCACAGCGCTCGCCACTATTGCGACCGGGGAGCATTACCTTCCAGATTTGATAGCTGCGGTGCCGTTGGCTGTTCTCGTGGATTGGCTTGCGGCACAGAATGGTGATCGCACCACTCCCGCTGAAGAAATGAAGGGACGTAACGCTATGCTGCCTGAAACCGGCTCGTGCCAGATCGCACTGTCGAACCAAGTGACCGACCGAACCACCCACGGGATTGAAACCGGCAAGCTCACAGACTGGCGCTCACCGTAGCACCAGCGTGGGGACGCCGATGGCGTGGAAACCACAGGCCACTGCAGCTGCGAGCCCCCGCCTGTGGGCTGCCAGAGCGCCCGCGCCCGCACGGCGACCGGATCCGATGGTAGAATCAAAGGGGTGCACGGCGGCTATAGTTCAGCGGCAGA
>JBEKCW010000072.1:0-15639 GCA_050014675.1 Occallatibacter sp. | reverse complement strand
TCGAGGCCGAGCTGTCGGCTGGCGATGCCGAAGCGGGTGAGCAGCGCTTCAACGTGGTCGGCGAGCCCGTCGCGGGAGAACTGGCGCGCGGAAAGGTTGACGCAGACGCGGAGTGCGCCGTGGCTTGGGTCTTCGCGCGTCCATTGCTTGATCTGGCTGCAGACCTCGGCCAGGCCCCAGTCGCCGATAGGCAGAATGAGGCCGCTTTCTTCGGCGGCGGGAATAAAATCCATGGGCGGGATGAGGCCGCGTTCGGGATGCCGCCAGCGAATGAGCGCCTCAAGGCCGACGATGCGGTGCGTTGCCAACTCGACTTCAGGCTGATAAAAGAGCACGAACTCGCGCTTTTCGAGAGCGGCGCGAAGGTCGGGAGTCTGGGGCCAGATGGCGGTCGCGGGCTGGTGGCGGCGCGCGGGGCGCACTCCCTGTCGACGGCCATTCTTCCTGAGACTGCGCAGTTCGACCTGGTTTGCCGCAAGTTCAGCAAGGCTCTCAAGCATGCGTAGCTCATCGCGGGCCATGGAGCGGCGAGCGTGGCAACTGAAGACGGTAAGCACGCCCAGAATCAGGCCCCCTTCAGAAGAACGAATCGGGACGCTGGCGAAGGAGCGCGGATCGAGGCGGCGAAGCTGCAAACCTTCTTCGCCGAAACGCGGATCCTCGAGGACGTCAGGAACGATGACCGGGCCATCTTCGGCGAGCACCATTTCGAAGATGGAATTGCGGCGGGGCAGTTCGCGCACGGGTTCGCCCCAATACGATTTGATCCAGAATCTGCTTTCGTCGGCAAAGCCCAGCAGCACTGAATCGGCCTTGAAATAATCGGCGCACAGGCGGGTGATGGCATCGAAGCTGGCCTCGGGCTCCGAATCGAGAATTTGAGTTGCAGCCAATGCGGCGAGCCTGCCTTTTTCAAGCAATTGCCCGGCGTTGCTTCTCACAAGTTCTGCCTGTGCCATAGTCGTCTGCTCCGGACCGCGAAAAAAATTGATCCCTGCCGACGGTCCCAAATTTGAAGCAGGGCCCGTTTGATCTTTAAACCCACTACCGATTGCACCGCCTGCTTCAAAGCGCACCCGAGCCGGCAGGAGATGCACACCTGTGTTTCCAGGTCTTGTAGTTGAGTTATCGGACCGGGCAGAGCAGGCAATAGGTTACCCAAGGCCACAGGGCTGGTACCTTTACCATCGTGCGGATTTCGTTACTTCTGTGTTGCGGATTGTCCGGATTCTGTCCAAAGGAAGGCCAGTTCCATAGAGTAGTCGTCGATGGCCTGGTCGACGCTGACGCCCGCCGAATGACCACCGCCGCGGCCGTAGTGGAGCAGGACAGGACGGCCGCTCTTTGATGCCGACTGCAGCAGTGCCGTCATTTTGCGGGCGTGCAGCGGATCAACGCGCGTATCGCTGTCGCCGGTAAAGAACATGACGGCCGGGTATGCGTCGCTCACTTTCACATTTTGATAGGGCGAGTACTTGAGCAGATAGGGGAACTGCTTCTCGTTGTCGGCAGAGCCGTATTCGGTGATCCAGAACGAACCTACCTTGAATTTTTGATAGCGCAGCATATCGAGCAGCGGGTAGCCGCACCAGATGGCCGAAAACAATTCGGGGTGCTGCACGATGGACGCGCCCATGAGCAGTCCGCCATTGGAACGGCCGCGAAGGGCGAAGTGCGCGGGCGAGGTGTACTTGTTGTCGATCAGGTACTGAGCTGCGGCGAACCAGTCGTCGAACACGTTTTGCTTTTTCTCAAACATGGCTGCTTCGTGCCACTGCTCGCCGTATTCGCCGCCGCCGCGTAGGTTGGGTAGCGCGAACCAGCCGCCCTGTTGGAGCCACCATGCGTATTCGGGGTTCCAGTCGGGCATCTCGCTCAGGTTGAATCCGCCGTACCCTGTCATGAGCAGGCGCTCGGAGCCATCCTGCTTGAGGCCTTTTTTGCCGGCAATGAACATCGGGATTTGAGTGCCGTCTTTCGATTTATAAAAAACCTGCTTGAGCTCGTACTGGCTCGAGTCGAATGGAACCTTGGGCTGGAAGAAAACTTCGCGCTTGCCGGTGGTTGTATCGAGACGGTACAGCGTGGGCGGGACGATGAACGACGAGAAGGAGAAGTAACCGTAGCGATCGGTGGTTCGGCCCGCAACGCCGGAGGCGGAGCCGATGCCGTCGTAGGTGAGCTGGCCGGCGGGTTTGCCATCGAGAGTGTAGATCGACGTCTCTGGCTTCACATCTTTGAGGCGGCTGACAAAAAGCTTGCCGCCGACGATCGACCACGCATCGATCACCTCTTTGCCTTCGGGAACGATCGTTGTCCACGCCTCGGGCATGATGCCGGGATCGGCTTTGAGAATGCGGCCCAGCCGAGATTTGTAGTCGGTCCTCACATACCACGCGTTGCGGGCATAGATGGCAGAGAATCGCGAGTCGAGACCCCAGACGAGGATGTCGAAGTACGAATCTTTTTTCGTGAGGTCGCGAAATACAATGTCAACGCGGCGGGCTGGGACGCCGCGCGTGATGTGAATTACGAGATAGCGGCCATCGTCAGTCACCTGTGCGGAGAAAAGGTCGTTCGGCCCCAGCGCTTCGCCGCGGAACTCGTGCCCGAAGATGAGCTGATCGTGCGAAGGGCGCTCGCCAAGCACATGCTGGTAGAGCATGGTTCCCTGCTTGCTGTAGCGCGAGTAATAAAAGCTCTTGCCGTCGGGCGCAAAGTCGCTTGAAAAATAACGCGCGCTGGGCAGTTCGTCCATAAGGGTTTTTTTGGCATTGACATCGAAGACACGAATGGCGGCTTCGTCGGCCCCGCCCTGTTTCAGCGAGTAGAGAAACAGGGCGCCGTCGCGGGAGACATCGTCAAGCGAGATGGATGTGTTGGGGTCGCGGCTGATCACGGCCGGATCGAGCAGCCGCATGTCTTTTCCGGTCCAGCCGTGACGAACGTAGATGGAGAATTGCTGCTCGCCGGCGAGGCGGCGCATGAAAAAGAAGCTTCCATTGCGCTCCACTGGAAAGCTGGTTAATGTGACGTCGAGCAACGCGCCGAGCTGATCGGGAATCTGCGCGTAGATGCGGTCCTGTTTGAGATAGCGGCCAGTGTAATCGTTCTCAGCGTCGATGAAGGCCTGTGTGGCTTCGCTTTTCTCGTCCTCGAGCCAGCGGTAGTTGTCCACAATCTTGGTGCCGAAGTAGTCGTCTGTGACGGGGGTGGCCTGGACGTCGGGCGGCGGGGGCAGCGTGATGCCGCCGCGGCCGCGAATGGATTGCGAAAACCCGGTTGCGACAGCGAGCAGGCATAGAGAAGTGGCTGTGAGGCGAGGGAAACTCCGCATGCAGACAGGATACAAGTGTCTAGCCGGATTCCAGCTGAGGCGCGCGTAGTAGCGCAACGATAAAATCGACAGCAGTGACCGGCTCGCCCTCAACTGAACCCACACCCGGCCCGCGCTCGCGTTGGGCGCGCGCGATGGAGCTGCTACGCCCGACGCATGCTCATTCCGCGTTTAGCGCAACAGTGGTGCTGATGGCTGCGACGTTTTTGTCGAGCATCTTCGGGCTGCTGCGGAACATGTACATCGCGTGGCTCTTCGGGCGCGGCATGAAAGCCGATGCCTTTATGGCAGCTTTCCAGCTTCCCGACCAGATCGCTTACTTCCTGGTGGGCGGCGCGGCGTCCATCACCTTCGTCACCATCCTCACCCGCTATCGCGAAGCAGGCCATGAGGCCCAGGGTGAACGTTCGTTGTCGGTCATCCTTACCACGATGTATATCGTGCTCGGCTCGGCGATTGCGCTGGCCGAGATCTTTGCGCCGTGGTACGTTCGCCATTTCTTCAAGGGATTCGACGCCGAAAAGGCGGCCCTGTGCGTTCATCTGACGCGTATTCTGCTGCCTGCGCAGTTGTGCTTCTTTGCCGGCGGGGTGTTTGGGGCGGTGCTGCTGGTGCGCAAGCAGTTCAACGTGCAGGCGGTGGCTCCGCTCATCTATAACCTGGGCACAATTGTGGGCGGGCTGCTGCTGGTAAAGAAGATGGGCATTACCTCGCTGGCGCTGGGCACAGTGGCGGGCGCGCTGTGCGGGCCATTCCTGTTGAACTGGTTTTTTGCGTGGCGAGCAGGCGTGCGCTACCGGCCCATCCTCGACTGGCACGACCAGGGACTGCGCGAGTGGGTGCGGCTGTCGTTGCCGCTGATGGCCGGGGTTAGCCTGGTGACGGCGGATACCTGGATCATCAACTACTTTGCATCGTCGACTGACGGCGCGATTGCGCTGATGACCTACGCGAAGAGGCTGTTTATCGCGCCCATGTCGATGCTGGCGCAGGCCGCGGGCGTCGCCTCGATGCCCTTCTTTGCCAGCCTGTGGAGTCAGAACAAACGATTTGAGTTCGCCACTGGCGTCGCCGACTCGGCATCGCGGGTTGCGTGCCTCGGCCTTCTGGCGACATCGGCCATGGCCGCCCTGGCGGTTCCACTGGTGGACCTGCTATTTACCGGCGGGCGCTTTTCACCTGCGGATGCGCGCCAATGCGCGGCCTACTTCGCGGTCTTTTCCGTTTCGCTGTTCCTGTGGTCGGCCCAGGCCATCTACTCACGCGCTTTCTACGCAGCTGGCAACACTTTTGTGCCCATGGTGGCGGGCACGATTGTGACCGTGGCGTCGCTGCCGATCTATGCCGCGTTTTACCGGACGTATGGGGCTATGGGTTTGGCTATGGCTTCGGATATTGGCATTGCCATGCAGACGCTACTGATTGCACTGTTGCTGCACAAGCGGCGCATGGTTTCGCTGGCGAGCCTTGACTATGCCGAGATGGGCCGATGCGTGCTGGCGGGGATTGCCGGAGGTGGTGCGGTGGCGCTGCTGGCGTGGGGATTTGCATGGATGCGCGCGCACCTTGGCGCGGTGGACTGGGCGCGTCATACACGAGCTGCCGATGCGGCAATTCTGGCCGCGGGAACGCTGGTGTGGCTGCTGCTGGTGAAAACGGTGCTTGAAAAAACCGGCTCGGCGCTGCCCCGGGTGACGATGAAGCGGCTGGGGTTGAAGCCGCGTTGAGGAAAATCAGGCGCGCAGGAGTCAGAAGCCCCAAAAACGCGCACGCCCCCATATAGCTCGGGGGCGCGCGGAGCGAGTGAAATTCAGTTCTGCGGATCGGCTTACTGGCCGACCTTGACCGGCTCAGGCGCGGGCGTGGACTGAACCGCGGCTGGACCCGCGGCAGGTTTCGAATCCGGCTTTTTGATGTCGATGCCGCCTTTGAAGAACGCGCCGTCTTCGATGCTGATACGGGCCGCAGCCACGTTTCCGTTGAGCGAGCCCTCGGCACGGATGTCAACGCGGTCTGAGGCCGAGACGTCGCCCTTGACCTTGCCCAGGACCACGATTTCGCGGGCAACGATGTTGGCCGCCACCTGGCCATTGCGCCCCACGGTGACGCGGTTACCGGGCAGGTTGACGCTGCCTTCGACCTTGCCGTCGATGTACAGCGACTCGGAGCCGGTAATGTCGCCCTTGATAAAGAGCCCCTTGCCGATGGTGGCCTGCTCACCGGTGACGGCTTGCGGACGGCTGGGGGCCTCAACCGGCTGCACGGCCGGCGCCGGCGGCATGGCGCGCGGCGGCTCCGGCATGGGGTTGGTGTTGATCGATCCGGTCTGGTTTGGTTTCCACATTGCGCTCACGGTAGTTCCTTTTCTGTCCCTGCGTCGGGACCGAGGGGAGTTGCCAAGGCAGTGCCAATGGCTTGAGCCCAGCAAAATTGAAAGAGTACTGCCGTCTTGCCTGATGCCTTCGGCAAAACCCGAGCCCGTTGCGGCAAGAGGCTGAAACGGACCAGCCGCCTACGCACCGGTATTCTTCCGTCCCCGCTATTTTAGCCTGTCTATGCTGTAGGACCGAAGCGCCGGAGCAGGAAGCGCGGGATGACTCAGGAATGACAACGGGGAGAGATAAATAAAGAGCGCTGCAAGGAGAACGGCGACCGCTGCCCGAACGAGCTACGAACGGCGCCGGAAAGCAAGCCGAGGATAGGGCCGGAGGCGCTCGTCAATCCGGATTGGACGGGCTGTGAATCCGGATTGGACGGGCGTATAATCCGGATTGGACGGGGATGGAATCCGAAATGGACGAACGCAGAAGCCGGCTTTATCCACGTTTTGCGGGGGGCCAGGTGCTGACCGCGCTGAAGGACACTCCGGTGGTGCTGGTAACTGGGCCGAGGCAGTGCGGCAAGACCACGCTGGTACGCTCGCTGGTGTCCGCCGGGCGCGAATTCATCACCCTGGATGACGACACGGTTCTGGCGTCGGCCCGCATCGACCCGGCGGGGCTGGTGCGCAGCATTAAGCGGGCGACCATCGACGAGATTCAGCGTGCTCCGGATCTGCTGCGGGCGATCAAGCGAGCCGTGGATGACAACCGGCAGCCGGGGCGCTTTTTGCTCACCGGGTCGGCCAACCTTCTGGCAATGCCGCTGGTGTCTGAGAGCCTGGCCGGCCGCATGGAGATCGTAAACCTGCTGCCGCTTTCGCAGGCCGAGATTCATCGCCGCGAGCCGGGTTTTCTGAGAGCCGCGTTCGAGGGAAAAGCCGGCCGATGCGGGGACGCGATGACCGGCCGGCAGCTGGTGGATGCCGTGCTGATCGGCGGCTACCCGGAGATGCTGCGGCGCAAACAGCCCGAGCGGTGGCGCGCATGGGCGCGCGATTACGTGCGGGCGATTGTGCAGCGGGACGTGCGCGACATTGCCGACGTGGAAAAGCTGGGTCAGATGCCACGGCTTTTGCAGGTACTGGCGCACTATTCCGGGCAGTTGACGAACTTCACCGAGATCGGCGGCCAGGTGGGCCTCGACGACAAGACGACGCGAAAGTACATCGGCATTATGGAGCAACTCTACCTGGTGCGGCGCGTGGAGCCGTGGTTTCACAATCAACTGAAGCGGCTGGTGAAGACGCCCAAACTGCACTTTCTTGACTCGGGATTGCTGGCTGCGCTGCTGGCTGTTACGCCGGAACGAATCCGGCTGGACCGCACGATTTTCGGACGGTTGCTGGAGACATTTGTTTTTACAGAACTGATTAAACAGATTGCGTGGACCGGAAATGCGTGCGCGCTTTATCACTACCGCGACAAGGATCAGGACGAGGTGGACTTTGTAGTGGAGGACGACGCGGGTGCGGTGGTGGGCATTGAAGTTAAGTCCAGCGCCACCGTGAATACGAGCGACTTTAAAGGGTTGCGCAAACTGGCCAGTGCCTGCGGAACGGCTTTCAGAGCGGGGATTGTGCTCTACGACGGCGAGAGGCGGGCGCCGTTCGGAGACCGGCTGTTTGCTGCGCCGCTCTCATGTTTGTGGGGGTAGCAGGACAGGAATCGGCTCTTTGAATCCGAGATAGACGCGTCTTCAATCCGGATTGGACGAGAGTTTAATCCGGATTGGACGGATACTTGTCGTTTAAAATCAACAATATATTATCATATTCAACATTGTCACCCGGAAAGTTAATGCGCGCCCTTCGCTTTTGCCCGCCCTGTGCCCTACTCTTGAGCTATGACCGATCGTGAGCTGGTGGCGCGGATTGCGCGCTCGCCAGGAGGCAACGCGGGATACAAACAGCTGGTGCGCGAGCTGGGGCTGGGCGGCGGGCGCGAGCGGCGTCTGCTGATCGAGCAGCTTGCCCGGCTTACCGCTAGCAAACGACTCGCCAAAGTCGACCGGGAGATGTGGGGCATTCCCAAAGCGCCGAGTGGGACGGCCGTGGGTACACGCGACAATCTGATGGCCGGCCGGCTCGATCTGCATCGCGATGGGTTCGGCTTTGTAAGGCCCAGCTTGCGGCAGGCTGCGGTACGCATCGACGAAGACGTCTTTATTCCGCCCAACGAGATCAATGGAGCGATGCAGGGCGACCAGGTGCTGGTCGAGCTCGATCCGCCCAAGGCCGACGGACGCCGCCAGGGACGCGTTGTGCGGGTGATGGAGCGGCGCAATGCGACCGTTGTCGGCGTGTTTCACTATTCACGATCTGACCGCGCGATGGGACACAGCGTGGTTCCCTTCGACGAGCGCATGACGCAGCCTATTGTGATTCCGCCGGGAGCGGAGATTCCGCCGGAGAATGCGGCAACCACGCCGCATCGGGTACTGGGAGCGGAAGCACTCTCTCATCCAACACACAAAGGCGCGGAGCGCGACCTGGAAGGCCTAGTGGTGGATGTGGAGATTACCAGTTGGCCTACGCAGACGCGGCCGCCCATCGGGCGCGTGATTGAAGTGCTCGGTGACCCTGACGATTTTGGCGTCGACGTGGAGATGATGATCCGCAAGCACCAGCTGCCGCGGATTTTTCCCGAGGCAGTGCTGGCCGAGGCACGCGCGGTGGCGCATTTGGATGCGGAGGAGATTGCTCAGCGGCGAGATTTTCGCGGGCTGCCGATTGTGACCATCGACGGCGAGACGGCGCGCGATTTTGACGACGCGGTGATGGTGCGCGAGCGCGCGGGCGGGGGCTACGAGCTGCAAGTACACATCGCCGATGTGGCGGAGTACGTGCGCGAGGGCACGGATCTCGATCTTGAAGCGCGACTGCGCGGCACCAGCGTTTATTTTCCCGATCGCGCTATTCCCATGCTGCCGCAGGAGCTCTCGACCGGCATCTGCAGCCTGCGGCCCACTGAAGACCGCCTGGTGCTGAGCTGCCTGATGGAGCTAGATGCTGACGGCCGCATTGAAGGCTACGAAATTGTCGAGGGCGTCATTTGTTCGGCGGCGCGCATGACGTACACCGCCGTGCACGCGATTCTTGAGGGCGACGCGGAGATGCGGGGGAAATACTCGGCACTGGTTCCCGAGTTTGAACGGATGCAGCAGTTGGCCGCGAAGATGAACAAGAGGCGCGAGGAGCGGGGCTCGATCGATTTCGACTTGCCCGAGCCGGTGATCGAGTTTGACGAGCAGGGGCAGATGCGGGGTGTGACGCGCGCCGAGCGGACCTGGGCCAACCGGCTGATCGAGGAGTTTATGCTGGCGGCCAACGAGCGCGTGGCTACCTGGCTTGAGGACCTGGGCGTGCCGTCGATTTATCGGATCCACGAGAAGCCAGAGCCGAGGCGCGTTGTGCAGTTTGAAGAACTGGCTGCGAGCTTTGGTTATTCGCTTGGTTTGGGCGCGCTGCCCGTCAAGCGTATCCAGATGAAAGCCGAGCGGCGGGAGTTGTACGGCCAGGGGCGCAAGCCGCGCGTGCACGAGGTGACCGAGGATATTGCGGTGACGCCGAAGATGTACCAGAAGCTGGCAGCGCGCATCGAGGGCAAGCCTGAGGAAAGGATTTTGAGCTACCTGATGCTGCGCTCGCTCAGGCAGGCGCGCTACTCGGAAGTGAACGAAGGACACTTTGCGCTGGCCGCGCCAACTTACACGCACTTTACTTCGCCTATCCGGCGTTACCCTGACCTGATTGTGCATCGCGTTGCGAAGGCCCTGCTGCGGGCCGGCGTTGCGGGTCGCGGTGACGTAGCGAAGGACCGGCTCGCTTCGCCGTGGACTCATCCCAACGAGGGAAATTATGGACAGTCGCCGGCGCCTCACATCCGCGCGCAGGAGCGTCGCAAGGCGGAGGAGCTTTTTGCTGGCGAGCCGCCCATCCCCGAGCCGGAGCTGAAGCAGATTGCCGGAGAGACCAGCCAGACGGAGCGCCGCGCCGCCGAAGCCGAGCGCGAGTTGGTGGAGTGGAAGAAGGTGCGATTTATGCAGGACCGCGTGGGCGAAGAGTTTGCCGCGCTGGTGCTGAATCCATCGAAGTTCGGGCTATTTGTGGAGCTGACCGATTTGTTTGTCGAAGGGCTGGTGCCCATTGACACGCTGGCCGGCGACCGCTACACGTGGCGCGAAAACACGCACGAGATTGTGGGCGAGCGATGGGGCCGGCGGTTCCGCGCAGGCGACCGGGTGCAGGTGATACTCGACCGGGTGCTGGCGCAGGAGCGCAAACTGCAATTCTCAATTGTCGAAGAGGCCGGCGCTGCGGCAACGAGACCCTCGAAGCCGGCGAAGGCGAAGAAGAAAGATAAGAAGCGTACGGGCGCACATCCGCCTGCCGGCAAATCCAAGCGGCGATTCGTGAAGAAGGGCAGGCGGCGATAGGCTGGCCACACGCCGCCCGCTGTTAAGTGAGCTCGTCTAAAATCCGCTCCCGCCGGCTTGTTTTAGAGCGAAGTCGGCGATGAACGGCACTTTGAACTGCTTGCCCTGGAACGCGTTGACAAGCACGATAACCCAGAGAATGAGAAAACCTACGGCAACAACCGGCGTGAGAACCAGGTCAAGGAAGTTCAGCACCGGGATGACCCCGATCACCATCAGCGCGATCCAGACCAGCGCCCAGACAATTGAAAGAAATATCGACTGCCAGGCGTGGAAGCGGATTTTGGAGTTCTGGTTGTAGGGAGCGACGACCAGAAAAATGATCGCCGGAATGAAGGTGAGGTAAGCGAGGCCAGAGGCAGCGCTTTCGCTCAGCCCGTTTTGTACTGTTTCTTCAGGCACGTAATTCCTCCGGAACCTGGGTCTTGAGGAGGGGCCCGAATAGCTCGCGCCGCATGGGCGCCGGTTGCAATTTGAAGCGGGGGAACTCCGGCAAAAGGCGGGGGAGGGCGCTATGCGATGCTTGGTTGACCCAGGTCCACTATGCGGCCATTCTGCGCCTGCTTCTTAAGGAGCGGCTATAAAATCTTCCCAATTTTCGTGAAGGCCCCCGCAGGGGCAATTGCAGCCGTGCAGCAAAGAGAATGAAACTGCCGCCACGGCACGGTATCCAATACAATTGAGTTTGGGAGTGAGGCATGGCGCACACTGTTTTTTGCGTTCGTTACAAGAAGGAGATGGAGGGCCTGGACGAGCCGCCCTTCGACTCGGAGTTTGGCCAGAAGATCTACAAGAACGTGTCAAAGGCCGCGTGGTCAGAGTGGGTTGACCATCAGAAGATGCTGCTGAACGAGTACCGCTTGCAACCCTGGACCCCCCAGGCGCAGCAGTTCCTGGTGGAGCAGATGGAAGACTTCTTTTTCGGCGCAGGCTCGGCGCTGCCGTCGGAGTACGTACCGCCTTCGCACTAAGCGGCGGTCAACGGTTCATCGGCGGTTCATCGGTGTAAACTAATCAAGACCCCAAAAACCGGCTCGCAATGAGCCGGTTCGTCTTGTGTCGGGACGTGGCTCAGCCTGGTAGAGCACTCGCTTGGGGTGCGAGGGGTCGGCAGTTCAAATCTGCCCGTCCCGACCATTTTTGCGACACCATTCAAGCGCCTATGGCCGCACGATCATTTTACCTACGCCGTCCTGATACTGGCTGGCGATTTCGAACGCCTCGCCGACGCGGTCGATTGACCTGGTGTGGGTGAGCACCGGAGAAAACCACCCGGCGTTTGTGCCGAGCAGGTCCAGCGCCTCGTCGGTCTCGTGGTTCGAGCGGCGCACGTTAAAGACGGTCAGCTCCTTGCGCCGCATGGTTGACCCGTCCAACGCGACCCTTGGTGCGGAGTGAATACCGGTGATGGCAACGCGGCCCGCGTTGCGCACGAGCATCACGGCTTGATTGGAGGTGTCTTCCGCGGCCGCGCAGTCGATGGCGCAATCCACGCCGCGGCGGCCGGTCGCATGCATGACTTCCTCGATCGCATTTTCCGGTGCGAGCGCAGCGCCGGCGCCAATCGCGAGGGCCAGTTCGCGGCGATGCGCGAGCGGCTCCACTGCCCAGATTCGCCCTGCGCCGGCAGCTCGCAGCGCGGCAATTGTCATCAAGCCGATGGGCCCCGCACCGATCACCGCTACCGATTCACCCGCGCGGATAGAGGCGATGCGCAGCGAATGCATTGCAATCGCAAGAGGCTCGGCGAGAGTAGCCGCTTCAAACGACATGTTGGCTGGGATGGGACTAAAGTTGGCGGCCGGCAGGTTGACGAGCTCGCGAAAGAATCCGGGATGGCCGGGGTTGGAGAGAAAGCGAATGTTGGCGCACACGTTGTGGTGGCCGGAGAGGCAGAACTCGCAGTGATAGCAGTAGAGCGCGGGCTCGAGCGCTCCGCGGTCACCCGCGGCCAGGCCTGTGACGCCGGCGCCGGTTTTTACGATCACGCCGGCAGGCTCGTGGCCCAGCACCATGGGATAGACATTGGGAGTGCTGCCGACTGCGCCTTCAGCATAGGCGTGCAGATCGGACCCGCAGACGCCTACGGCTTCAATGCGGACCTGCACTTCGCCGGGGCCGGGAGTTTCAATCGGCATCTCGGTTAGCCGGAATGTTCTGGGAGCGATGAGTTCGGCGGCGCGCATCATGAATCACTTCCACTAGAACGATAACGCATTGGAAGGGAGAACAAACAACATCGAGACGCACTAACCGGCTACCCAGCCTCCTGTTGACAATCTGACTATGCTGGTGCATCGTATAGTCTGAGATTCAACAGGAGAGGCGATGGGCGAGCAGAAATCCGACGTACTGAAGGGCACGCTGGACCTGATGGTGCTGAAGACGCTGGAGTCGATGGGGCCGCTGCACGGCTACGGCATTGCGCGGCGCATCGAGCAAGTGAGCGGCATGACCCTGAGCATGAACCAGGGCACAATTTACCCCGCGCTGCTGCGGCTTGAGCAAAGGGGCTGGATCAAGGGCGAGTGGGGCACATCGGAGAGCAATCGCCGCGCGCGGTTCTACACGCTGAGCCGCATCGGCCGCAAGAAGATTACCGAAGAGACCGAGAACTGGAAGCGGATCGCTGGCACCATGGCGCGGTTTCTTGAGGAGACTAACTAGACGATGGACTGGATTCGCATTTTGTTGAGCCGCGTGAAAGCGCTGTTCAATCGCGGCAAGCGCGACGCCGAGCTCGACGAGGAACTGCGCGCCCACATTGACCTTGCCACGGACGAGAACCTGCGCAAAGGCATGAGCGCCGACGAGGCTCGCACCGCAGCGCTGCGCGCCTTTGGCGGAGTGACGCAGACACGCGAACAATACCGCATCGAGCGCGGGCTGCCCGGGATCGAGGAGATTGCGCGGGACGTCCGCATTGCGCTGCGCCAGTTGCGCCGCTCGCCGGGATTCGCGCTGACTGCAATTCTGACGCTCGCGCTGGGCATCGGCGCGGTCACTGCCATGTTCAGCGTAGTGAATACAGTGTTGCTCAAGCCGTTCGCGTTTCCCGATCAGGACCGGCTGGTGGTAGTGCGCGAGGTGGAGGTGCAGGACCACGGCCAGAGAACTGAAGCGCCTGACAATTACCGGCATATTATGCGGCTGAAGAACACGGCTAAAACGCTCGAAGACATTGCTATTTTTCAAACGCGCGGCCTAAGCGTTTCGCCAAGCGGCGACCGGCCGAATATTATTGGCGCGCTTGAAGTGTCGCCAAACTTTTTTCACGTGCTGGGAGTGCAGCCGGCGATGGGAAGGGGTTTTTTGCCCAGCGAAGCACAACATGGCGCGGACCATGTTCTGATCCTCAGTTATGAGGCCTGGCAAACACTTTTGCAGGGCGATCCCGGGGCAATTGGCAAGACGGTGCGTGTGAGCGGCGAGCCTTATACCGTGGTGGGAATACTGCCGGCGGGGGTGCGCTTTCCGCAGATTGCACTTGCTCACGGAATGATTTTTCAGGAAGCCGCAATCAGCGTCTTGATGTATGCTCCGTTCGCGCCATCTGATCCCGCCCTGAGCAACGACACCGGCAACTATAACTACAAGTCGATTGCGCGGCTGAAGCCAGGCGTGACGCTGGCCGAAGCCAACGCCGAGCTTGAAGGGCTGCAACAGGCGTATTCGCTCTCAGCGCATCTGCCGCTGCATTTAGGAATTGCGGTTACGCCGCTGGCGAAAGATGTAACGGCAAACATAAGCGGAGCGCTGTGGATGCTGTTTGCGGCGGTGGGCAGCGTACTGCTGATTACCTGCGTGAACCTGGCGAATCTGCAATTGGCTCGCGGCGCGAATGCTGAGCGCGAAACCGCAGTGCGCGCCGCATTAGGGGCAAGCCGGGCGCGCCTCTTCAGCCTGCGGATGACTGAAAGCCTGGTGCTGGCGGCAATGGGCGGGGTTGCCGGGGCGGTGCTGGCCTTTGCCGGCGTGCGGCTTCTAGTAGCCATGGCGCCAAAGACTATTCCGCGGCTCGACGAAGTTCATGTGAGCCTGCCGGTGCTGGCCTTTGCCGCGTTCGTTTCAATTGTTTCGGCACTGGTGTTTGGCGCGCTGCCGGCATTGCGGTCGCTGCGCGTGCCTCCGCAATCTGCGATGCAGGCCAGCTCAGCGCGCGTGGTGAGCTCACGGCAGGGCCGACGCACGCGGGGCTTGCTGGTGGCCGGGCAAGTGGCGTGCACTCTCACTCTGCTGGTAGTTATGGCGCTGGTCTTGCGCAGCTTCTCGCACCTGCTGCGCCAGGATCGTGGCTTCGACACGAGCCACGTTACGGTCGCCCAGGTTGATTTGTTTGCGCCTGCATACGACGACTCCGTGCCCAACTACAGTGCCGCCAAGCTGGCCTTTGCCGACCGCGTGCTAACGGCGCTCAGGCAACTTCCCGGGGTGCAATCGGCGAGCATTACCAGTTCTGCGCCGCTCACCGGGGAAAACTGGGTCGACACTGTGCAACGGCCCGATCACCCGGTGCCGCCGGCTGATCAGCTCCCCATCAACGTGCGATGGATCGACCATGATTATTTGCGCACCATGCAGATTCCGCTGGTCGCCGGGCGCAACTTTACCGCCGACGATCGCGCCAATCCCATGGTGGCGCTGATCTCAGAGCAGACCGCACGCCAGGGTTTCGCCGGCGAAAATCCCGTTGGCAAGGAGTTGAGCAACCTGGTGCCCGATTCGCCCGCGAACGTGCGCATAGTAGGCGTGGTGGCCGACACGCGCATCAACGGCCTGCGCGATCAGGCGGCCATGGTTTACATCCCTTATTGGGTGTTTACGCACTGGACTCTCTCGTTTCTTGTTCGCAGTCCGCAGCCGGCGAGCGCATTGATTCCCGAGATGCGGCGCGTCATCTGGCAGGCCGACCCCAAAGTGGCGATTCCCGCAATCAACTCGCTTGACGACGAGGTAAATGACTCGGTGGCTTCAGAGCGGTTTCAGGCCATTGTGCTGACCAGCTTTGGCGCGGTTGCGCTGCTGCTGGCTGCGCTGGGCGTGTACGGGGTGCTGGCCTACTCGGTGTCGCTGCGGCGGCAGGAGTTTGGCATTCGCATTGCGCTTGGCTCGGGTAAAGGCGCGCTGGTCCAGCTTGTTTTGTGGCAGGCGGCCATACCCGTTCTGATAGGAACAGGCGCGGGCTTGGTGATGACGCTGGTAGTTCTGCGCTGGGTGCGCAGCCTGCTTTATCAGACACCGATTGCCGACCCGGTTGCGATTCTGGGCAGCGTGGCGCTGCTTCTGACAGCCGCTGCAGTGGCCGCGATTGTCCCGGCGAGGGGAGCGGCATCGATCGATCCGATGCGCGCATTGAGGACCGATTAGAGAACTTAGGGAACCTGGGCCAGGCCTTCAGGCGCCGTTTGTCTTGGTATGCGGCTCGGATTGCCGGCCCTGATCGGAAGCAAGCCTGCGTATCTTTGCCTTGCGATGAATTCTCCAGG
>JBEKCW010000071.1:0-15694 GCA_050014675.1 Occallatibacter sp. | reverse complement strand
GCCCCGACTATCGAAATGCCTAATACGCTTTTGCGTGCCCAGTTTTTCAATTTCCAAAGCCCGAATCCAATAACTGCGTACGCAACGTATAAGAGGAACCAGACGCAATCAAGCACGTAGGAAATAGCCTTGAGCCATGGCTGGGAATGGATCGTCGTTCCAAGTGCAAGGGGCCACATTGCAGACAAGGTGCCCGTCAGTCCGATGACGGGGAAGACGAGAGTGCCGCAACACCCGATCCACAAGAATCCGAGTGCAATCAGCGTGACGCCGAATGGCCTATTTCGTTTGGGGTTCATATTGTCTGCAAGGATACCCGCGTCTTTCGAGAATTGGTAACCTCACCGAAAGGCGCTTTCGGGGTCCCGGTCCAGTCACCGGCTATGCGGAAGTTACTGGTTGATTAAAATTCCCGCACGCCTTCGGAGCGGATGATGCTGCTCTTTTTCCGACTCATGCTCTGGCGGGGTCCCGTTGTACCGGGTGGCGGCATAACTCGCCACCCACGGTTCCCCGGCCACCGTTCACGGTTCACCGGCCCTCAATACACCCCGTGATAATCCGGATAAGTCGGATGCTCCGGCGTCGCCGGTGGCGGATTCTTCTTCAGCTCATCGAGCGCCAGCGAGACCGCCTTCTCAAGCTGCGGATCGTGCCCTTCGCTCACCAGCTTCGGGTCCTGCTCCACAACGTAGTCGGGATCGACGCCATGATTCTCCACATCCCATTGCCCCTTGGGCGAGAAGAAAGCGACGCTGGGCGAGGTCACTTCGCCGCCATCCATCAATGTTGGAATTCTCCCGATGCCGACCAGGCCGCCCCAGGTGCGCTTGCCCACCAGCGGGCCGAGCTTGGCTTCTTTGAAGAGCCACGGCAGCGCATCGCCGCCTGAGCCCGACTGCTCGTTGGCCAGCATCACCTTGGGCCCATAAATGCCGGCGTTGGGTGTGTGCTCCACCTGACCGTAGCGCGGCTGCCAGTAGCTCTCAATCTGGCGCTTCATTACTTCAATAAAGTAGTCGGCCACCTGGCCGCCGCCATTAAAGCGCTCGTCGATGATGGCGCCCTTCTTGTCAGTCTGCGCAAAATAGTAGCGGTTGAAGTTGGTGAATCCTCCGCTGCCGGTGTCGGGCAGGTAGATATAGGCAAGCTGGCCGTTCGAGAGCTTGTCAACCTTGCGGCGATTGTTCTCGATCCAATCCACGTTGCGCAACGCGTACTCGCTGCTCACCGGAACCACCGAAATGTCGCGCGGGTCTTTGCCGTCGATCGAGGCAATGCGCAGGCTGATCACCTGCCCTGCCGTGCCATCGAGCGGCTGCTGAATGTTGGTGTCGGCGGTCAGGTCGGCTCCGTTGATGGCCACGATGCAGTCGCCCACCTTGACGTTGAGCCCCGGCTGCGCCAGCGGCGATTTGATGTTCGGGTTGAAGTCTTCGCCAGTGTAGATTTTGGCGAAGCAGTAGCGATTGTTCTCGATCTTGTAATCGGCGCCGAGCAAGCCGCCGGCAACGTGTTCGGCTTCGGGAATGTGGCCGCCGAATCCGCGCAGATGGCCCACTGAAAACGCGCCCAGCATCTCCTGGAAGATGTAGTTGAGGTCGGCGCGCGCCGCGATGGATGCAACGTAGGGCTCGTATTTCTTTTCCTGAGCCTCGGTGTCAGTGCCGTTGAAGTGGGGATTGTAGAAGTACGCGCGCTCGATGCGCCATACCTCGTGGTACATTTGCTCCCACTCCGCCTTGGGCTCGACGCGCACTTTGAGCCCACCGAAGTTGAGGCCGCCATCGCCCGGCTTCACGGGCTGGTCTGCGGGAACAACTACCCATGACGGCGGACCGCCGCCGTCTTCGCTGTGGGGCGGCGATATGGCGAGCAGCATCTTGTTGCCGTCGGCCGAAATTTCCAATGCGCCAACGCGATCGGCAAGCTTTTCGCTCTTGCGGTCTTCGGGAGTCCAGCGGCTCAGCGTGCCCACTCCGTCAAAGTCGCGCGAGGGCGGGGCATAGATGTAGTAGAGGCTGCCCTTCAATCCCGTATCGAGGGTGAGATAAAATCCGTCGGGCATTGGCATTGCCACAATGCGCGATTGAATGCCATCGAGATCGATCTTTACCGGCTTCGGCTCATCTTTCTTCGCAGCGCCTTCGTCGCCGGATTCTTTGGCATCGGGCTTTTTGTCCGTCGAGCCGGCTGCTGCGGCATCTTTTTTGTCCTCCTGCTTGTCGTCTTTCTTCTCCTCTTTCTTCTCGTCTTTCTTCTCGTCTTTCTTGTCGGCCGGTTTCTCGTCGCCGAGTTCAGGCGCGAGCGGTGACGCGCCATCGGCCTGCAACACGGCTGCATACACTTTCGCGGTAGGAATGTAGAGATCGCTGGTCATGTCGAGCCCGTCAGACGTGGCTCCGGCGTTGGTGCTGGCGGTGAAGTAGAGATACTTGCCGTCGCGATCGAAGGCGGGATTATCGGCTTCGGCCAGGCGGTCAGATATCTCGGTCGACTTGCCGCTATCGACTGAATAGAGCGTTATGGTGTGCAGGTGGTTGGCGAGCGAGCGCTCATACGCAAGCCACTTTGAATCGGGCGACCATGCAAAGTCGAACTCCTGGCTTGAAAATCCGCCGAATTCGTTCTGGTCGCAGACTACCGTGGCCTTGCCCGTAGTCGTGTCGAGCACCCACACCTTGTTGCGGTTGTCGTTGAAGACGATGAGCTTTGAATCGGGCGACCACTTGGGGTTGAAGTAGTACGAGGGGTCGCTCGATATGGGGAATTTCTTTACCGGCGCTGCGCCGGCAACTGCATCGCCGGTTTGCGGCGCAACGTCAAGCGTATAGAGCCCCGACTCGTCAGAAAAATATGCGATCGACTGGCCATCGGGCGACCATGCCGGCGTGCGCTCCTCAATGCCCGGCGTGTTGGTGATGTCGCGCGTGGGTCCCTTCTTGGTGGCGACGGTCAGGATTTCTCCATGCGCTTCAACTGCGACGCGTACGCCGGTGGCCGAGATGGTCACGTTCGAAACTTCATCGCCCACGCTTTGAATGCGCGGCCTTACCTCGGGCAGATCGGCGTCCACATCGATGGGCACAATGCTGTCTTTGCCGGTGGTGGTGTCGAAGGTATGGATTTCGCCGAGCTGATCGTAGACCAGCGTGCTGCCGTGGCCATCGAGCGAGTGAATGTCCGGGCCTTTATTGTCGAAGGCTTTTTTCACCGCTTTGGTTGCGGGATCGTACTCGAAGATGGTGATCGGTCCGTCGCGGCCGGAAAGAAAATAGATTTTGCTGCCGACATAGATCGGGTTGAAGTCCGAGGCGATTTCATGCGGAATCTCAACCGAGTCGAGACCGGGCAGCGTGGTGATCCAGATGGTGCTGGCGGTGCCGCCGTGGTAATTGCCCCACGCAACATAGAAGTTGTAGTTGAATCCGAAGGCCAGGCCGAGCGGCGAATAGGCGATCTGCTTGCCGTCGGGCGAGAACTGGCCCTGGTTGGCCATCGGCAAAGGCAGCACTTTTGCGAATCCGCCCTGCGCAGGGATGGTGTAGAGCTGCGTGTAGCGGCTGGCGGCATCCCGATTTGAGTGGAAGAGAATCTGCTTTCCATCGGGAGTCCAGCCCACCGCGAAATCGGACGCCGGATGATACGTCACGCGGAATGGAATGCCGCCGGTGACGGGGATGGTGAACACGTCGGTGTTGCCGTCGTACTGGCCGGTGAAGGCGATGGTTTTGCCGTCGGGCGAAAAGACGGGCGCAGATTCAATGCCCACTCCGGTGGTGAGGCGAGTGGCGCGGCCGCCGGAGCGCGGCACTACCCACAGATCGTCGGCGTAGCCGAAGGCAATCGTGTCCTGGCTGATGGCGGGCCGCTGAAAGATGTGCGGGCCCGACGATGCATGAGCAGCGAGCGCGGCGCTTACCGCGCAAACTGCGGCGATAGACGCGAAGAGACACCGGGCAGTAATTTTTGGTATCGCAGGCATGCGAGCCTCCAGAAGGGATGGGGCAATCTTAAACGATGGACGCGGGTTGTGGGTGGAAGAGAGCGTGGCATGGAGCGCAGGTGAATGACTGCAGGGTGGGGAATGTGGGAACGGGCGCGGGTCAAGAGACCCACGCTACAATTCGCTTTGGCTGTCTTGCTGACTTGCTGACTCGCTGACTCGCTGACTCGCTAATCCTTCAGCGTCACCGTGATCTTGCGGGCGTCGCCACCTTCTGAGGTGATGACAATATCGCCGGTGGCGCGCTTCTTGATGCTCTTGAACTTGTCGCCCCACTCCACCAGCACCAGCGAATCGGGCGTGAGCAGTTCTTCAAGGCCGAGGGTTTCAAGCTGGCGCTCGCCCTCGAGCCGGTACACATCCAAATGGAATAGCTTGATCGGCTTGCCTTCGCGCGTGCCGTCGTACTCGTGAATCAGCGTGAAGGTGGGGCTGGTCACCTCGTCAGGCTCGGCCGCGTCCAGCGCCTGCGCAATTCCCTTCACCAGGGTGGTTTTGCCGGTTCCCAGTTCGCCGCGCAGCAGCAGTAATTGCGGCGGCTTGAGAATCTTCACCAGCTTGCGCCCCACCTCAATGGTGTCGGGACCACTCTTCGTCGTGTACTCGTGGACTTTGCCTGCGGCGGGGGGTGCGGCGTTGGTCATTGCTCAGCCTCGCGCGGCGCCTCTCAATTGCGCGCCCTGTATCCAAACATACCCGTTTGTGCCGCGTGATTGAAAGCGAAAAGCCTGTGAAAGATGATTGAGCGCATCGGTAGCCAGCAAAGTGTGCTCATTCTGTACACTCACAGCGAGGTCGGCGGCCAGGCCGTGCAAATGGACCGCGGCTTCAACCGCCCGCGCCGCATCGTCAGGGTACTGCGCCAGAAGTCCGGCGATTATTCCTGTGAGCAGGTCGCCGCTGCCGCCTTTGGCCATTCCTGGATTTCCGGTGGTATTCACGGCCACGCGCCCATCGGGATGAGCGATCAGCGTCCGCGCGCCTTTAAGCACAAGAGTGACGCCCATTTTCAAGGCAAAGCTGCGGGCCGCTTCAAGGCGATTGGCCTGGATTGCAGCAATGGTGGTTCCGGCCAGCCGCGCCATTTCTCCCGGATGCGGCGTTAGCACCATGGTTCGCTTGCCTTTGCGCGCCAGCTTGGCCAGCAGCACGGGCTTTGCCGCCAGAATGTTGAGCGCATCCGCGTCAACCACGGTCGGCAGTTCAGTAGACGAAAGCAGCCCGGTGGTGAATTTGATTGTTTCCGGGCTTTGCCCGATGCCAGGGCCGATGGCAAGCACCGATTTTGAGGCCAGCAAAGCTGCCAATCGATCAGGGGCAAGGTTTTCATCGGAGATGCTTCCGGATGCGCTCGCTTCAAGCTGCCAGGTCATGAGTTCGGGCGCAATGGCCGAGACCACCGGCATGGCAGGCGCGGGAATGGCAGCAGTAACAAGCCCCGCTCCAATGCGCATGGCCCCAAGCGCCGTCATGGAAGGTGCGCCGGCCTTGCCGCCGGCCGAGCCAAAGGTGCCGCCCACTACGAGAACGTGTCCGAAACTGCCTTTATTGGCCGCCGCTGCTCGAGGCGCCTGCACCAGCCCGATTGAAGAGCCGCCCCACTCAATTCCCAACTCCGAAATCAACAATTCATCGGGCGATCCGATGGGCGCAACAACAATCGGCTGGTCCCAGGCGCGCGTCAATGCGCCAAAGACGTGCGCGAGCTTGGGCGCGGTGAATGTGATGACTGCGTCGGCTGGGAAAACCGGCGTATCGACGGTGGCGCTGGTTCTGTCGGCTGGCCACCCGGAGGGCAGATCGACAGCTAGCACAGGGCCGCGCCGGTCTTTGATCCAGTTGAGCGCATCGAACGCCAGGCCCTTGATCGGCGGCTTGAAGCCCGTGCCCAGCACGGCATCAATCACCAGGTCGGCATCGCGAGCTGGATCGAGCTTCGCCAAATCGGCCGCAGACTCAACCGGATGAATCGAAACTCCCGGAACCGCAGCAAGCTCGCGCCAGGCCTGGGCCGCATCGCCTTTCAGGCTGTCGCTCGAGCCCAGCAGAATTACCGCAACATCGAGACCCGCCAGATGCAGCAACCTCGCCGCGGCCATGCCGTCGCCGCCATTATTGCCGCGCCCGCACAACACCGCGATGCGCCGCGCTTGGGGAAACTGGTCGCGAGCAAACGCCGCCACGGCCGTTGCGGCATTCCGCATCAGGTCGAACGAAGGAATTCCCAGGCGCCCCGTAGTGGCGCGGTCGCAGGCCTGCATCTCGGCTGTTGAAAGAACCGGCATCGCTCAGAGCCTGCCATTAACTTTCGCGTAGGCGGCGCTGGGAGCCAATTTGCCCCAGGTCGCGAAGCGAGGAGTGACGCAAACCGGGCGTCTGCTAACGACGAGCGACAAAGAGATGGGGAAAATTGGTCCCAGCCCGAAGGGTTGCGGCGTAAATTGCGCGATACTTTGTTGTCGTCCTCGCCTTGGAATGGCCAAAGCCTTCGTCCTCCGTCGCGTCTCGCGCAATTTTCGTTCGCAACGCCGCCTGCGGGAAAGTTAATGGCAGGCTCTTATTTCATCAGATGGGCCGATACCGCGTTTGAAGCCCCTGCGCGGGTGAGCGTGCAGTTCGACCGCACGTCGCAGTGGAAGTGGATGGCTGCCGGAAAGAGTCCCCAATCCTGGCCGCGTGTGCTCAGGCCGCCCGGTCCCACAAAAAACTCGCGCCCGGAGCGCGTTTCAACCGTTCCCCGCGTGGGGTTATCACCCACAATCACGTCGTCGCCGTCGATAGGTGCGGGCAGCAAGCGCACCAGAGGTCCAGGACCGGACTTTTTCGCGCGAGGTTCCCTGGGACTGGTTTTCTCGAGATTATTGACCCAATCGTCCTGATCGCCCCTCACCGGATAGGTGGTTGTGAAATCCCAGGCGGCGATGCGGTCGTAGAAGCTTTCAGCGCAACTCATCGGGCCTTTCATTTCAATGCGAACAATCTCGTTATGGTCTCCGTGATCGTAGCTGATTGTATCTCCATCCATGGTTCTCTCAGGCGGCCCCTGCGTCGGTATCGCGCTGCCGCCCTCCGGCGCCTTGAACGGAAATACAATTTCTTTTTCGCAGATGGTGATTCCCGAGGAGTCTTTCAAATGGATGGTGAACCTGATTTGGCGCGGCGGATTGGCGGCAACCGCGGCAAAGCCCGGCAGGTCGTCGGCTGAAAGCGGATTGACGTAAAACACGTAGTTGGCTTTGTCTATCCAGCGCGCTACAAGGTCTCCACTCAGTCCGGAGTTTGTCACGTTGCTGTTTCCCAGATCGACGTAGGGCGGCGGCGGTGGCCCCTTCTGCATCGACCAGATAATAAAAGTCACCAGAAACAGGCAGGCGACGGTCGCAACTACCAGCAGGACTTTTTGCTTTTTCTTTTCGACTGGAGGAGGCGGCGGCGGTTGGCCTTCGACCACAACAACCTGAGGCTGCGCTTCGTTCAGGCTGGTCAGCGCGTCCCGATAGGCGTAGAGCTCCTCTTCGGGCATTACATCGTAAGGCACCGTGTCATAACGCAGTTTTCCTTCGCCAGGCTCTTTGAACTCGTCGCTTACGTTATCGTCCTGCTGGTCCGAGTCGTCCATCAAAGACTACCTTCGATTCTTCTCCGGGCGGGACATAAGAAGCCATTGCCATGGGGGAAACTCCGAACGTGCTGGAGATGTGTGGTATTTCGCGCTCCGGAAACCCCGATACGAATGAATCAATGACATTGGAACACGATGGACTTAATGTGGCAAGATAACGGCGCCGGAAATAGTAATGTGGATGACGTAACTCGGGGGCACTCTCAGAATTCGATGCGCGCCTGAAAGGCAATCATGCGCGGCGAGCTGTCTCCGCCCAGCCCCACGCCCAATAGCCCGGTAGGCGGCGAGATTGTGCTTTCAAGAGTGCCAAACCTGGCCGGCACGCTTTCGCCCGGAACGCCGGCCTCGACATTTGCAGGCAATGCGAAGTTGGGGTGATTGAAGGCGTTAAAGAGCTGCGCGTCCATCCGCAACGACAGGCCTTCGTGCAATGCGAACCTTCTGGTGAGGTACATATCGGAGTCGGTAAAGTGGGGTCCGCGCACGGTGTTGCGCCCGGCGTTGCCGAACTGGCAGTTGCCCGGCGAATCGCCACCTGTGCAGGCGCCGGTGGTAGGGTCGACTGCGGATTCAAAAGCCTCGGGGTTGAGCCATTGCCGCGTGCCCGCAACGGTGACGCCGGGATACGCCGATTTGCGATAGACCGGAACCCCGGCAATGCGGCGCGCAAACTGCGGTCCGCTGTTCTGGAAGATTCCATTGCCGTTTGCGGTATAGGGCTGGCTGAGGACGGTGAAGGGCAAACCGCTGTGCAGAAACGCAGTCTCAGAGACGGACCAGCCGGCGAAGATTTTGCGCAGCCCGCGGTGCACAGACGAAAACGGAAGCTGGTAAATGCCGAACGCCGACACATTATGGCGCACGTCGTAGTCGCAGTTGCTGTATTGGCGTCGCAACTCGCCGGGCAACGGCGACAAGACGCCGAGGCTCGAAAATGGCAGCAGGCCGCCGTTTGAAATTTCATCCATGCAATGGCTCAGCGTGTAATTGGCGCGGACGAGAAGCCCGCCGATCTTCTCATTCACCTCGGTCTGCAGGCCGCTGTAATTGCTGCCGGCGCCGGTTTGGAACTCGCTTACGCTGCCGAAGCGCTGATCGAGAGGCTGTGCGTAAGGATACGGCGCAAAGCACCCTGCGCAGACCGTCTGGTAGCCATTCAGTTCAACCTGGAACGGCTCATGCATGCCGATGGTACCCACGTAGTCTGCTTTGATTGAGCCGTGCGAACCGGTCTGCCGCTCCAGCCCCAGGCTGAACTGGTAGTAGTAGGGCGTTTTCAACGTGCCGGTGGGAAACGTGTTCAGACTCACCGCCAGCGGGCATGTGGGCGCGCCCGGTTGAATGCCCACGCATGGTGGCGCGCCTGAAGCAAAGACCGATTGAAATTGATGGTCCGCGTTGGCGACTGCGCTGATGGCGTCTGCGATTCCCACGCCGCCCGCCTGGCCACCGATGCCGCCTGCGAATGTGGGCGAATAAGGCGGGTTGGTGGCCGCCAGATCTGCAATCTGCGCGGGGATAATGTCGTTGAAGACGCCGAACCCGGCGTGGATGACTGTGCCCTCTGCAACCTCGTCAGCGATCGAGACGCGAGGCTGCCACACCAGAACAGGCGTGGCCGGAAACAGCGAGCGCACGCCCGTTTCAATAGCCTGATCCAGCGGCTGGTTGGCATCGTGATCGAGATTAAGAAACGACCCCGCCGGCCTTGCGAACAACCGGTGCTGGTTTACGGGATTGGTGTTCCACGTCGCGCGCACGCCGGCCGTGATGGTGAGATGCCGGGTCGGCTTGTGCGTGTCCATTGCGTAAAGATCGAGATTGCCCTCGGCGACTCGCTCTCTGAGCGTTGCAGGAAAAGTCTGGCCGAGCAGGTAGGCCGCGCCATAAGTAAATTCGGCCAGGTCGTTGTAGATAGCGGCCGGCACCGTTCCCTCGCCAACGTCGTAGTCGCTGGTGTCAACGCGGCGCGAGTTCACGCCGAACTTGTAAGTGTCGCGGCCGCGAGTCCACATCAGGTTGTCGTTGATCTGCCATTGCGCCACCTTGCGCCCTTGCGGATAGGTGTTGTTGTTGCCGCCGATGGTGGTGAATGGAGCGCTGTTGGTGCCCGCGGCCAGCACGATCGGCATTTGAGCACGCACCGCGGAAAAATTGTTCGGCTCAAAGATGCTGCCGTACCAGCTCGCGCCGGGATTGAACTGATTCACCAGGTTCGGGCTGAACAGGTGCGTGTAGCCAACCACCAGCGTGCGCTGCGGCTGCGGTGAGAATGAATTGAAGATTGGATTGATCGGATCGGTGTAGGCCGCTTGAAGTCCCGTGTCCTGCTGGAACCGGTACCAGACGCTGTTGTGCGAGTCGATGGTGTGGTCGAACTTGAGCACCAACAGATTTTCGTAATCGCTGTTGGTGAGCGACTCCTGCGACTGGTTGGCGCAGCCGCTGCCGTCAGAAAGATTTCCGCTGCTCTGTGCGCCAGCAATGAGCGCGCTATTCGCATCGAGCGGGCATGAACTGATGGCCAAAGGCGTTCCCGAAGTGCTGCGATAGAGCCCGAAGATCGATTTGTAAAGCGCAACCTCGCCAGGTTCGGCCGGCAGCGCGGTGCCGGTAATCGGGTCGATGCCTCCTTGCGGCAATTGATTGAGCACGTATTGCTGGTAGGCAGGCGTCGGAGCCACAAGCTGCTGCACGAGCGGCAAATCGATGCGCACTCCTTCGTAGTGGGCGAAGAAAAATAGCTTGTCCTTCTTGAGCGGGCCACCAAGGCTCACGCCAAACTGGTTCACGTTGGAATGCGGCTTGAGGGTTATGTTTCCCGGCGTATCGTTGGCGTGGAGAAAGTAGTCCTCTGCGTTCATCGAGGAGCCGTTCCAGACCTCGTACGCGTCGCCGTGAAACTCGTTTGCGCCCGACTTGGTGAAGTAATTCACCTGCGATGCGCCGTAGCGGCCCTGATCGACCGCATAGGAGTTGGTGTTGACCGTGGACTCAGCAAGCGCATCGAGACCGATCACGAGATTTGTAGAGAGACCAATGTTCAAACCCAGCCACGGATCGTTGCTGTCGTAGCCGTCGAGTATGTATCCGTTCGAAGTGGCGGGCAATCCGTTGAACTCGACATTGCCGTATCCTCCCGCGGCCTTGGCGTCGTTCGATGAGCCGGCGGTGTTCATCAGCGCGCCGGGCGCGAACTGCGTGATGAAGGTAATGTCCTGCCCCGCGTTGGGCAGGTTGGCAATCGTCTTTGACTCAAGCGTGGATGTGGTGTTGGGATTGTCGAGGCTCAGCAGGGCCTGGTTGGCCGTCACTTCCACAGTCTGCGTTGCGGCGGAGATGGCAAGCTTGAAATTCAGCGTCACGGTGCGGCCAACTTCTACAGCGACCAGGCCTGAAATTTGCCGCGCAAACCCTGGCGCTTCCGTCGCCATCGTGTAGTTGCCCGGATTCACTTCAGAGAAAAGAACGCGCCCATTCTCATCGGTTCGCGCCGCGCGGGTTGCATGCGTGGCCGCGTCGGTCGCTGTCACATCCACATCTTTCATTGCCGCGCCGGTGGCATCGACCACCGTTACCGAGATGGCCGAAGTGGTTCCACTTTGCGCCGTTAAAATTCTTGCGTTAACTGCGGTTAACGCAAGAAGAATGAGACACGTCCATCCGGGTCTTGCGTTGCGCATTTGAATAACCTCCAACGGGAAAACAGGGAAGAACTAATGGCCCATCGCGGTCTGGATGAGCAGCCACGCATTCAGCACGGCGATGAGAATAGCTGTGAACCACGCCAGAATCTTCATGCCGCGGCCGTTCACAAACTGGCCCATCAAGGCGCGATCGCCGGTGAACAAAACCAGCGGGATCACCGCAAAGCTCAATTGCAAAGAGAGAATGACCTGGCTGAGGATGAGCAGCTTTTCAGTGCCCGCTTCGCCGGTAATGGCGACCACGATGATGGTAGGAATAATGGCCAGCGAACGCGTGATGAGCCGGCGCAGCCACGGCGAGACGTGGAGGTTGACGAAGCCCTCCATCACCACCTGGCCGGCAAGCGTTCCGGTAATGGACGAGTTCTGTCCCGAGGCAAGCAGGGCGATGGCGAACAGAGTGCTGGCGCTGGCCGCGCCCACCAGCGGGCTGAGCAGCTTGTAAGCATCCTGAATGGCCGCGACCTCAAAGTGTCCGCTGCGAAAGAAGACTGCCGCGGCAACAATGAGTATGGCCGCATTCACAAACAGCGCGATGCTGAGCGCCAGCGCCGAATCCACGTTGGCCATGTGAATGGCTTCACGCTTGCCGTCGGGCGTTCGCTTGTAGTTGCGGCTTTGCACGATAGACGAGTGCAGGTATAGATTGTGCGGCATCACGGTAGCGCCCAGAATGCCGATCGCGATGTACAGCATGTCGGGGTTCATGACGATTTGAGCCGACGGTATAAACAGGCAGCGCAGAGCGGGCAGATAATCGGGCCGCGAAAAGAACATCTGCACGCCGAACATCACAATAATGAGGCCGATGAGCGCGATCACCAGCGCTTCAACGAAGCGGAATCCCCAGCGCTGCAATAGCAGGATGAGCAGCACATCGAGCCCGGTAATGAGAACGCCGTAGAAGAGCGGGATGTGAAACAGCAACTCAAGCGCGATGGCGGAACCGATAACCTCGGCCAGGTCGCAGGCGGCAATCCCGATTTCGGCAAGAATCCAAAGCGCGAAGCTGGTGCGTTTGCCATAGCGCTCGCGGCAAAGCTGGGCCAGGTCGCGCTCGGTGGCCACGCCCAGCTTGAGCGAAAGGCTTTGTAGCAGGATAGCCGTCAGGCTCGAGGCCATGACGACGAACAGTAGCGTATAGCCGAAGCGCGACCCGCCGGCTATGTCGGTGGCCCAGTTGCCGGGATCCATGTAGCCGACCGAGATGAGGAAACCGGGCCCCAGAAAGCCCAGCATTCGGCGCCAGTAGAAGCGCGAGCGGGAGACCTGCACGCTCGAGTGCACCTCAGGCAAGGAGGGCTGAGTGGAAACGACCTGGGTAATGGCGTCTGTGGACATGGCGGTATTCGGGGGCAGAGAACGCCGTACTCCCTCAACGACAGTATGCCACAGATTATTAACTATAGTTAATTAATTTTCTTATATTAAATTATCGAAAATATGTAGCCTTGGTCTCCTCAGGCTGCGGGGAGGCTCGCCGAGGTACGGTCTTGTGGTGCGGGCACGGCAGGTAGGTCAGGGCTTCAGCCCTGACAGCCGATAAGACCAATAAAACCAGTTTGGAAGCTTTAGCCCCTGCGGGATGTAAGCTCCGCATTGGCGGCTATACAGGCGAGCACTTCTGGTCTCTCTCCGAACCTAGGAGCACCCAAATATGACACAACTGGATTACAATGGCGAAGAAAACTAGAAACAAAGTCTCCCTAAAGTGGGGGTGCCGAGCAGGATGACTCCGAAGAAGATAAACCCGCAGCCCCAACCTGAGCTTCTCTCGGTAGCACTCGCCTTGCTAGGCCGTAAATATGACCTGTCGCCGGACGAAGCCGCTGCGGTTGCCGGGATCAAACCATGCGCTGACAAAGCATTAGTCGAGCGATTTCGAATCGCCATCACTAAGGGCAATGACCCTCTCGGCGACTGCTTCTGCGAGTTGCGTAGTGTTGTGGACCGGCGTCGACATGGCCAGACCTTTACGCCGGCAGGCATCGTAGGTGCGATGATCCGAAAGGCGCAGGCTGAAGTCGAGCCAGGCGGAGCATTTGGCCAGGTAGTAGATGGTGGTGCGGGTACCGGACGTTTTGCCCTCGCAGCTGGTCGTGCATTCCGCGAAGCTGACATAGTAGCGATCGAGCCGGATCCGGTGTGCGCAGTGCTTCTGCGCGCCAACCTCGCCGTTGCCGGCATGACTGATCGATCTACCGTTCTAGTTTGCGACTTCCGCGACGTGAAACTTCCCTCCGCAGGCCGTCGGCTCTTTATCGGCAATCCCCCATATGTGAGACATCACGATATCGAGGAACATTGGAAAACGTGGTACGCGGCTACTATGCGAACACTTGGTGCAAATAAGGCGAGCAAGCTGGCTGGCCTACATCTGTACTTCTTTGCGAGGGCAGGCGAAATCGCGAAGCCTGGCGACATTGGGATTTTTGTAACGGCCGCTGAATGGATCGACACTAACTATGGTGCGGCTCTGCGAGCCTCCCTCTGCGCACGGTTGGGCGGTGTTTCAGTGCATATGGTGGATGCTAAGTCAGAGCCCTTCCCCGGTGTAATGACTACCGCCGCAATTACCGTTTTCCATCCTCATCAAACTCCCGCAGCAATCAAGCTCCAATCTGTTGCGAACGTCAACGAATTGGGCACGCTGACAGGAGGAGTGAATCGGGCCGCGACCGACCTTGCCTCTGCGAAGAAATGGTATCCCGGCTTCTTTTCACCGGCCACGGTGCATGTTCTGAATGCACCGCGGAGCGGTACGCGTGTAGGGTCTCTGTTTCGAGTTTCGCGAGGGCAGGTGACGGGAGCTAATCACATTTGGATCGCGGGCGAAAAAGCTGTGAACTTGCCAGATCGGTTTCTCCTGCCCTGTGTCACAGGGGCAGACGAATTATTTGCGGCAAAGGAGAATGGGGGGCAACTTAGGCACACCGAGGACCTTAGGCGAGTAGTGGACCTTCCACGCGACCTCAATAGTCTGAGCCGCTGGGAACGCACCGGAGTCGCCGCTTTTCTCAAATGGGCCGAACAGGAAGGCGGCAACAGCGGATACATTGCAACGCACCGTCGCCCATGGTGGGCAATTCGTCTTTTACCTGCCGCACCTATCATCTGCACCTATATGGCCCGCCGACCCCCTGTATTCGTCCGCAACATCGCAGGTGCTAGGTTGCTGAATATCGCCCATGGATTGTACCCTCTAGTTCCAATGTCTGATGTCGACTTGGATAACGCGTGCGTCGCTCTCAACAACGCATCCTGTCTTGATGACGGCAGGGTTTACGCAGGCGGACTCACTAAATTCGAACCCAGCGCTGTTGAGGACATGCTGATTGACTGGACTTCCCTTACTTGGCTTGAGGCCGCGGTATGAGTAAAGGTTGGCCTAAAGGGGCCCGATTCTGGGACGTGCACGAAATTGTTGCTGACGCCCGAACCGCCCGCGAGCAATTCCGTCAACGTCGCCTTGGCGAGCCCATGGAAAAGTATCTCGCCGCCTTCGTCGAACTTGAACGTGCAAACCAGCAAGTAATTGGTAGTTTGCATGAATTGGTGGGCGATCCCGTCGATCCTCGTCTGATCGCGAGCTTCGTCAGGGATCAGAACCTGTGCACGGCACTTCGATATCTCGGCGCTCCACCAATATCTGCTGATGACTTGGAGACTCTGACGGGTGCCACGCTCGCGTGGACTTTGATCGAAAAAGATGTAGAGCGAGCCAGTGCCGTCCGGGACGTGATCCGCCAAATTCTCGATCCGAAGCGTTTTCCTTGGATATATGAGAAACGCGCACCTACTTCGGCTGAGCGGGAAGCGGCCATTCTGGCTTCCACCGTTGCAGCAAGTTCACAGCGCCTGCAGACCAGTCGACGAACGGACGATGGCAAGGCTACAGAGGAGGCCGTGCGCGGGGTACTGATCGGGATGGGAATGACCCCTGTCACGCTTCGGCGCATCGCGAATCCCATGGTTGACGTCTTGAATATTGGCCAATTCTCTGCAGGTCCCTGCGTGCTTGGGGAGGACGAGGCAGATGTGGTCATCCGCCTCTACGACGGGCGCATAATGGCGCTTGAATGCAAGGCGTCTAATTCGGAAATCAACAGCCGAAAGCGGATCAACAAAGAGATTTGCCAAAATGCTCAAAACTGGGTCGGACGCTTTGGATCAGACTTGATAGTCCCTGCGGGCGCCATTCAAGGAGTGTTCAAGGCAAGCTACATCCAGGCCGCACAGGAAATTCCGGTAGTGTTTTATTGGGGACATCGCATCAGCGACCTCCGGGATTTCATTTCTTCCACCCGGAATAGTTCATGACTGCATGCGTAACAATCCTGCCACGCTTCCGCATTT
>JBEKCW010000070.1:0-15716 GCA_050014675.1 Occallatibacter sp. | reverse complement strand
CCGCGGCATCAAGACCGCGATGCTCGGCTACGGCTACTGGCAGCGCCGCTTCGGTGGCGCCCCCTCCATCATCGGGCGCTCCATCCAGGTGGATTCTGAAACCAGAACCATCGTCGGCATCATGCCGCGCGGCTTTCGCCTCGTCGATAAGGAATTCGACCTGCTCATTCCCATGGCTCTCGATCGCCATCATCAGATCCTGGCAGGCTTCGGAGGCAATGGCATCGCCCGGCTCAAAGACGGCGTCACCATCTCGCAAGCCAACGCCGACCTCGCGCGCCTCATCCCCTTCTGGATGGATTCCTGGTCCAACGGCCCCGGCAGCAATCCGCATTACTACCAGATCTGGAGAATCACGCCCAATCTTCGACCGCTCAAGAGCGTGGTCATCGGCAACATCGGCAGCGTTCTGTGGGTAGTAATGAGCACCGTCGTTCTGGTCATGCTGGTTGCCTGCACCAACGTGGCAAACCTGCTTCTGGTGCGCGCTGAAGGCCGCCACCAGGAGCTTGCCATTCGCGCCGCGCTGGGCGCAGGCCGGGCGCGCATCGCGCGTGAGCTGCTGGTCGAGAGTCTTATGCTCGGCCTGCTCGGTGGCGCCGCTGCCATGGCCGTCGCCTATGGCGGATTGCGGCTTCTAGCGGCCATCGGTCCCGCCGACCTGCCCCGCATGAGCGAAGTCGCTCTCGACGCTCGCTCGCTGCTCTTCACGTTGCTGGTCTCGGTATTTTCCGGGCTGTTCTTCGGCTCCATTCCGGTCTTTAAGTACGCGCGGCGGGCAAACCAGATTTCTCTCACCGGCCCGAGCCGCACCGCCAGCGAGGGCCGCACCCATCGCCGTTCGCGCGACGTGCTGGTAGTGGCGCAGGTGGCCATGGCGCTGGTGCTTATGGTGTGTGCGCTGCTCATGATCCGCACCTTTGGCGCGCTGCGCAGCGTTGAGCCCGGCTTCGCCGATGCCGCGCACCTCGAGACCATCAGCATCTCCATTCCAGACCAGATGATCACCGACACGCATTCCGTCGCACAGATGCAGAACAATATTCTGGGCAAGCTTGCGGCGATCCCCGGAGTCGTGTCAGCGAGCTATGGTGCGGCAGTTCCCATGGACGGGAACGATCCGAACTGGGACACGATCGCCGTCGAGGGAAAAGATTACGTGGGCGGCGAGGGGCCGCTCCGCATCTTCAACTACGTCTCGCCCCAATATTTCCAGACCCTGGGCACGCGCATTGTCGCCGGGCGCGACTTTACCTGGGACGACCTGCAGAATGTCAGGCCCTCCCTCATCGTCTCTGAGAGCTTTGCCCGTGAAAACTGGGGCTCGGCTGCGGCAGCAATAGGCAAGCGGGTGAAGAAATACGACCACTCGCCCTGGCAGCAGGTGGTCGGCGTAGTTGAAGACGTGCGCGTGCACGGTGTCGATCAGCCCGCGCCGCCCATCATCTATTGGCCGGCAATGTTCTACGACCGCTTCGGGGGCAATCTTGAAATGGACGGCCTGCGCACGGTGACGTATGTGTTGCACACCAGTCGCGCCGGCACTCAAAGCCTCCTCACGCAGATGCAGCAAGCCGTGTGGTCGGTGAGCCGCGACCTGCCTCTTGCTTCAGTGGGGACCATGCAACTGCTCTACAGCCGCTCCATGGCGCGCACCTCGTTCACGCTCGTCATGCTGGCCATCGCCGGATCGATGGCCATGGCGCTCAGCCTCATCGGCATCTATGGCGTCATCTCGTATGCGGTCTCGCAGCGCACCCGCGAAATCGGAATCCGCCTCGCGCTCGGTGCGCAGAAGGGGCTCATGCGCTGGATGTTCGTGCGCTCGGCATTGATGCTTACCGCGGTGGGCGCCGGAATCGGTCTCTGTGCGGCAGCCGTTTTGGCGCGCTTGATGAAAGCGCTGCTCTTCGGCGTCAGCCCTCTCGACCCGCTCACCTTTGCCGCCGTGCCCGTCATCCTGGCGCTGGCAGCCGCCCTGGCAAGCTTTCTGCCAGCCAGCCGCGCCGCCGCCGTCAACCCAGCAGAGGCATTAAGAGCCGAGTGATCGCGGCACATCACGCACAAAAATGGGTGCCCCATCCTAAACGCGTCTTTTTGCGTTTAGGGTGGGATAGGACGTACCTCAATCAACCATCTCAACCATGCGGTCAGATATCAATCGAGTCGCCCGCCCGCCGCATCCGCCGCAGCTCCCGGTCGATCTCCAGCTTCTTCTGCGTCAAAATCGCCAGCTCCGCGTAATCGCCGCGCCGCTCGGCCTCGGCAATCAGCCCGCGCAGTTCGCGCTGCCGGTTTTCTAGCGCCCGTTCTTCCACTTCCTGAATCGCGCTGCGCACCTCGCGCTCCTCGGGAGGCTTTGCCTCGCCCAGCAGCACCTCGGCCAGCAACGCGCGCTGCGCGTCATCCTCCACCACATCCATCGGGTCGCGCGATCCGCGTCCAGCCAGCGCTTGCAGCGCCGGATACGCAGTCAAATGCTCGAAATAATCAGCCCGTCCAGTTACGGCCTCTGCCACAAGCCTGCGCCCCGCCTCAAAATCGGGATCGGTAACTGACAGCGCGCGCAGCAGCACCCGCTCAACCTCAGATAATGCGCTGGCCCGGGCCTCTACCCGATCGCGGCGCTTCAACGCCGCCTGCCGCAGTTCCTCCCGCATTACCGCCGAGTCGATCCCCAGCTTCTGCGCCGCATCCGAAGCAAACTGGTCCCGCGCCAGCTTCTCCGGCATCCGCCGGATGTGCGGCAGCAGAAAATTCATCTGCTTCAGTTTCTGGTCGGCGCTCGTGCCCGGAAAGGCCAACCGCGCCCTCTCAATCAGGTAATCGGCCTGCGGCCGGGCCCCGCGAATGGCAGCCGTATACGCCTCCACGCCGCGCTCCCGTACATAGCGGTCCGGATCAAGCCCGCCTTCGAGCGTCACGATCCTGATCGAGAACCCCTCCCCAGTCAGCAGCGCAATCGATTTCTCCGCCGCGTTCGCCCCCGCCGCATCGGGATCGAAGTTCACCACCACGTTCTGCGTATGCCGCTTCAAAATCCCAACCTGCTGCTCGGTAAACGCCGTGCCGCTGGTGGCAATCACGTTCTGCACCCCGCGCAAAAAAACGCTGATGCAATCCATCTGCCCCTCAACCAGCAGCGCAAACCCCGCCTGGCGAATCACGCTCTTCGCCTTGTCCAGATTGAAGAGCACATGGCTCTTCGAATAAAGCGCAGTCTCCGGCGAGTTGAAATATTTTGGCCCGGACTTCTCGTCCGATCCCACCGTGCGCCCGGTGAACGCAATCACCCTTCCGCCCTCGTTGGCGATAGGAAACATAATCCGCTTGCGGAAGCGGTCGTAGATCGGCCCGCGCGAGCCGTCATCCTGTTCTTTGCTGTTGAACAGCCCGCTCGCCCGCAGCGTTTCGTCGTCGGACAGCCCCTTCAGCCGGTCGCGCAAGCCATTAAAGCTCTCGGGCGCGTATCCGATTCTAAATTTCCTGATGCCCTCATCCAAAAGTCCGCGACCTGCCAAATAGTCCCGCGCCAGTGCGCCCTCAGGCCCGCGCAGCTGCTCCTCAAACCAGGCCGTCGCCGCCTCGTGCAGATCAAGCAGCTTGCCCCGCAGCCGCGCCTCGGCCGCCTGTTCCGGAGACGAAAACTCCTGCTTCGGCAGCGGAATCCCGCACTTCTGCGCCACCGTCCGCACCGCTTCAGGAAACGTGACGTTTTCAATCTTGCCCACAAACGTAAACACGTCGCCCGATACACCGCACCCAAAGCAGTGAAAGAACTGCCGCACAGCGTGCACGTTGAACGAGCCGGTCTTCTCTTTATGGAAGGGGCACAGTCCCACGTAGTTCGTAGCCCCGGCCTTGCGCAGGCGAATGTACCCCTCGACAATCTTCACGATGTCGGCCTGCTGCTTCACGCTCTGGGCAAAGTCGGTCACGGGCGGGGGTCCAGCATCAAGAATAGTCCCCCGGAAAATCCGGCGATGTGGAAGCCGTGGAAAGCGCAAACGTCAACCCGCGCATTTCAACCACGCACAAAGCTGGGTGCCCCAGGTCCCTCGCACTTGGGGACCTGGGATAGCACGAACCCCAACCAACCGATCGCGACCAAGCACGCCCCAGGGTGTCCGCCGACCCAACCGTTCACGCCTCGCCAACACGCCCCATTCCCCCGCCGTGATACGCTGTCTCTTCGTTTTGAGGAGCGTGTTTTCCGATGAGTTCCGACTCTGCCAATCAATCGAATCACCCCAACCATCCAAGCCAGCCAAACCACCAGAATCAGCCAAACCACCAGAATCCGCCCAACCATCAGAATCAGCCCAGCCAAGGCCAGCAATCAGGACACTTCAATCTGATTGCCTCGGCCCACGCCGCGATGCTTGAGAACGGCTTTCAGCCCGACTTTCCCGCCGGCACTGACCAGGAAATTGCGGCCATCGTAAACCAAGCCCCGGTTCCGGCCGATACCACCGGTTTCACCGATCTTCGCAGCCTGCTCTGGTCGTCGATCGACAATGACACATCAAAAGACCTCGACCAGATCGAGTGGGCCGAGCGGCTGCCTGACGGCCGCATTCGCGTGCTGGTTGGCATTGCCGATGTGGACGCGCGCGTTCACCAGGGCACCATCATCGACACTCACGCGCAAAGCGAAACCACCTCGGTGTATACAGGCGTCAAGGTCTTCCCGATGCTGCCCGCCGAACTCTCTGAGGGCGCAACTTCGCTCAACGAGAACGAAGATCGCATCGCGATTGTGATCGAGTATTCGGTCGATGCCTCTGGCGCGACAAGCAACGAGACGGCCTATCGCGCACTGGTGCGCAACCGCGCGCAACTGGCATACGACGGCGTAGGCGCATGGCTCGAAGGCAAAGGCCCGGCGCCGGCCAAAGTTGAAGCCAACGCCGACCTGGCCGCGCAACTCAAGCTGCAGGACGAGGCCGCGCAGTGCATGGGCGGCGAGCGCTTCCAGCACGGCGCGCTCGATCTCGAAACCATTGAGACGCGGCCGGTGATGATCACCGATCAAATCATCGGCATCGCGCCTATCGAAAAAAACCGCGCCACATCGCTGATTGAAGAGTTCATGGTGGTGGCCAACGGCGTGACCGCACGCAGGCTTCAGCAAGCCGGCGTAGCATCCATTCGCCGCATCGTGCGCACGCCCAAGCGCTGGGACCGGATTGTGCAACTGGCCCAGGCGTTAGGCACAACGCTGCCCGCCGAGCCCGACTCCAAAGCTCTGAACGACTTTCTGCTGGCGCAGAAGCAAAAAGATCCCGACCATTTTCCCGATCTCTCGCTTTCGGTAATCAAGCTGATGGGTCCGGGCGAATACATTCTGGTAAAGCCCAACGAGCCCTCGCCCGGCCATTTCGGCCTGGCCGTGCAGGACTACACACACTCCACCGCGCCCAACCGCCGTTTTCCTGACATGGTGACGCAGCGCATCCTCAAGGCGTGGCTCGCGAAAGCGCAGCAGCCCTACCCTGACGAGTCGCTGAACGCAATTGCCACGCGTTGCACCGAGATGGAAGATGCCGCGCGCAAGGTGGAGCGCGAGATGCAAAAGCGCATCGCTGCCGTGGTTCTGGCCAAGCACATCGGCCAAACCTACGCGGCCATCGTCACCGGCGTGAACAAGTATGGGAGCTTTGTCCGCACCCTCACTCCCCATGTTGACGGCATGCTGGTGCAAGGCGGCAAGGGCCTGGATGTTGGCGATCGAGTTAATGTTAAACTGGTATCAACCGACCCGGCGCGAGGATTCATCGATTTTGCGGCGCAATAGGCATAAACCGTGCGCCTGGAACAATTTCCGATGAACCTCCCGTAAGAATCCCGGGATATGCGAGGCAGCGCCGCTGCGGGGCCCAAATCTTGTGTCCGCAAGCCTCCTGGCTGCGTCTAACAAGTAGAATTCGGCGATTTTTTGATCGACACGCCTCCGTGCGACTTTTTTGTCCATTGCACTTCGGTCCGGCACAGGTCACGCGGGAACGACAAAAATGAGTGGCCACCCGCAAGGCGGCGAATGGATTTCGGCTTGCGCAGGCGGCTGCCGCTCCTCAAGCTATCGAGACTGGTGAATGCATGCGTTTTTGCACTATCGTTTTAGGTTCGACCGCTCTTTTTGCTTCTGCTTTTTTACCCTGTCCCTGCCTTTACGCACAGCAGGCTGACACAGCCGTGGCAGTAACTTCGCCGGCTCAATCCGTTCCTGAAGCACCCACGCCGCAAATCGAGCTCGCCCAGCCGGCCGACCCGAAAACCGCCCAGCAAACTCAATTGCAGACACCGGCACAGGCTCCTGCGCCCAATCAGCCAAGTTCCGGCCAGTCCAGTTCAAGCTCGTCGAGCTCTTCGCAATCAGCGGAGCAGCCCGATGCCCAGAAAACCCAGAAGGAAACAGCCGCCGAGCAGCTCAAAGAGCAGGAAACGCAGCGGGTGGCGGGCGTCATGGCCACTTTCAACACCACGCGGAATCCCGATGCCTTGCCGCTTTCATCGAGCCAGAAGTTCCAACTCTTTTTCAAGAGCGCATTCGATCCCTGGCCATTCGGGCTCAGCGCGGTGGTTGCAGGCATCGGTCAGGCAGAAGACAGCACCCCGGAATGGGGTGGGGGGACCGAGGGCTACGCAAAGCGATTCGGGGCGGGCTACGCCGATTATTTTATGGGCAATTTCTTCGGAAATGCCGTTCTTCCGTCGCTGCTCCATGAAGATCCAAGGTATTTCCAAAAAGGATCGGGCAAGCCAATCAACCGCGTCCTGTGGGCGGCGGCCAGTACGGTTTGGTGCAAGCGCGACAAGGGTGGCTGGGGGCCAAACTGGGCCAACGTAGGTGGCAACCTGATCGGCGCTGCCATTGGACGCGTCTATTACCCAGCTTCAGCGCGCACGGCCAGCGACACAATCAGCGACGGATTGACAGTCTCCGCCGAAGGCATCGTAGGCGCCGAAGTAATTGAGTTCTGGCCAGACCTGGTGCGCCATTACCGGCAGAAGAAAGCTGAGAAGCAGGCCCGCGCGACGGGCGCTGCAGACGGACAAAAAAAGGAAGCCACGCCGCAAGACCAAAACCAGAAATAGTCCGGTCCGGGCCCTTGGTTGATGGTTGATTGATTCCTTTTCCCGTTCTCGCGAATCAGAGTAGTAATTGAGCTTTATTCCCCATCTAGCCAGGAGAGATTTTTCATGCCTCTCGCCTTCATCTCCAGAAGTTCGTTGTCAGGACGCACTTTTTGCCTTGTCCTGCTTGCCTGCATCTCGATTGCCGGGCTGACCGCCCCCGCCAGGCTGGCAGCACAGCAGACTGGCGCAGCCGACGTGGATGCGTCACCCGCGGCCGCTCCCGCACCAGGCGCGGACGCCCAGGCGCCCGCGGCTCCGGCCCAATCGCCCAGCGCGAATCCACCTGCGCCGCAGAATCAACAGCCTCAGAATCAGCCGACTCAGACTGCGAAAGACGATTCAAATGGCAAGCAAACCAAGCGCATCCTCGGCATTGTGCCCAATTTTCGCGCCGTCAGCGCCGACGAACAGCTGCCCCCTGAGACTGTCAAAGATAAGTTCAAAGACGCCACTGAGGATTCGTTCGACTACTCGTCAATCTTCTTTCCCCTGGTCATCGCCGGTTACAACCAGGCAAGGGATTCAACGCCCCAATTCCACCAGGGAGCAGCTGGCTACGCCCGCTACTTCTGGCACTCGGCCGTCGACCAGACCAGCGAAAACTACATGGTCGAGTTCATCTTTCCGACCGTCACTCAAGAAGATTCGCGCTACTACACTCTCGGTCACGGGGGATTCCTGAAGCGCAGCGGCTACGCCTTGAGCCGCGCCGTTATTACCCGCACGAACTCGGGAAAAGAAACCTTCAACATCAGCGAGGTGGTGGGCGCCGGCGCCGCCGCCGGGATTTCGAATCTCTATTACCCCTCTGCATCGCGGACGCTTGGAAATACCGGCAGCCAATGGGGTCTCGACATTGGCATCGACGCGGGCGTCTTTGTCTTCAGAGAATTCTGGCCAGACATCAACCGCCATATCTTCCATAACAAATTCGGCGACGCCCCCGCGGAGAAATGAGCTCTGAGGGTGCCCCCTGTCCCTCGCTTTCGGGGACCGGGGGATGGACGCCGCCCTTCGCGCTTTGTGCGCATCCCTCGCATCGCCTGCTATCGTGAAGCTTCGCATCTTAGCTGTGCGAGGTAATTCGAACCAATGCCCCAATCAGTAATCAAATTCGGCACCGACGGATGGCGCGGCGTGATCGCAGACGACTTCACCTTTGCCAACGTCCGCACCGCCGCGGCGGCCGTTGCGGCCTACGTCCATGCGCAAGAGGACCCCGCCAAGGGGCTCTGCATCGGCTACGACACGCGGTTCGGTTCCAAAGCTTTTGCGCGCGCCTGCGCTGAGGTTGTGGCTGCCACCGGCATTCCTGTCCAACTTGCCAACGCCATCACGCCCACTCCGGCGCTCAGTTACGGCGTGCGCCATCGCTCGGCGGCCGGCGGCATCATGATTACCTCGTCGCACAATCCCGCGCAATGGAACGGCGTAAAGTACAAGGGCTGGTACGGCGGCTCGGGAAAGCCGTCGATGATTGCGGCCATTGAGACCTTCCTCGACAAGCCTGCGCCGCAGGCAGCCACGCTCGCGCCGATTGCTGAAGTAGACTTTTTGCCTGACTATCTCGCCGCCGTCAAGAGCTTCGTCGACCTCGACCTGATCGCGAAATCGGGAATGAAATTCTGCATCGACTCAATGTACGGCGCAGGCGGCACCATTATCTCTGAAATGTTTTCGGCGCTGGGCGTCGATCACGTGCAGATTCGCGCCAATCCCGATCCGCTCTTTCCCGGCATCAACCCCGAGCCAATCGAGCCGCACATTCGCGCGCTGGGCGAGGCCACCGTCGCCAACCACTGCCAGGCCGGCCTGTGCACCGATGGCGATGCCGACCGCATCGGCGCAACCGACGAGCACGGCAACTTTGTCGATCCGCACAAGATCTATTCCGTGCTATTGAGCTGGGTGCTGCGCCGCAAGGGCTGGCCCGGCGCAGTCACGCGCGCCTTCAACACAACCAAAATGCTCGACCGCATCTGCAAGAAATATGGGCGCGAACTGATCGAGCACGGCATCGGCTTCAAGTTTGTGTGCGACTACATGCTCGAACGCGAAATCGTGATGGGCGGCGAAGAGTCGGGCGGCATCGGCTTCCAGCGCCACCTGCCCGAGCGCGACGGAATCCTGAACGCGCTGCTGCTGGCAAATGTCATGTCTCAGGAAGGCAAAACCCTTGGGGCACTTGTGGCCGATCTGCAAGCCGAGTACGGCGAGCACCAGTACGGGCGCATCGACCTCCACATTCCCGACGACGTAAAGAACGCGGCGATCGCGCGAGCCAGGGCGCTGCCCGCGGGGGACGCAACCTTTGCCGGCATGCCCATTCTGCGCACCGAAACGCTCGACGGAGTAAAGTTCTACCTCGACAACCCCGAAGCCAAAACCAAGCCCAGCGCGGCTGAAACGTGGCTGCTGCTCCGCGCCAGCGGCACCGAGCCGCTGATGCGCATTTACACCGAGTCGAGCTCGAATGAATCGGTGACGAAGTTGCTTGAATCGGCGCGCGAGTTCGCGCTCAGGAGCTAGCGACATGTTCATTCACATTTTTGGATTTCGATGGAAGCCGGAAGCCACCAACGCTGACAAGCTTCGCGCCAAGCAGGAGATTCTCGCTTTTCGCCATGTTGTTCCCGGATTGATTGAGACGCATGTGGGCACTAATCTATCGCCACGCAGCCAGGGCTACGAGTTTGCCGGCTTGATGAAGTTCACCAGCAAGGCGGCCTGCGATGACTACACCACCCACCCTGCGCACCTGGCTCTGCTCGAGTGGCTCGTCCCGCTCATCGACCCCGTAGAGCTGGACTTCGAGGCGTAACGCCCCTATTCCGCCCTCAGCGCCTCAATGGGGTTCACATGCGTCGCCTTCAACGCCGGCGCTGAAGATGCGGCCAGCGCCATCGCCAGCAAAATCGCTGCGGCTGCGCCCATGCTCAGGGGATCGATGGGATGCACGTCGACCAGCATGGCCGCGACCAGCCGCACCAATAGCAGGCTCAGCGCCAGGCCTACAGCAATGCCTCCGCAGGCCAGCATGGCCGCATGGCGCAGAATCGCCTGAAGTATCTTGCCCCGATCTGCGCCAAATGCCATCCTTATCCCGATCTCCACCGTCCGCTGCGCAACCGAGTAGGCCGTGGTTCCATACACGCCCAGCATCGCCAGCAACAATCCCACCCCGGCGAACAACGAAATCAGCACAGCGCGGAAACGCTGCACGGTGATCGAATCGTTCACCATCGCATCCATGGTGGTAAATTTCATCGCGATCAGCGGATTGGTATGAACGATTCGCGCCTGCACCGCATTCATCAGCGTCAACGGCGCCACGCGCGTGCGCAGCACAATGTGAATCTGGTTGGCGTAAGCTGGATGCTGCGCCATGGGCATGTAGAGCGCCGGCCCCGCTTTGTCCGCGGGCGAATCCTGGCGCACGTCGCCCACCTCGCCGATCACCGTCATCCACTTGTCTGAGTCGAGGCCGCACTGAATCTGCTTGCCAATGGGATCGGCGTCTCCGAAGCTCTGCTTCGCCAGCGATTCGCTGATGACCGCCGCAAAGGCGCCCTGGTAAGTGTCCTGCGAACTGAAGTCGCGCCCGCGTTTGAGCGGAATCTCCATGGCGTCAAAGTAGCCGGGACTCGCCACCGTGAAAATCGCCGACTGCTGATGCGTTGCATCGACGGGCAATCCGCCGCGTGTTGAGTAGTAGCCATTCGAGCCGTAAGCGCTGGTCGGCAATCCCATTACGCCGGCCGCGCGCTCCACTCCCGGCATTGCGCCCAGCTCTTCAAACAGACCATTGAACTGTTGAATGACGCGCTGGTAGTCGGCGTCGGCGTGCGCGGGAGCATCGGCGTCGACCACCAGCAATTGGCGCGTCTCAAAGCCCATGCCTCGCGCCATCAACGCTGACATCGTACGCAACAGCAAGCCGGCGCCCACCACTAGCACGAACGTGGCTGCAACCTCGGCAATCACCAGCGAGTCGCGCAGCGTAGCCGTGCCCCGGCGAGTCATGCCGCGCGTGGCGTCGTGCTTCAAAGCCTCCGCGGCCTCAACCTTTGCCGCCCGCATTGCCGGAAACACCGCCGCCGCCAGCGCCGTCAGCGCCGCAATGCCCACCGTAAACAGAAGCACCCATCCGTTCAAGTGAATCTCTTCTGCGCGCGGCAGTTCCTTGGGCGCCATCGCAACCAGAATCCGCACCGCCGGTACCGCCAGCAGCACCCCCGCAACGGCGCCCACGGCCGCCAGCAGCAGGCTCTCAATCAGCGCCGGCCGCATCACCTGCCACCGCCGCGCCCCAAGCGCCTTTGCGATTGCAATTTCACGCTGCTTCTCCATCGCGCGCACCAGCTCGAGATGCGTCAGGTTAACGCACGCGATCAGCAGGATAATGCCCACCGTTCCCCACAACAGCAGCAAAGTGGGCCGCGCAGCGCTCGTCAGCGCATCGGCCAGCGGCACTGCTTCAATCACTTTGGCTCGATTGTCGGCTGGATAGAGTGTTTGGAGCCGCTGCGAAAGGCCGTCGAGCTCGGCCTGTGCTGTTCTAAAGGTCGCGCCGTCGCGCAACAGCGCCACAACGCGATAGTTGAATGCCGTGCGCGATGTCGAATCGGGCTTCAGCGGGTACGCCTCCCACACCTCGCTCCTGCCGGGAAAGTTGAAGCCGCCGCCGAGCACGCCCACAATCTCAACGGCTTCGCTCTCAACGTGCAGCGTTTGACCCAGCGCCGCCTGCGCGCCGCCAAAATTGTCGCGCGCAAACTTCTCGCTTACCAGCGCCGCACTGTGACTCTCTGAATCGTTGAACAGCCGCCCCGCAATCGGCCGCAGACTGAAGACGCGCGCAAAGTTCTCATCAACCCAGGTCACCTCGGTGTACGCGGCGTGATCGCGCAGCTCCACACCCTCGTTCCCGCCGGCGTACAGGCTTACCGCCTCAAGATCTTTGGCCTGCGTACGCACATCAACGGCGTCAGGCCCCGTCATGCGCGGCGTGTTGTGTCCGGTGTTGGTCCAATGCGTCTCGAGCATCGCCAGCCGGCCGGGGTTGGCATAGGGCAGCGGCGTCAGCAGCACCGAATCGGCGACCGTAAAAATGGCGGTATTGGCGCCGATGCCGAGAGCCAGCGTGAGCGTTGCGGTGAGCGTAAACCCAGGGTGCCTGATCAGCTGGCGCAGAGCGAACTTCAGGTCGCGGGCCAGGTTGTCGATTATTTCCACACGGCTGTTCAGATAAAACCGCTCGTGCGCAATCTGCCTGTTGCCGAAGGCAACTCGCGCGCGGCGCCGGGCTTCTTCGTCGCTCAGGCCTTCGTTCGCCAGCGCGTCGGCTTCAAGCGCAAGGTGCGCCCGCATCTCGTCGTCGAAGTCCCGTATGCTGCGTTTGCGCTTGAACATCGCTCAGGCCTCCTTGCGATCCGGGCTTTTGGTGCACCAGGCCGCGCACGAATCGTGGGTGCCCCGGGTCTCGATTTTGAGACCTGGGATACCGAGATGCTGACAACGCGTAATCATGCCTTCTCGCCTTCCAGCACCAGGCCCATCGCGCGAGTAAGCCGCTGCCACTCGCTGGTCTTCTGCACCAGTTGCTCGCGGCCTTTCTCGGTGAGCCGGTAAAAGCGCGCCCTGCGATTGTTCTCGCTCACGCCCCACTTGGCCACAATCCACGCGCGCTCTTCCAGCCGCTGAAGCGCCAGGTAGAGCGAGCCGTGGTCCACAAAAAACACTTCTTCTGACTGGCGCTGGATCGCACGGGCAATTCCCTGGCCATGCTGCGCGCCAAGCACCAGGGTTTTCAAGATCAGCAGGTCGAGCGTGCCCTGGAGCAGGGCGATGCGGTCGTCGGAGTTGGCTGGAGGGTTAGGTTGGGTCGTCATCCGACCCAAGCATCCCACGGTTCGGGTCGGATGTCAACCCGAAAGCCTGAATCGCACGAACCTCGACCAACCCGTCTCAACCCAGCACAAAATGGGTGCCCCATGTATCGAGCGTCGTTTGCTCGATGGCTGGGAGACCACAAAGCCCAACCGTCGGCAAATCCCGTCTTGTTTCTATTCGGGAAGGACTTTGCCCCCGCCGATCATGTCCGTGATTCATATCACGGCCTCGCCCTGCTCGTGCCCGCTAGCCTCATAGTTGCGGAGTGCCGGCGCTTTGCGGCCCCTATTCATTCGAGGAGCGAATTCATCATGGCTTATGTTGTTACCGATGCCTGCATCAAGGACTTTGTTTGCGTAGCCGAATGTTCGACCGCGGCGATCGCCCCTGCTGAAACGGACGGCGCAGCGGCAACCGTCCCGCAGGTCTTTATCAATCCCGATGAGTGCATCGACTGCGGCAATTGCGCTTCAGTATGCGAGCAGAACGCCATCTTTTCGAGTGACGAACTCCCTGCCGACAAGGCGGAGTTCGCTGAAAAAAACCGGGCTTACTTCAACTAGACCATTCACCGTTTGAAGTTGCACCGATGTCCGTGCCCCACCCATTCCGCAGGTCGCCGCGGCGACTTGCGGAATGGGTGGGAAAGCACAAAATTGCGCGGCCAGTCACCTGAGCTCGGCACGCTTCGCTCCGCAGATCCAACTTACTTAGTTGGGCTTGGTCTGTTCTGTCGCGGCAGGCGGCGGAGCCTGCGTTTGGGACGCTGCCGCCGGCAGAGCCGTCGTGCCTTCTGCGCTCGTTTGAGAGGTAGGCTGCGCAGATTCGGGCGTAGCTGCCTGCGGCCCACTAGCCGGCGATGTTGTTGCCGGCGAGATTGCGGGCGTGGCTACGGGCGCAGCCGGTTCAGCGGCCGGCTCGGTCGCATGCGGCGTTGCGACAGACGGCGTTACCATATTCGCGCTCGCAGCCGCAGACAGCGGCGTTACCGGCAATGTCAGCATCTGCACCGTATCCGGATCGTCGCGCAGCTTCAGGTAAAGCAGCCCATTCGCCGGGTGCGGCACTGGCAGCTGCGCTCCGGTAAACTGCGCGGGCACGTCCACTTCATTGCTGAAATCCGGAGTCGCCGAAAACGAGTCGGCAAGAAAGAGATCGTCGCCGCTCAGTACGCACGGTTTCGACACCGACCGCGGGCAGCGCAACTCTTTGAAGTCCGGCAATCGAACCAGCGTTCCCAGCTCGAGCCAGTCGCCTGCGATTCCGTCAGCCGAAACCGCACGCACCCGCACCGGACCGAATGCCGAAGACCCGAATCGCTCCAGCGGCTCCACGGTTCCCACCGCGGTCTTTGCATCCTCCAGCATCAGGCTGCCGTCCGCCAGGTCGAGCGTGGTGTGAAAGCTCGAGTCCTCGGCGGCCAGTTCGACCGTTTCGTCCCGGGAAAAATGCGCCGGTGAGTTCGCCTGCAGGAAAAAAACCAGCTTTCCGTCGACCGGCAAATCGTCGGCGCTGCCAAACTGAACTGGAATCGGCGGACCCTTCACCGAGTTCTGCACGCCCTTGCTCAGCAGGCTGATCTCCGGCCGTGGCGGATTGACCGTGACAGGCGTCTTCAATTCGCGCCTGTCCTTCAGCTCCACGTGCGCCGTGTAAGCCTTGCCGGCAATCAGGCTCGCAGTGGGGCCATCTGCCTTCATGGTCAACTCGTCAAGGTCGTTCACATGCGCCAGCGACGACGGGGTAAAGCTGATGCCGTTCAGCTTCGCCGTCCCAACCTGGTCGAGGCGGGTGCCGTTCAACACCGCTTCATTGTCTCCGGCGCTCAGGGTCATCCGTTCCAGCGACGCCGCCACCTCGTAGGCCGTCATCTTCACCGTGTCAGGTTGCTCAAGCCCGTACTGGTACACAGCTACAGTTATCGGGCCGGGCGCCGCGTCCTTCAGCGGCAACGAAACTTCCAGGGTCTGCGCTTTCGCCGCCTTCCATGTCAGCGGCTCGCTGTGGCTGTCTGTCACCATCTCGTCAATCTTTTCGACGCATAGCGCGTTTCCGCCTTCAAGGTGCACCGTGTCGTCGCGTCCCACCACCAGCGCCGATTCATCAGCCCGCGATAGGCTCCATTGGCCCTGCTCGGGAGAGATAAGCGTGTACCGTGGGCCCACCCAGTCGTCGAATCCCCATTTGCCGGTGACCGTGCCGATCAGCTCACCCGCGGGCAGCTTTGGAATCTTGTCCACGGGCACCAGCCCGCCCAATCCGGGAACGGCCATGATCGCAATATCCACTTCGCGATCCTTCTCGTTTACCGGTTTGATATGGAGTGTCAGGTCGTGCGCCAGTCCGGTTGCAAAAATCAGCGGCGCGCCCTCGGCCGGAAGCACCAGGTCGGGCTTGAATGCGCAATAATTCTCTGAAGTGCTGCCCGGATGCAGCGGCTCAGGACGCGACGGACCGATGGGCGGCAGGCCTACCACCACAACCGATTTCGGATTCCGGAACGACGGTGGCACATTGAGCCGCAGGTTCAGCGTGTCGGTCTTGGGCAACGCCAGCGCCGGAATGTACTGGAAGTGAGCGGTGTGCAGCGATGCCAGGATTCGTGCAGTATCTATAATCGCGCCTATGTATGGGCTGTAAAGGCCGCCGCCACCCAGGTTCGAGTAGCTCAGTTGGTTCATCAG
>JBEKCW010000069.1:0-15849 GCA_050014675.1 Occallatibacter sp. | reverse complement strand
GAGGTGGCGGAAAAGCCTGCCTTACGCGCCTCTTCAATGGACTCGGGCAAAATCCGCACAATGTATGAGCGGCCCGCGTTCAGCATCTCCACTTTGTCGGGAGCGATATCGAAGCCGGTTACGTTAAATCTCTCGCTGCTGAAGAGCAGCGCAAGAGGCAGGCCCACATAGCCCATGCCAACAATGCCGATGCGCGCTTGGCGCGTTTCCATCTTCTGGCGCAAGAGGGCCAGTCTGTTTTCTGCCGCAGTAGCCACGTTTTCGATTGTAAGCGAGGCGCAACGCCGGGGTCCCATGCTCCCAGAGGTTCACACGGTATCCTTGAGATAAGTTTTTGTGGGGGCTATTTTGGGCACGTTTCTGGTTACGGGTGCGGCAGGATTTATCGGGCGCTCGATCGCCGCTGAGCTTCTGGCTCGGGGTGAGCAGGTTCGCGGCGTCGACAACTTTATTACCGGCAAGCGCTCGAACCTCAAGGGCCTTGAGGCGATGGACCATATTGTGGGCGATCTGCGCGACCCGGCCATGTGCGCGCGGGCCTGCGAAGGAATCGATACTGTTTTTCATGAGGCCGCGCTGGCATCGGTTCCGCGGTCGGTGGAAGACCCGGTGGGAACCAACGAGCACTGCGTAGTGGCTACACTTAATCTGCTGGTGGCGGCGCGCGATGCGGGAGTGCGGCGCGTGGTTTATGCGGGGTCGTCTTCAGCCTACGGCGACACGCCAACGCTACCCAAGCACGAGGCAATGACGCTGAATCCTATTAGCCCGTACGCAGCCGCCAAGCTGGCCGGAGAGCAGTACATGAGCGTGTTTGCGCGCGTTTATGGGCTCGAGACCGTGGTGTTGCGCTACTTTAATGTCTTTGGCCCCTATCAGGACCCGGCGTCGCAGTATTCAGGCGTTCTGGCCATCTTTTGCCGCAAGATGCTGGCCGGCGGGCAGTTGTCAATTTACGGCGACGGCGAACAGAGCCGCGACTTTACCTACATCGAGAACGTGGTCCGTGCCAATCTGCTGGCTGCCGCAGCCCCGGCCGAGAGAGTGTCAGGCCGGGTGATGAACGCCGCCACTGGCGTGCGTTACTCGCTGAATCAGACCTTCGCTATTTTGCGCGAGCTTACCGGCTACAAGGGCGAGCCGGAATATAGTGAGCCACGCGCCGGAGACGTGCGCGATTCGCTGGCCGATATTACGCTGGCGCGCGAGCTGCTTGGCTACGAGCCGACGGTTGATTTTCGCGAGGGACTGCGGCGAACGGTGGAGTGGTACCGGGAGAGCGTTTAGCGCTTCGGCTGTACATCGGAGATCGTGGAGGGAGCAGGGGGTCTTAACCCCCTGAATCAGGGTGAAATAACGCGGCCATTAGGCCCGGGTAATCTCTCGCTTGAATCTCTCACCCATTCACTCTCCGATCCATCGTTCCTGAATCGCTTCGCCAGGGAAAAGCGCTCGGAGGCAGGTGAAGCCTGGTTTTCCTCAGGTTCACAAGCGGCCACAAACCCGCTCCCCATCATGTGTGATCCATAACACGAAAAAAGGATTGGGAAAGGCGTAACACTACGGGGGACCCGGCCAGCGGCCAGATGAGTCGATCTGTGTCAGGGGTCGTTTTTTCGTGAGCGGGCGGAGCACCCAGGGTTGCCATACGATATTTCAAATCAACACGATCAGGCCACCAAGCCCGATCTTGATTCCGGCGCATCGGTCGCGTCCGGTGCCGCTCCGCATACCCGAAACAATTCGGCTACATCGTTCAGCGCATTGATTGAGCTGGTGCGGCGACGGCGCAGGCTGGTGTTTGGAATTCAATGCGGCTTGCTCGCCGCATGCCTCATCTACTGCCTTATCGCTCCCAACCAATACGAAGCCGTTGGCCGCATTGAGCTGCGCAGTGCACCGGCCTCAGCGCTGAGCCTGGATAGGGCCGAGCCTATGGTCGCAGCTTCACTGTTTACTACGCCTCTCGCGCTTGAAACCGTTTCCGGCGTCCTCCGCAGCGACGAGCTCGCATGGCGGGTAATCATCGGTCTCAAGCTTTACCGCGAGCCTGGCTTCAAGGGCAGGTTCGATGCCCGGTTTAAAGACTTCAGGCCTGGAGCGCCTGCGCCCGATGCCGAGGCCTGGCTGCTGGAGCGATTCGGGAAGCGGCTGATTGTCCAGAGCATTCCGCGCACTTTGATGGTAGAGGTTCGGTTCCGCTGCCGCGATGCCGCGCTTTCCGCCGCCGTGGTGAATGCGCTGATTGGCGCCTATCAACAACGAGACCAGGAGACGGAGATCGATGCCACCGCTGCCGCTTCAGGCTGGCTGAACGGACAACTGAAACAGCTGAAGACCCAGGCGGATGCCGACGATCGACGCATGGCTGAATTTGAGGCCAGGCACGGAATGGTGAGCTCGCCCGCGACCATGTCGAATGGCATGCCGGGCGAGGCGGAGCACAGTTCCGCGGCCCTCGAGATGGACGAGCTGGGGCGCGAGCTGGTGGCCGCGACCACCGGGCGCATTCTTGCCGAAGCTGAGTACCGCGCAGCCCGAACAGCCGACCCGGAACTGGTGATGGCATCCAGTCCCGATCTCAAGGGCCAGGGTGAGGCGGGAAACGCTTTGCTCGATCAGATTCGCGGTAAGCGCAGCGACCTGGAACAGGAAAAAGCGCAGTTGAGCGCGGAGCATGGGCCGAATTTTCCGCGGGTGGTTGAGATCGACCACCAGGTCGGCGACCTGGACCGGCAGAAAGAAGCAGAAGACGCCAAGCTGGTGGAACGGTTCCGAAGCAATTGGCAGACTGCGCTGAATCGCGAGCAGATGGTGCGTGCCAGTCTTGAGGCAGCGACCGGCGAGGGGTTAAAGCAGAACCAGGCTGCGAGCGAATACGCGGCCATGCGGCAGGAAGCAAATGCCAGCCACGAACTGTATGTGAAGGTGCTCGAAAGAGTTGAAGAGGCTGGTCTGTCGGCCGGGGTGCACGAGTCGAATATAGAAATAATTGACGCTGCCCGCCAGCCGGTAAAGCCGGTTTCACCCGATCTGCCGCTGTATATGGCAATCACCTTTTTCGCCGGGCTCTGGATTGCATTGGGAGGAGCGCTGATGGTGGAGAATTTCGGTCGCAAGCAAATCGGCGCTGTTGTGTTGCTTATTGCGCTGGCCGCATGCGGGCAAAGGAGCGCTGGGGCGCAGGCTCCCACGCCCAACACATCGGGACTGCCCACGGGCGTCGCCAGTTTTCCGCAATCGCAAGAAACAAAAAGCTTGCCGAACCCGAGGGAGGCGCCGGCTGTTTGGAACCTGCCCGCTACTGTGGCAGTTGGTGCAGGTAGTGCGCCGGCAAGTGCGCAGATGCCTGGCCCGATTGGCCCCGGTGACTGGCTCGACATTTCGGAGTACCACACACCGGAGTTCCACACCCAGGTTCGGGTCTCGGCCGAAGGCATTGCGACGCTGCCGATGGTCGGCGATATTCAACTGGCCGGGCTTGACGAGCCTGCTGCCGCGCACGCAATTGAGGCCGCACTGCTGGCCAAGGGAATGTTGCTTCACCCGCTGGTCATCGTTCACGTCACGGCGTCGGCGGCGCAGGAAATAAGCGTGCTGGGCGAGGTCACTCATCCCGGCATTTACCCCTACGCATTCCATCACCGGTTGCTCGATCTGGTTGCCGAAGCATCAGGGCTGGCGCCCGGAGCCGGCAGAGTGGTCAATGTTTTTCATCGCGATGACTCGAAGACTGCGCATCCGGTGATTCTCGACCCCAGCGGCGCCGACCCGAGCAGCGACCACAATCCCGAGTTGAGCCCCGGAGACACGGTTCAGGTGAGCCGCGCCGGTCTCGTCTACGTGGTGGGCGATCTTGTCCGCCCCGGAGGATTCACGATCGATCCGGCGCAGGGGATCACGGTTGTTCAGGCCATTACGCTGGCTTGGGGGCCCTCGCAGAATGCCGCGCTCACCAAGGCTATTCTCATCCGCGAGCAGAAGGGCGGGCGGACGATTACCGCGCTCAACTTGAAGCGCATGTTGCGCGGACTCGATCCCGATCTGGCGATCCACGATCGCGACATTATTTTTGTTCCGGACTCGTTTGCCAGGAACCTGCTGAATCGCACCATGGAGTCGGCCATTCAATCCACAATCGGCGTTGGCATCTACTCCGGACTCGTCTACTCGCAAAGGTATTAGGGAGAAGCGATGCGAAAGCTGGCGTGGGTACTGCTGGTCGTCTTCGTGTTCGCGATTCCCTGGGAGTACTCGCTTGACCTCGGAGCTCCGTTCGGCAATGCGGCGCGCATTGCGGGGCTGCTGGTGTTGATCGTGGCTGTCCCCGCGGCTTTGCAGGCAGGCCGGGTGCGCACGCCGGGCATGATGCAGTGGCTGGTGCTGGCGCTTTATCTCTGGCTCTGCGCAACGTACTTATGGACGATCGATGGAGCCGCCACTCTGGCCAAGATGCGCGGTAATTTTCAGGAGTTGATGATCGTTTGGCTGGTTTGGGAATTTGCTGAGACGCCTTTCGACCTGAAGGTCCTCTTGCGCGCATTCATTGCCGGCTCGTGGGTGCTTGCGATTTTGACGCTGGCAAACTTCAGCTCGCCTGAGGCCATTGCCGAAGGCCAGTACCGCTTTGTGGCTTACGGCCAGGACCCCAACGACGTGGCGCGCTTTCTCGATCTCGGCTTTCCGCTGACCGCGTTGCTGGTTGGCTGCGAGCGCCGGTGGCCGGCGCGCATTCTGGCAGCGGGATACCTGCCTTTGGGTTTGGCCGCGGTGTTGCTCACCGCATCCCGCGGAGGATTCATCGCGGCCCTGGCAGCACTGCTGGGCACCACTGTTATTCTCTTTCGCGGACATGCCCGGGCGGCCGTAGGCGCCCTGCTCGCTCTTCCGGCCGTTGCCGCGCTGTTGTGGTTCGCCGTTCCCGCTGAGACCATCGAGCGCCTGGCTACGATCCCCGCCCAGCTGAGGCATGGAGATCTGAACCAGCGCGTCAACATCTGGTCGGCGGGCTGGCGGGCATTTGTTCACGCACCGGTGTTTGGAACCGGCGCCGGAACCTTTACCGATGCGGCGCACCTTTCACCCATCGATACGGCTCACAACACCGCCCTTTCTCTGGTTGTGTCGGGCGGATTGTGCGCGCTTTTTCTGGCCATGGTTGTTCTTGTGCTGGCGGTGCGGAACGTTGCCCAGATGCGCGCCCCTTTGAGGCTTACATTTGCGGTGGCGCTGTTGGTGTGGGGTGTGACGGCAGGTGTCGCCTCGGTTGAAGAAAGCCGCACGGCATGGTTCCTGCTGGCTGTCATCGCGCTGGCGGCGCGGCTCGGGCAGGAGTCGCCGTCGCGACTAGAGGCCTGTTTCACTCCGAATTCTCGAGCGCCCTGCCTGGCGTTTGAAAGCGTTCGCCGGTGTGCTGGAGGTGTAACATACCATGTTACAATGTGAAAAGTGATCCGGACTTTCCGGCATCGCGGGATTGAAAAGTTCTTCAAGACGGGCTCCAAGACGGGAATACAGCCGTCGCACGAGGCACGGCTTCGCATCCTGCTCACGACGTTAAACCTGGCCTCGGTGCCACAAGATATGAACCGGCCGGGATCGGACTGGCACCCGTTGAAAGGTGATCTCAAAGGACACTGGGCGGTAACCGTCAACAGGAATTGGCGGCTCACCTTTACCTTTGAGGGCGACGACGCGATTCTTGTGGATTACCAGGACTATCACTAGGAGGTAACAAGCATGGCGAATATGTACAACCCGGCCAGCCCTGGCGAACTGCTTAAAGAGTTTCTGGGCACGACGACAGCCACGGAGCTTGCCCGTCGAATCGGCGTTGCGCGCGCCACAATCTCGCGCATCCTCAATGGCCGTACCGCGGTTACTGTCGATTTGAGTATCCGTCTCGGGCAGGCCCTCGGGCTTTCGCCGGATTTCTTTTCCAAAGCCCAGCTTCAATACGATCTTTGGATTCAATTGCGGAAGAAGCGTCCGAAGATCAAGAGACTGGCGGCGTGAAGCGAGCACGATGTCAACCGTCGCCCAACTATCGAGGGATACGACCGAGTCACCCCGGATTCCTTTGATGAATCGCGTCATCCTCCGCGCCGCGCTCTCGGTCGGCGTTGCCGGCCTGATTGTCAAAGCCGCGGCCACATGCAAAGAAATCGCCGTTGCCGGCGTCTTTGGGCGCGGCGACGCGATGGATGCTTTTCTGGCAGCGGCGCTCATCCCCAGCCTGCTGGTGAACCTGATTGCCGAGTCGATGAACCAGGCGCTGGTGCCAACGCTGATCGGCGTGCGCGAGCGCGAGGGCAGGGAAGCAGCGCAGCAGTTGCTTTCAAGCGCAATGTTGTGGCTGGGCGTGTTGCTGGTTGCCGCGTCGGGTGCGATGGCGCTCGCTGCGCACGCCATCTTTCCGCTGATTGCTTCGCGCTTTTCCGCCGGTAAGCTCGCCCTTTCCATCCGGCTTTTCTACGCGCTCCTGCCTCTTGTTCCGTTGACCGGCATCGCGACCATTTGCAATTCGGTCCTGAACACGCTCAACCGCTTCACGGTTCCGGCGCTTGCGCCGATTGTCATATCGCTCTCGATTATTGCCGCCGCACTTACCCTCGGCGAACGGTTCGGCATCTGGGCGATGGTCTACGGGACGCTCGCCGGAACGCTGATCTACGTGAGCATTGTGGCAACCATGATGCACCGAAGCGGCTACCGCTTCAGCCTTCGCTGGCACGGCATGAGCCCGGCTGTGGCGCAGGTTGGCCGCCAGTACGGTCCGGTTCTGCTGAGCGGCGTGGTGGCATCGGGCGGTCTGCTGGTAGATCAGTCGATGGCCGCGATGCTGGCTGCGGGCAGCGTCTCTGCGCTGGTCTACGCCAACCGTTTCGTAAGCGTTGTGCTCGCGCTGCTTGCCGGCGCTATTTCAACGGCCATCGTGCCGCCCATCTCTCGGCTCATCGCCCACCGTGAATGGCCGGGCTGCCGCGCGACCCTTCGTACCTGGGCTCTAAGCACCGCAGCGGTCTCCGTTCCGATTGCCGCAGCGCTCATCGCATGCGCACACCCACTGGTCACGATCGCGCTTCAGCATGGAGCATTCGGATCGCGCGACACCGCTGTGGTTGCGCGGGTGCTGGCCATGTTCGCCATTCAGATTCCATTCTTCGCAGTCAGCCGCGTCTTCTACCGGTTTTTGATCGCGATGCTGCGCACCGACCTGGTGCTCTACTGCGGCGTCATCAACCTTGTACTGGATATTGTTTTGAACCTGGTGTTGATGCGGCGTTATGGCGTGGCCGGCATTGCTCTGGCCACTTCGCTGTGGACGGTGAGCACATTCATCTTCCTCTGGTACTGGACGTATAAAGTGCTGGCACGCGCGGAGGCCTCTGCGCTCACTCCCAAACAAGAGGCCGCAATATGACCCCGAGTTCAGCGCGCTATCTGCTGCGTGTTGACGATCTTTGCCCCACGGTCAAACGCGAGCCCTGGTTGCGCGTTGCCGCGCTCACTTGCGAACTCAAACTCAAACCGATCCTGGCCGTCGTCCCCGATAATCGCGACCCCGAGCTTCGCATCAGCAGCCACGACGAGTCTTTCTGGGAGCGCATGGGTGCGATGGAGCGGGCTGGTGCGGCGATTGCACTGCACGGGTACCAGCACCGAGCGGGCAGCCGCGGACGCAGCCTTGCGCGCTTGCACAACGAAAGTGAATTCGCCGGCGTTTCCGCACTGACGCAGCGAACCTGGATACGAGCGGGTCTCGAGATTCTTCGGTTACACGGATTGAGCCCAACCCTTTGGGTTGCGCCGCGCCACGGGTTCGACAGCAACACGCTCGAAGCTCTGCGCGCGGAGGGTATTTCGCTGCTATCCGATGGATTCGCGCAAAGGCCGTTCTTGCGCGGTGGCTTCAAGTGGATTCCGCAACAGCTTTGGGGGCCGGCGAAAAAGCGCGCTGGCCTGTGGACCATCTGCCTGCATCCGAACACGATGACCGAGGCGCAATCTGCCGAGTTTGCAGCGTTTGCCCGCGAGCACGCCGCACAGTTCACGTCAGTCGACGAAGCGCTCGCGGAATTCCCGCCCTCACGCCTTACGTTTTTGGAGTGGCTGAGTGAAAATGCGGCCTACGCGCACTTTGCCGGCCGGAGATTCATGCACGAATCGAAGCGCCGCCTTCATCGGGAGCGCAATCGGGCTGGCGCACCGGGCCGGCCGCAGCAGCCCGGGGTCCGGCTGCCGTCCGGCGCTTCGCAGCAAGCAACTCGCGATACAAAGCCTCATGCCGATCGAGCGCGGCCTCAAGACTGAACCGCTCAACAACGCGTTGGCGGGCGCGAGCACCCATCGATCTTCGCTCCTCAATCGGCATCGCCATCAGGCGATTCATGACATCGGCTATATCTGCATAGTCCCCAGGCCTCGAGAGCAGCCCCGTCACTTCGTCCGCAATCGCTTCACAGGTTCCGCTCACTCTGGTGGCAACCTGGGGCAATTCGCATGCCGCCGCCTCGAGGATCGCCATGGGCAGGCCTTCCAAGCGCGAAGTCAAAATGAGCCCGTCCGCCGCCTGCATCCATCGCCTGACGTCGGGCACAAAGCCGAGAAATGTGACTCTCCGTGCTGCGCCGATTCGCTCCGCCAGGAGTTCAAGCTCTCGCTGCTGCGATCCAGCCCCGGCAATCACCAGCCGCGCCGGCCCTTGCACCCTTTCGAAGGCTCTCAGCATCGTGCAGAAATCCTTTACCTGCTCAAGCCGCGCCGCAGCCAGCCACACAAACTCTTTTCCAAATCCGAGATCGCGGCGCAGGGGCTCGCGGTTTGCCGCATCCGGCCGCCATGTTTTTATGTCCACGCCGTTGGGAATCACAGTCAGGTGATCCGGATCGGCCATGCCGGCGCGCACATGCGCCTCGGCCGCAGCGTGGCTCACGGCGATCACGCCATCGGGCAGGGAATGGCTCAGACTGTAAAAGAACCTGCGCCACAAACCGCCTGTTGATGCGCTGTGAATGGTATCCACAACCACCGCGGCCGGCGCCAGAATTCGCGACCAGCGCGCCATCCACGCGGCGTGAGGCAGATGAGCGTGAACAACATCAGGATTATTCCGCCGCAGCCAGGCAATCATGCGCAGCCAGCCGCGAGGATCGACGAGGCCCTTGCGCATTTCGAGAGAGATGTATTGAATCCCGTCGCATTTGAGTGCCGCGGCCGCTTCTCCGCCTGTTCCCGCCAGCGCCACCACGGTTACGTTCCAGCCGCGCCGTCGCAGGCCGGCGGCCAACACCAATACTTGCCGCTCAGCCCCGCCTATGAGGTCGATGGTAGGAATCACGAGCGCCGCGTGGCTCATGCGCGGCACTCCGCGCATAACGCATCGATGAGAGCCTCATAGGCCTCGTAGGCGCGCTCAAACTCAAACTCGCCGCTGAACTCTGCGTAATGCGCGGACCTGGGGCCGTCGGCAGCAGCCGCGATGCGCGCGCGCTCAAGGCGAAGCCCAGTTGACCCGATAAGTGCCTGAAGGCGAGCCCGCCTCTGAGATCGATGCCGGTCCCAGCACGGGTCGTGGGCTTCGAGTGTCTCGATAGTTTTTTTGAGAGTCTGAGCCAGTCCGGCGACACTCACATCAGGGGCAAGCCAGGCGTTTGTGGAGCACTTCAACAGGTCGGTCAGGCCGCCTGAGGCAGGGGTAGACACAATTGGCAATCCGCTGGCAAAGGCTTCGAGCACCGCGTTCGGCATTCCCTCGTGGCGCGAGGAGAGCACAAAGATGTCAGCCCCGGCATAGAACCGCGCCGGCCGGTCTTGATAGCCGGCAAACCAAACTGCGTCCGCGATTCCTAATTGAATCGCCAGTGCTTTCAAACGTGACTCTTCATGTCCTTTGCCAACGATCACCAGGCCGGCATGGGGAAAATCCCTGCGGATTTGGGCGAATGCGTTCAGCAGCAGATCGAAGCCCTTCTCGGGAGTAAGCCGGCCTATGGCGAGCAGATGTGGGCCAAGCCCCGGCCATGGCTCCGGCTGCGCCAGGCTCCTTAATTTCTCGAAATCCACCGGGTTGGGCAACACCGCGAGCCGTTCCGCCGCAATGCCGAGCTCGCTTACCAGGTCATCGGCCATGGCCCGTGATTGGCAGACGACGCGGTCGGCAAAACGGTAAAGCACTCGATAGAGCCAGCGCGTGTACCAGGGCAGCACGTCGGCCTCAAGAGAAGCAGAGACGGTCGTGTTCTGGCGGACGACAACCGAAGTTCGCGCCGGGAAGAGCGGGCGCAACATCAGCACCATAAAGTTGAGGTGGAACATGCCTGAAAGAACCACGTCGGGCTTGAGGCTGCGCACCAGCTTGAGGATTCGGCCAGCGCTGTGCCTGACCCTGGATGCGCCAAGCGCATGCACGGTCACGGTGCCAGGCGCAGCTTCGGCCGGCAATGATTCTTGCGTTACGAGCCCCAGATGTATTTCGTATTTGCGATCGGAGAGTCCTCTGGCCAACAGTGCAGTTACCTGCTCTGCTCCGCCGCCCCCTAAATGCGGAATCAAGAGGAGGACCCTCAGTCTGTTTGACATGCTCTTCCCGGTAGGAACAGATTGTTATGGTTCGAGAATAGTTTTGGCTGTGTTTTGCGTCACTCATTTAACTGTCCAGAAATAGTACAGTTCATTTGCTTACTCTAAGAATCGAATTCCAACCTTTCTGGTTATTACAGCCATGGCCTCTACGGCATTTCTCGATCTGGATTCAGTTGCTCAATCGCCGGCCTCTCGGCAGCAAAGCATCCTGGTCGGCGTCACGCGCCACGAAACATGCCTGGTGCTTCGTGGACGCCTGCGCGCACTGCGCGCCGCGGGCTTCGATGTGACTGTAGTGTCGAGCCCCGGAGTGCTGCTGACCCGAACCGCCGCATTCGAAGGAGTCCGTTGCGTCGCGATTCCCATCAGCCGTGGCATGGCGCCGGTGAGCGATCTGATTTCGCTGGTGCGGCTTTGGCTGCTGATCGGCCGGCTGCGGCCTGACATGGTGGAGTTCAGCACGCCGAAGGCAGGATTCCTGGGAACATTGGCTGCCTGGCTGCGAGGCGTGCCGCGGCGGGTTTATATGCTCAGGGGCCTGAAGCTTGAGACCACTAACGGGGTCAAGCGCCGCATCCTGCTGGCGGCTGAGCGGCTGGCTGCGCGGGGCGCGCACGTGGTCCTATGCAACAGCCGCAGCCTGAGAGCACAGGCTCTGGCGCTCGGGGTCGGGCCCGCATCAAGGATGCATCTGCTGGGCGAAGGAAGCAGCAACGGCGTTGATACCGACCATTTCACTCCGGGGCCGTCCAAGGTCCGCGTGCGGCTGCGGCTGCCGATGGGGGCTAAGGTGGTCGGATTTGTGGGTCGCCTCACGCGCGACAAGGGTGTGCCGGAGCTGGTTGACGCATTCGACCAGATTCTCGAGCGCGAGCCCGAGGCTCACCTGCTGCTGGTCGGCTGGTACGACAACGGAGAAGATGAGCTTCCAGCAAGCCTGCGCGATCGTATCCTGGCGCATCCCAGGATTCATTTAACCGGCTACGTGCCCGATCCACTGCCGTATTACCGGGTGATGGACGTGATGGCGCTGCCAACCTGGCGGGAGGGTTTCCCCAATGTAGTTCTCGAGGCTGCGGCTACCGGAATCCCGGTGGTTACCACGCTCTCGACCGGCTCGCGCGACTCCGTGGTGCCTGAGGTGACCGGATTGCTGATTCCTCCCGGCTATCCCGAAGCGATTACGGAGGCGGTTTCGAAGCTGCTGGCCGATCCGGAACGAGCACAGCGCATGGGCCGAGCGGCGCGGGCCTGGGTGATGGAGCATTACATCGACGAGCACGTTATGCACCTCACTTCGAGCTTCTACAAGTCGCTGCTGGCCTCGCCGCCGGGCGAGTGTCCCATCAATGACGCCGCGCAATCCTACGCCCGGTAGCGCCGGTCCCCGATGACCGGCACTGGGCAAATTGCCTTTGCATGCAATTTCCGCTTCCTGCTGCATACTGTCCTCATGCGCGAGTTCTGTCTGGCGGCCCAACTGTCGATCTTCCTGGTCCATTTCGACGTCTTAAACAAACGCCCATGGGCTTATGCAGCGTCAGGTATGTACCCGGTTCAAAATGTCAGGTATGTGGCCGGTCTGTACCCAAAAAACATACCCCTCCCCCCCCGGGGTTGCTCAGAAAGTAAATAGGATATTTTTGAACTATGTATAAGCAAAAACAAATGGTTATTCGACATAATGTAACAAAACTGCAGTTACATTCGTTCGCAAAACACAGCCCAAAACCCCTGTTTTGCACAGGATGTTGTGCAGTTTTCTGTCATTTTGCGCATTTTTGCGCGCCCTGCATTTATCCTCGCAAGCTGCTGAATATAAGCGTGTTAATCAAGCTTCTGCGGTAACCTGATTTTCTCGAATTCGCGCCCGGATTGCAGCGTTCCTCGCCCATGCACCTTGGAGCTAAAAGCTGAAAGCTAAGAGCTGCCTTTCGGTCAGTTTCCTTCCGTGGGGAAAAGTTCAGGTTCAACTTCGCGCGGCGCAGACGGCGCGCGTCGTCCGGGTGCGCCAATCAGGCTGAGCACCTGAAGAGACTGGATAGCCTTGTGCGGCACGAAGATGCGCTGGGTGTTGGAGCGTGTGTCAGGCGGGGTGAGCATCAACCCGGCGCCATCGACCAAAGATAGATCGTTGGCAGCGAGGCCTTCGATTTCGTCGCCGTCGGTCAGGGTCAGGCGCATCCACAGGCCGGGCGTTCGCGGACGGATGGCGAAGCGCTTGCGCAGCAGCCGTTCGGGATTGGCCGGATCGGCCGTGGATGAGGGAAAGTCGCGGACGTAGCAAACCCACTTGACCTGTTCCCAGACCATGCGGATGACCTTGCCGGCAAGATCGAGAATCTCGAGTTCAGCGCCATTGCGGCCCAGCTCGGGGCCTGCATAGCCGGCGCACCAGTCGCGGGTGAACTTGCGGACAATCACGGGTTTGCGCGCGCTGGCCATCAAATAAAATCGGGAGTAGATGTGAATTGTCGCATGTTCGGCGCGAGCGCATGGGCCAAATCGGTCTGCGCGAAGCGAGAAAGACAGCCCTACGCGGCCGGCGCAGGCTCGGGCTGGGGCGCAGGCGGCGGAATCAGCGACAGCTCCTCGGCGAGTTGCAGGCCAGAAGCAGAGAGCAAATTGGCAACAATGGCCGGGGTCAGGCGTGTGGCGTCGAATTCCACACGGACGGTATGCGCGTCGCGGTCGAGGGCCAGGCTGCGGATACCGTAGACGTCGCGCGCATGTGCCAGCGCCAGCGCTACTCTCTCGGTTGGCGGAGCAGCGTAGCGAAAGAGGATCTCAACAGTCGTCATGGAAAAAGGATAGCAGTTTGCGCGGTGAGCGTGAGTCAGGCGCTGCGGCGGGGGACGGTGAAACGGAAGTGGCGGGAGCGAAGCAGAAGTTCGGCGCTTGCGGTACGCTCGGTGAGGGAGGTGCCGATGCCGCCGGCTGTTATCGAAATCACAAACGCGGCAATGGCTACAGGGTTGGGTGGTTGTTGGCTGATCCTGGATATCATTCTTTCTCCTTCGAGGCCGGCCGATTGGGCCAGGTCCTCAAGTTCTCCATTAGCTGGTCGAGGGTGAATCCCGCGGCGCCGGCGCGAGCCACGGCATCGGCCACAATCTGGCTGAGCTGGCGTTCGCGTTCGTCGGCGGGATGGGCCGATTTTTGTTCGCTGATAAAGGTGCCGGTACCCTGGTGTGTTTCAAGCTGGCCGCTGAGGTCAAGTTCCTTGTAAGCGCGGACGACGGTATTGGGATTGATAGCGAGGTCGACGGCCAGCTGGCGGACGGTGGGGAGCTGGTCGCCGGTAGAGAGCGCGCCGGATGCAATTGCGCCGCGGATCTGGTCGATGATCTGGCGGTAGACGGGCACGCCGCTGCGGAGGTCAAGCTGGAGTCGAAAGGCGGGTTTGAGCGGGGTAGTCATCGCTGAAATCAATGTACTATAACACTAGTACACCGAAACAAGATTTGTGTCAAGAGGGCGCTTGATTTTTTTTGGATTTGGAAGAGCGAAAATGCGAAGTAGGCGCAGGTACGGGGTATCAACGAACTTAAAAAGACTGGTTTTGACACAAAAACAGCAAGTCAGAGCCTGCTTCGCACGCATGGCGAGTTAGCAGGTTGGCGGCAACGCGAGTGGCTGGGCTAGAGGCCCTGAATGAAGGAGCGGATCTCGGGGTTGGACCAGTCGGGGTCACCGACTACCTTGCGGCGAATAACACCATTGCGATCGATGATGTAGGTTTCTGGCCAGCCATCGGTGCCGTAGAGTTTGGCTATACGCTCGTCTGGATCGCGGACGGTGGTGAGATCGATATGGCGTTCACTTATAAAGTGCTTGTAGGCGTCAGGGTCTTCGTCGATGCTGATGGCGAGAATGGCCAGATTGGGCTGGTCGTGGTGGAGCTGGACGAGCGCCGGCATCTCTTGCACGCAGGGGGCGCACCAGGTGGCCCACAGGTTCAGCAGAACCACTTTTCCGCGATAGTTGGCAAGGTGGATGCTGCTGGAGCCGTCTGAGACAGTGAAGTCTGGTGCTGCGATATTGAGCATTTTGGGGTGTGCTCCGCGGTTGCATCCTGAAGCAAGGGCCAGGGAAGCAAGCAGCAGAGGGGGCAAGAGTCGACGGGACTTCACCTTTTTATAATACGAGCGAGTGGGAAGAATCGGAAGCGATGCGGCTGGAATTGATAGAGCCCGCGCGGGAATTGGCGAACGATGATAGCGAGACGCGAGGCCAGTGAGGGCAAGAGCGAGTACAAGCCGGTGCTGGGGCTCAGCGACGAGGGCGAAGAGTCAGGCGCGCCGCTGGACTGGCGCGAGCGGGCGGCGATGGCCGGCGCGGGAACGGTTTTCGACCAGCCGGAGCCGGAAGAGCTGATTGAGCTGACGGTGATTGTGCCGGCGCGCAACGAAGAGGATTGCCTGGGCGATTGCCTCAGGTCACTGGTCAGCCAGTCGGAGGAGATATTTGCGTTGGGCCGCGATTGGGAACTGGTGGTGGTGGACGATCACTCGGTTGACCGAACCGCTGAGATAGCGCGTGGATTTGCGGGCGTAACTCTAATGCAGGCCGGCAAGCTTGAGCCGGGTTGGACGGGCAAGGCCAACGCAGTGTGGACGGCTGCAAGAGGGGCGCGCGGGCGCTGGCTGTTGTTTACCGATGCGGATACGGTGCATGAGCAGGGAGATTTGCGGCGAGCGATTCACGAGGCGGAACGGAATAAGGCTGGAGTGCTGAGCTACTCGCCTCGGCAGATTGCAACCGGGTTTACGCAGCGATCGCTGATGCCGCTGGTGTTTTGTGAACTGGCGCTGGCTTATCCGACGGCGAAGGTTTCTGACCCGGTGGAACGAATTGCGGCAGCGAATGGGCAGTTTTTGCTGATTGAGCGGGAGGCATACCGCAAACTGGGTGGGCATGTGAGCGTGGCCGACAAGGTGCTGGAGGACGTGCAACTGGCGTTTCTGGCCAAGCGGCGCAAGATCGGGCTGCGGTTCCGGTATGCCGAAGATGCACTCGCGGCGCGCATGTACCGCTCGACGGGCGCAATGATTGAGGGGTGGACCAAGAACCTGGTGCTGCTGTTCAATAACGCGCTGATGCTGGCGTTTTGGCGGGCGCTGGATTTCATTTTGCTCTTTGGGCTGCCGATTTTGGCGTTCGAACTTTGGAACTCGCGGCTGGCGTTCAAGTCGCTGGGGTGGCTGACGGCGGGATGGATCCTGGCGTTGCTTTGGATACGGACGCTGGTGCGGTTTTACGCTC
>JBEKCW010000068.1:0-15930 GCA_050014675.1 Occallatibacter sp. | reverse complement strand
CAACGGAAGGCCGCTGGAGAAAGATTTGTCGGTCGCGCTGGGCCGCCAAGTCCGCTGCGTCAACGATGCGAATTGCCTCGCAGTCTCTGAAGCCGTGGATGGCGCCGCGGCCGGCAAAGCTGTGGTGTTTGCGGCGATTCTCGGCACCGGCTGCGGCGCGGGCATCGCCCTCGATGGCCGCATGCACCTTGGCCTCAATGGCCTCGCCGGAGAATGGGGGCACAATCCGCTGCCTTGGCAGAGTCCCGACGAATATCCGGGCGACCCATGCTACTGCGGCCAGCGCGGCTGCATTGAGCAATGGCTCTCCGGTCCGGCGCTCGAAGAAGATTACCGTCGTGCCTCGGGATTCTCACTTCCCGGCGTCGAAATCGCTGCCGCTGCCGAGGCTGGCGAACCGCAGGCCGTGGCCGCGCTGGAGCGCTACGAACATCGCCTCGCTCGCGCCTTTGCCCACGTGGTCAACCTGCTCGACCCCGACATCATCGTGCTGGGCGGCGGCCTCTCCCGAATCGAGCGGCTCTATCGCAACGTGCCGCCGCAGATCGCCGACTGGGTCTTTGGTAAATCCGCAGCCACCGCGGTGGTTCCCGCCAAACATGGCGATTCCAGCGGCGTCCGCGGCGCGGCCCGTCTGTGGCCGTGATTGACATCACAGGCATCTGAGATTGTCCCCAAAATTTCTCCGCCAGCTTTCTTCCCATAGAAGTTCGAGTGGTGTAAGATCTATTCCCATAGAAGTTCTAGTGGAGGCAGGGATGGTGAAGCGGGATCAGCCCGACGGCGAGATGTTGAAGGGCACCATGGACATGATGATTCTGCGGACGCTGGTGGGCGGGGATGCGCATGGGCACACGATTGCCAAAATCATCGAGCGCACATCAGAGGACGTGCTGGAGGTGGAGCAGGGGTCACTGTATCCGGCGCTGCACCGGCTGGAGGATCGCGGGTGGGTTTCGTCCTACTGGGGCGCGAGCGAGAACAACCGCAAGGCGAAATTCTACCGGCTGACGGCGGCCGGTAAGAAACGGCTGGTGCGCGAGACCAGCCGCTGGCGGCAGATGACGCGGGCGATCGGATTGGTGATGGGCGAAGAGAGACAGAGTTGAGGAGGCGGTATGAGCTGGCTCAAATTTTTTCGCAGGAAGCGCGCTGACGCCGAGGTGCAGAGCGAGATCGAGTGGTATCTCGAAGAAGAAACGGCTGAGAACATGGCGCGCGGAATGACCGCGGACGAAGCGCGGCGGCAGGCGCGGATCAAGCTGGGCAACTGCCAGCAGGTGCGGGAGCGGCTCTGGCAACAGAACAGCATTGTGGTAGTGGAGACCGCGTGGCGCGATCTGAAATATGCGATGCGGACCCTGGTGCGGACACCGGCGTTTACGGCGCCGGCGGTTTCGGTGATGGCGCTGGGGATCGGAGCGAATGTTGCACTGTTTGCCGTGGTGTGGAGCGTTTTGCTGAAGCCGTTGCCGTTTGAGAACCCCGAACGGCTGATCGCGATTTACGAGAATTCAAGCGAGCAGTTTCCAATGAACAGCTTAGCGCCGGGCATGTATGTGGAGTGGGCAAAGCAGAACCGCAGCTTTACCAGCCTGGCGATGCTGGGCGAGGCGCAGTTCAACCTGTCGACCGAGGGCGGCGAACTGCCGGAGATGCTGTTGGGCGCGGCCTGCACGGTGAATCTGCTTCCCACGCTGGGCGTGCAACCGGCACTGGGGCGCAACTTTATGGCCGGCGAGGACCAGCCTGGCAGCAATCGGGCGGTGTTGCTGAGCTGGAGCCTGTGGAAGCGGCGTTTTGGCGGCGATCCGGCGATCGTGGGCCAGACGATCCGGCTGAACAAACTGCCCTACAAAGTGATCGGCGTAATGCCCAAGTGGTTTGCATTTCCCGGCTCCGCGACGCAACTGTGGACGCCAATATATAACTACTTCCCAGCTGCGTACATGACGGCAGTGGGCAACCACCAATTTGAAATCGTCGGGCGGCTCAAGCCCGGCGTGACGGAGGAACAGGGGCAGGCCGATCTCTCCATCATTACCAGCCAGGTGCACGATGCAAATCTCAACAATCCTTTCGTGAGCAAAGCTGCCAACACGCAGCCGTTGCTGAACGACATAGTGGGCGACATAAAGCGGCCGCTGTATATGTTGTTGGCTGCATCGGGCTGCGTGCTGCTGATTGCCTGCCTGAATGTCGCGAATCTGCTGGTGGCCCGCGCGGCGGCGCGGCGCAAGGAGCTGGCAATCAGGATGGCGCTGGGCGGGGGTCGCGCTCGTCTGCTGCGCGAGCAGTTGATGGAGAGCTTGGTGCTCACGGCCGCGGGCGGCACGACGGGCCTGGCGATGGCCTACGGACTGGTGCAATGGCTGGGACACTTGACGTTTCAGAACGTCGGGCGCCTTGAGGCGGTCCGGATCGACGGAGCGGTTGCGGCGTTCACCGTGGCGCTGGTAGTGCTGTGCGCGCTGTTTGCGGGGCTGTTTGCTGCGGCCGGCACCATGGGCAGCCAGCTATCAACGGCGCTCAAGGACGCGACGCGCACGGCGAGTGCGGGTCAGCGGCGCACGCGGCTGCGCAGAGGGCTGCTGGCTGCCGAGGTGGGATTGACGGTGGTGCTGCTGGTCGTGGCGGGGCTGCTGCTAAAGAGCTATCTGCAGTTACGCTATAGCGACCTGGGCTGCAATACGAAGAACGTGCTGACGTTGCGTATCAATCTGTTTGGCGGAAACTACAACGACGCGGCCCGTCGCGTGAACTTTTTTTCGGGGTTGCTGGAGCGGGTGCGCGAGTTGCCGGGCGTGGAGGCCGCGGGCCTGGCGCAGACCGTTCCCGGAAACGGCTACCCGGGAGACGAGGGCTTTACCATCGTCGAGCATCCTCCGTTGCCGAATGGCACGGCGCAATTCGCCATCAATTCCGATGCCGAGCCCGGCTACTTCCAAACGTTGGGGATTCGGTTGTTGCGTGGGCGTCTGTTTGACACGGATCAGCGGTTGGAGGCGGCCAACCAGACGGTCATCAACGCCGCATTCGCACGGCAGTATTTCTCCAACGAGGAACCCATCGGAAAACATCTTCGCTATCACAACAAGAACTGGGAGATTGTCGGCGTCGTGGGGGACACGCGCTCCGCACTCTACCAGGAACCAAAGCCGATCCAGTATTACCCGATCTTTGCCGGAACCGAGAACAGCGGGATGCTCGTGATCCGATCCCGCCGCGACGTGGAGCAGCTTGCCCTGCCGGTCGAGCGTGCCGTGCAGCAGTTGGACCGCGACCTGCCTGTGTACAACGTGCTCACCATGGATCAACTGCTGGGCACGGTAACTTTTGACGCGAGCTTTGACACCACGCTGCTTCTGGGCTTTGCCGTGTTGTCACTGGTGCTGGCGGCGGCCGGCATCTTCGGCGTGCTGTCGTACATGGTGGCGCAGCGGACGCAGGAGATCGGGATAAGGATGGCGCTGGGCGCGCAACGGGACCGGGTATTAGGGCAGGTGCTGCTGGATGGCATGAAGCCGGTGCTGGCGGGGCTGGTGCTGGGGCTTGCGGGCAGCGTGGGCGCGGTGCGGCTGGTGCAGTCGATGCTGTATGCGACGCGGCCGCTCGATCCGGCGGTGTTTGTCCTGGTGAGTGGGTTGCTGCTGGCGGTGGCCGGCGCGGCGTGCATCGCGCCAGCGTGGCGCGCGTCGCGGCTGGACCCTATGCTGGCGCTGCGAACGGAATAGTTGTCGGCATAGGTGTGGCACCGTCGAAGCCGACGCATAGCAGATGCTCCCGTGCCCCATCCATCGAGCGTTTTTTGCTCGATGGATGGGAGACCAAGAAAGCCGCCTATCGGCAACTCCCGTCCTACTTGTTTCTAGAATTTGTATCCCGGCTTGAGTTCGCAGCTGTAAGCTGTCCCGCCTTGTGACAGGGTGGTGTTTCTGCTCGTGCAGGTTGCCCAGCTCAGAAAGAGCTCCGGTCCAAGTGGAAAGACCATGGATGTTCCGTCGACCTCAGCTTCGATGCTGACCCCTTCTTGTGTCGGCGGAACAGTGAAGTTGAGAGCCCGGCCGAAAACCACGGGATATGACTGGCGCACATTTGAGCTGATTGCAGTACGAAACACCTCGGCCTCCACCAGAAACACTGCTGTATCCGACCAATCCAGAGCGGAAACGGTAATGTTCCGGCCGCCATGCTCATAGCCGCTCGAATCGATTCGCGTGAACGGGCACGGTCCGGCAATACATGATGCGCGCACGTTTCGGAATTCATTGCCCGGGCCGGCATCCAGCGACAACGAGGCCGATGTCGCTTTCCAGTTTCTATCCGGCGAGCACGGCGCCTGGCGGTTGCATGGCACGTTCCCTTTGTTGACCACTTGAAATGTCCTCACCGCGCTGCCGATGTTTTCTTCCGTCTGAGAATTCTCCGTATACCTTATTCGAATATTTGAGACGACCGATTGCGCGTGCTCGCCTTCGGGAGTGTCGCCAGGCGGCGGGGGGATGGGAGCCATCGCGGCGATTTCGAGAACTTTTCCGGCTAGCCGAAGGCTCGTATGCAATTGGAGGTCGAGGGGCTTATAGTCCGCGTGGCGGAAACTGAGATAGATGATCCGCTCCGGCCAGGGGCCTTCCGGCAGCTTGATTTTGAAATACCCCGAGGCGTCGGATTCGGTGCTGACGCTGGTTACGCCGTCCGTCGCAGTCACTACCGCGTCGGCGATGGGCAATTGCTTTCGGGCGTCGCTGCCGCTGCGAATCACCGCACCCTGAATCGTCATCGATCCGGGCCTCCAGTGGTGCAGCCCCAACACGAGCGCAATGGCCGCGCCGGCGACCGCGGCCCCGGTGATGCTCCAGAGCAAGATATTTCTCTGTTTCACGTCAAATCTGCCTGCACAAGATGATTGGACGCGTATTTGACGCAATTTGCTGTCCGCGGCGAGATTATGCCGGTCAGGTTTTCCGCATCTAAAGTTTTCCGCATCTAAATTTGTGACGATGAAAGCCGGCGTGGGCCCAAAACACGGGCCGAGGGAGACGTGTTGCCGGAATTCATAGGAGAACAGTGAGTCGAGAGAATGGACCCTCTGGAGACTGACGGGATCAATCTGCGCGCGGCACGCCGAAGCTCACGCAGGCGGCTGCTCGGTCAAATGGCTGGTCTCTCCCTCGGCCTTCCGCTCATCCGATCGGGCGGTTTGCCTCTGCTTGCCGGCATCGCGCCGCAGGCAATGACGTTGCGGCCGCACCAGCAACCTGCACCTCCTCCCACGCCCACATCGCTTACACCGGACGACGAGCAACTCCTCGATGAGCTTGAGCATAGTTGCTTCCTGTTTTTCTGGGAGCAGGCAAACCCGCCAACCGGCTTGATCAAGGATCGCTGCAACGTCCGAACGAAAGACACCAGCAACGCGGCAAGTATTGCGTCAACGGGATTCGGGCTGACCGCCATTTGCATAGGAGAGAAGCGCGGCTTCGTGAGTTATGCCGATGCGCGCGTGCGTGTTATCCAGTGCTTGTCTTTTCTTTGGCATAAGCTGCCCACACACCGCGGGTTCTTTTTTCACTTTGCCAACATCGATACCGGCGAAAGAATGTGGGACTCTGAGGTTTCGTCGGTCGATACCGCGATTCTGTTGTGCGGAATCCTGATGTGCCGGCAGCATTTTCACGACGACACAATCAGTCAACTTGCTCATGCCATCTTCGATCGCGTGGACTGGACCTGGCTTTCAGAAGATACAACGCTGCTCTCGCACGGATGGACGCCGGAGCTTGGCTTCATTCCTTCCCGCTGGGATTTATACAGCGAGTTGATGATGATGTACCTGCTGGGGATGGGGTCTTCGTCTCATCCGCTCAACAGCGACGCATGGTTTGCGTGGAAGCGCACCACTTTCGAATACGACGGGCTGCGCTATATCGGATCATTCGCGCCGCTGTTCGTGCACCAGTATTCGCAGGCATGGTTCGACTTTCGCGGCAAGCGCGACCGCTATGCGGACTATTTTCAGAACTCGATGATTGCCACCGATGTGCATCGGCGCTTCTGCCTTGAGCTGAACACGCAGTTCTCCGATTACAGCAACGCGCTGTGGGGAATTACAGCGTCGGATTCCGAGCGAGGATATGTGATCTGGGGAGGTCCGCCGGCGATGGGACCAATCGATGGAACAGTCGTTCCCTGTGCAGCCGGGGGCTCGTTGCCGTTTCTGCCTCAAGCCTGCATGCGCGTTCTTCGCACCATCCACGATCACTATCCTGGCGCATGGTGCCGCTACGGATTTGTCGACGCGTTCAACCCGTTGACCGGCTGGTACGACACCGACGTGATTGGCATTGACACCGGCATTACCATGCTGATGGCTGAGAACGCGCGCACAGGCTTTGTGTGGGAGACGTTTATGAAGAACCCCGAAGCCCAGCGCGGAATGGAGGTTGCCGGCTTCAAGCCTTGCGACGCTCCGGCCGACGAATTGCCACCCCAGCCAACTTAGACCCTGGCCAACGCTCGTCAACCCCGCAGCGCCGCCGCTTCACAGCCCTGGAACGAGGGGCCGCAGGCCGATTGACCGGCGAAAAAACAACGATACGCTCCAAGAGCGCATCGGATTAGAGGATTACTATACTGAGGCGCCGCGCACCATAAAGCGCCCGATTGTGCCTTGGTGAAGGAAATTCCGCTTTAAATGCGTCCGCGCCTAATCCCAGCCTCACCGGGTCAGCCGCCAACGGAGCATCCTCAACCATGACTGACGCGAAAATTACCGGCGAATCCGGCGCACGCCAACCCGGCGCCGAAGATAATCGCGGCAGTGCGTGGGCTGACCGCATTCGCGCTCTCAAGAATGTTCCCCCCGTTCTTCATTTTGTGTGGGAGTCGGGCCCATCGGTCGTCTTCTGGAATATTACGATCCGCATTATCGTCGCCTTTCTGCCTGTTGGCATCGGCATTATCGCCGGCCCCTACATTATCAACGGCATAAACCAGATCAGGTTTCATCATCCCCTGCCCTCGTACTTCTGGTGGCTGGTGGCGTTAGAGGCCGTGCTCGCCGTTCTCATGGGCTTGCTTTCCCGTGCCGTGGATTACTTCGACAACCTGCTCGCCGATCGCTATACCCATCATGTGAGCGTCGAAGTGATGCGAAAGGCTGCCGCTCTAGATGTCACAGTCTATGAGGATCCCGTTTTCTACGATCGTTTGGAGCGGGCGCGCGTGCAGGCGACAGACAGGCTGGCCATGATCCAGCAGATGGGCCGGCTGATTCAGCAGACCGTCACCGCAGCCGCATTTTCTTCCGTACTCCTGTTCTACTCGCCCTTCCTTCTCCTCCTGCTCATTGCCGGTATCATTCCCGCTTTTCTCGGCGAAAGCCACTTTGCGTTTCTTACCTACGCCAAGAATTTCAGGCAAACCCCCATTCGCAGGCAGATGGACTATCTGCGCCAGGTGGGCGGCAGCAAGGAAGCAGCAAAGGAACTCAAGCTTTTCAATCTGAGCGACTACCTCACCGAGCGTTTCTCATCGCTCTCGTTCGAAATCTACAAAGAGAATGTCGCGCTCAATCGCCGCAGGCTTTTCTGGGGCGCGCTGCTCGCCGTTCTGGGCCAGCTCGGTTACTACGCTGCATACGTGCTCAGTATTTTTCGCACCATCCATGGCGTCTATTCGATCGGCGCATTTACGCTCATCACCACCGCCATCATGCAGGCCATGAGCAATATTCAACAGGCTTTTTCAACGGCCTCGGGAGTCGCCGACCAGGCCTTGTTCCTTACCGATCTGCTGGCGTTCTTTGAGATGAAGCCGGCTGTCACGTCGAAAGCCGATGGCCTTCCCGCGCCCAGCCCGATCACCCGCGGTTTTGAATTTCGCAATGTATCTTTCGTCTATCCCGGCACCGATCGGCGCGTCCTCAGCGATTTCAGTTTCACCCTTCGCCCCGGCGAACGCGTGGCTCTGATCGGCGAAAACGGCCAGGGAAAAACCACGGTCGTCAAGCTCATCACGCGCCTTTACGACCCTACTGAAGGCCAGATTCTGCTGGATGGCGTCGACCTTCGCGAGTACGACCTGGCCGATCTCCACGCCGAAATAGGCGTTATCTTTCAGGACTTCATGCGCTACGAAATGACGGCGCGCGAAAACATCGTAGTTGGAAGAATTGAAGTTCCGCACACGACAGAGGAAATTGAAAATGCGGCCGAAAAGAGCATGGCTGCAGGAGTGATCGGCCGCCTGCCGCGCGGTTACGACCAGATGCTCGGCCGCCGCTTTGAAAACGGAATAGACCTTTCGGGCGGCGAGTGGCAAAAGCTGGCTCTCGCCCGCGCCTATCTTCGCGATGCTCAGCTGCTCATCCTCGATGAACCAACCGCAGCCCTCGATGCCCGCAGCGAGCTCCAGGTCTTTGAGCGATTCGCCGAACTGACTGAAGGCAAGATGGCCCTGCTTATCTCGCATCGTTTCTCCACCGTCCGCATGGCCGATCGAATTGTGGTGCTTGAGGGCGGCCGCCTGGTGGAAGAAGGCAGTCATGCGCAACTGATTGCGCTTGGCGGCCGCTATGCCGCCATGTTTGAAATGCAAGCCGCAAGCTACCGATGAGGCAAGATGATTGATACCGCTACCATTCCCGTAACCTCGCAGCCGCTCTCCGGCCCTCTGGTCGAATGCGTCGCCGCAGCGGCATCGTGGGATGTCATTTACCGTCCCACCGGGGCGGGTACATTTCCCGCGCGGGTCCGCGCCGCACGGCGCACCCTCGATGCGCTTCAACATGAATTGGCCTCGGTGCGCAGTTCGCCAAAACCGGCGGCAAACTCAAGCTCCGCTCTACTCGACATGCGAGCGAACGCGCGTCTGCTGCGCGCCGCCGTCCGTGCCGTTTCCGATCGGCCCAGGATTGTTGCCTGTCTTCCGCGCGTCGTTCTCCCGGCCCAGAAGGACGAGCCTCGCCCCGCGGCCATTGCCACGGCCTATCTTCACGCTGTCAATGGTGATTTTTCAGCTCCGGTCTTCCGGGAATTCATTCGCGGGTTGCAGGCGCAAGACCCACTGACCCTTGACGAATTGTGGAACGCCTCAGCCTTTCTCAAGTTCACGTTGCTCGAATTGTTGCTGGACGATGCTCGCCACTTGCTGCGTTCGCCCGGCACCGCGCCCGGCTCGATGCTACAGGTTCATCTCAAAAGCCTGCACACAGTCACTCATACCGACTGGGCGTTCTTAATGGAGCCTCTCATCCTGTTCGATGCCGCACTCCGCCAGGATCCGGCGCAAGCTTACGCCGCAATGGACTTTGACAGCCGCGAGTTTTATCGAAAGCGCGTTGCTTCCATTGCCCGTCACTCCGATTGCACCGAAGGCCAGGTTGCGCAGGCGGCCCTCGAACTCGCCCGCGAAAGCCTGGCCAAGCCGGTCGCCGACCAGCGAATCCAACGGCGCCACGAACACGTGGGTTATTACCTTATCGACAAGGGATTCCCGCAGCTTGCCTCGCGCACCGGATTCCATCCTCCGCTCATCGAGCGCCTGCGCACCTACATTCGCGCCGAGGCCGACAACTTCTATATCACCGGCATCGAGATCATCACGATCGTTCTTATCGCGGCCCTCATCCTCATTCCATTGCCTCGCTTCAGCCTGCTCGACTGGTTCGTGGCCGCTCTTGCGCTTTTTATGCCAGTCATGCAATGCGCGGTCGATCTAGCTAACAGCACCGTCACTTCCATTTTCGATCCCGATCCACTGCCAAAGCTCGATTTCAGCAAGGGAATTCCCGCCGAATGCACCACCCTGGTAGCTGTTCCCTCCTTGTTGATAAACGAAAAACAGGTGCGCGGCCTGGTGAACGATCTTCAAGTCCGCTTCATCGCCAATCGGGACGCCCATCTGCATTTTGCGCTGCTCACAGATCTTGCCGACTCGGTAAGCAAGCCGCACACCAACGATGCGCACCCGCTCGTCGAACTCGCAGTCCGGCTCATCGATCAACTCAATGCAAAATATAGTTCGCCACAGAGCGGCAGCTTCATCCTGCTCCATCGTCACCGCGTCTTTAACGTGCGGCAGGGCGTTTGGATGGGATGGGAGCGCAAGCGCGGCAAACTACTCGACCTGAATAAACTGATGGCAGGAGAATTTGACGCTTTCCCCATCAAAGCAGGCCGCCTGGATGCGCTAGGCAAGATCCGCTATGTGCTTACTCTCGACTCTGACACGCAACTGCCTCGCGGCGCAGCAGCGCGCTTGATCGGCGCCATTGCGCATCCCCTGCACCAGGCTGTCATAGACCCACAGCTGCGCATTGTGACCGAGGGCTACGGAATCCTGCAGCCCCGCGTCGGCGTCAGCGTGCGCTCTTCTTCACGCACCCGGCTGGCAGGCATCTATTCTGGCCAGGGTGGATTCGACATCTACACCCGCGCTATCTCCGACGCGTATCAGGATCTTTACCATGAAGGCAGCTTCACCGGCAAAGGCATTTATGAAGTGGCCACACTTCATGCTGTGCTCAATAAGCGCTTCCCGCGCAATGCGCTTCTGAGTCACGATTTGATTGAGGGTGCCTACGCGCGCGCCGGGCTCGCCTCTGACGTAGAGCTCATCGACGATTACCCCTCGCACCTGAACGCTTACAGCCGCCGCAAACACCGCTGGGTCCGCGGCGATTGGCAGATCGCACAGTGGATGTTCTCCCGGGTTCCCGACGAGTCTGGACGCTGGGGGCCAAACCCGATCTCCGAGGTTTCCCGCTGGAAGATCTTTGACAATCTGCGCCGCTCGCTATTCGAGCCGTTTCTTTTCATCCTGTTTATTGCCGGCTGGCTCGGACTTCCGGGAGGCCCGCTCTACTGGACCATCATCCCGGTTGTCCTGTTGCTCTTTCCCACCGTCGTGCAGTGCGCGTTTGGTCTTGGCCGCGCATTTTTCAGCAGCCGCAAAGGCAGCGCAGGCGAGGCGCTTTCGGGCTTCTGGAAGGCGGCGTTTCTTGCTTTGCTGAATCTGGTCTTTCTGCCCTACCAGGCGCTTCTCTGTCTTGACGCCATTATTCGCTCGCTGGTGAGGCGCTTCATCACGGGCGAGCGCCTGCTTGAGTGGGAAACTGCGGCCCAGGCCGAATTGCACAACGGTCACCAAACTTTGATCGACCGTTATTTCGCGCTCACGCCGCTCGTTGCCCTGGCAGTGGCGGGCATTGTTTATGTCGTCAACCCGCGTCATCACCATGCGCTCGTGGTTGCTGCGCCAATCCTGCTTCTATGGGCCTTCGGATCTATCGTGGCCGCATGGCTGAATGCGCCGCTCAGCGAGCAGAATAAGCGCCTTGGTTCCGGCGATGAAGCGTTTCTTCAGGGGCACGCATTGCGCATCTGGCGCTACTTCCATCAGTTTGGCGCGGAGCGTCACAATTACCTCATCCCCGACAATGTCGAAGAAGAAGGCGGGTTCGAAGCCGCTCGCGTCTCGCCCACCAACCTTGGCCTACTGCTTAATGCCCGTCAGGCTGCGTGTGAGTTCGGATTCCTCACTGCGCCCGAATTTGTCACTCTTACCAACGGCAGCCTGGCCACAATTGCGCGGCTCGAAAAGTATCGCGGCCATTTATTCAACTGGTACGACACGCAAACTCTAAAGCCGCTCAGCGATGCGCCCTTCGTTTCTTCAGTCGATAGCGGTAATCTCGCCGCTTCGCTCTATACGCTGCTTTCCGGCACTCTCACCATGCTCCGCAGGCCGTTGCTCGCTCGTCAGCTCTTCTCCGGGCTTCGCACCCATTGGCAAGTGTTGCGCTTGCAAAAGAAGCTTCCAGCCGCGCTGGCAAAATTGAACCCACCAGTCACCGATGCATCCATAGACGAATGGATAGCATGGCTTCCGGCCGCGAAGGCTGCGTTCATTGCGGCTTCAGAACAGCCAATCGACCAATCGAGAGACCCATGGTGGATCGTGGAGACGGAGCACCGTATCAGCGCGATCCTCGACATGCTGCGGAATTGCATGCCGTGGTTGTTACCTGAATACGCGCCCTTGCGCGACGCCCATGAACTCGCGATCGATAGGAATGTGCACGACCTCACAATCGACGAAGCAGTTGCGTTCGGCGAGCATCTTCAAGAGCAATTGGCTAACGCAGCGACACTATTCGCCAATAACGCATCGCTTCGTGAGCGCGCCGAACAGCTCCGTGCTTTTTTGCCGGCTGCCACAGAGAACCTGCGCGGCCTTGCCGCTGATCTTCGCGGTATCGCTCAACGGGCAGAGGGCCTCGTCGAGGAAATGGAATTCGCTTTTCTCGCCGACCCCGGACGCCAGATTCTCTCCATCGGCTACGACGTGCGCGCGCTAAAGCTGCATGAAGCCTGCTACGACATGATTGCTTCTGAAGCGCGAATTGCCACATTTATTGCAATCGCCCGCGGCGAAATCAAGCAGGAGAGTTGGTTCAAATTGGGCCGCGAACACGTACGTGTCTTCGGGCATTTTCTTCTGCTCTCCTGGACCGGCACCATGTTTGAATACCTCATGCCTGCTCTATGGATGCGCAGCTATCCCGACACTCTCATCGCACGCACCCTCGCCGCATGCGTTGAGGTGCAGCGTGGGTTCACGCGGTCTCTCAAGATCCCCTGGGGTATTTCGGAATCGGGCGCATCAAAGAAAGATGACGGAGGCCATTATCACTACCAGGCCTACGGCGTGCCGCAAACCGCGCTTTGGATTGAGGCCACCGCCGGCCCCGTTGTCTCGCCTTACTCTACATTCCTCGCGCTCGCGGTCGACTCCCTCGGCGCACTTCGCAATCTGCGCCGCATGGCATCGGACGGATGGGTGGGCGCCTTCGGATTCTATGAGGCGGCCGACTTCTCCAACCATTCAGGAAAAGGTGTTCTGGTCCGCGAATGGATGGCGCACCACCAGGGTATGTCGCTGTTGGCGATTCTCAACCTGCTTCAAAATAACGTGGTGCAGCGCTGGTTCCACGAGAACCCTGAAGTGCAGGCAGCCGAGCTGCTGCTTCATGAAATGCCGGTCAGCAAGTCGGTTCTCAGGGCGCGGCTGAAAGAATAACCAGCCGCGTTTAGGTAATTGCGACCGGCGAGCGACGGCGCGAATCGGCAGTTTCTGACTGCAAGGATTCGCTCATAAGGCATCCGTGGCTCCCCACCCTTTCGCCAGGAAGAAGACGAAAAGGTGGGGCACGGAATCAACACAAAACCAAGCGTGCAGGACCCTCAGAAGCTGAAGCGCGCCTGGAAGTCGACGGTTCGGGCTCCGAGCGCGCCCGTTGCACCGCCCAGATCCGGATTGGCGATGTTGGTGTTGATGGTGGAGGGATTGATGTTCAACAGGTTGAAGGCGTTGAGCATGTTGGCCTTGATTTCGAGACTCGCGTTTTCGCCCAGAACGCGCATCCTGGGTAAACCAAAGTCCTTGGCAAACGTGAAGTCGACATTCCGGTAACCGGGGCCGGGGAAGGCGTTGCGGTCCATCCCCGGCGGAGGGATGAGCGCTGTTGCCGTCTGCCCAGGGTTGTCGGCGATGGCATCGGTGAAATCGGGAATACTGAAATAGCTGTCTGAAAACAGATTGTTGTTGGTGCCCGTATTGATGGTTCCGGGATTAGTGAAGTTGGTTCCGTTCTTAAAGGCACTGTTGCTGGTGTTACGGCCGCCGCCGCCAAGATAGTGCGGCCGCAGGTCTTGGTATCCATAGTTGCAGAGATTGCAATAGAACTGGTGCGGAGCGTTGAAGACCGGTGTCCATCCAAAGCCCGAGTGAAAGGTCGCAATGCCGCTCAGCGACCATCCGCCGGCGACCTTCTCCGCCCAGGAATGGCTGCCGCGAAAGATCACCGGCTGCCAGGTGCCAAACGCCTTGAATGTGTGGTTGACGTCAAAGTCAGAACGCCCGTAGGAATACGCGGGATTGTAGAGATAGGGATCCGTGGAGTAAGGACCAGAATCGGTATCCATACTGTGAGCCCAGGTGAACTGGCCTTCAGCGTAGAAGGTGTGCGAGAACTGGTGCTTGATTCCTGCGAGCAACATGTTGTTGCTCGACGAGCCGCTGCTGCCAAAGATGCCGACGCTGTTGACAAGAGGATTCAACGGAGCGCCCTCAATGACTCCCAGGGCATTGGCGTTGTAGTTGTAGAGCAGATGCCGGCCAAGGCCCGCCTCATAACCAAGATTCACGATGTTCGCGTGTCCCAGGTCGTACTCGACGTCGAGGGAGAAGTGCTCCAGGTATTGGGTGGGCAATTTTCCGGGCATGGCGCTCAGGTAAGCATTACCCCCCGTAGGTAGACCGGCGGAGTTAAATGTGGTGATTGCGTTCTTGTTTGCCGGGTAGCCGAAGATATTGGTTGGGCTGCTCGACACGGCGTAAACGAGACCCGGATTGATCTGCGTCGGGCCTTGACTGGACGTTGCAAAATAGTTCGTTCCCGGCGGGTTGCCGTCGTCGTTGTTGGCGTTTGCAATTTGCTCCCCGTTATAGTTCAAGCCGAAGCCGCCGCGGACAACCAGCCTGCCCTTGAACCCATCCGGAAGCCAGTTAAAACCGAACTGCGGTCCGAAATTCATCTTTTGCGCCGTCCAGGAATTGATGCCGGTGCGAATGGTGATCCCGGTCAGGAGATTGGCGCCGCTCCCGAAGCTGAGCACGCCCATGTTGTTGTCTTTGTCGCTCAGCGGTCCGAAGTAGGAGTAGCGTAAGCCGGCGCTGATGGTCAGGTTCGAGAGCGCCTTCCAGCTGTCCTGAACGAAGCCGCCCCAGAGATCCTGGCGGTTGTCGATGCGGAAGCCTCCGGGAATTCCCGTGGTTGCCTGATAGGGCCCACCTTCAGCCTCCGGGGCATCGTTCAAGAAATCCCATAGATCGTAAAAGGTGTAACTGGGATCGCCGACCGGAAAGTCCAGGTAATACAGACGGGTCAAATCGAAACCGAACTTGAGCGTGTGGTTGCGCAGCACCTTGGTTGCGACGTCCTTGTAGGTGTACGTCCATTGGTCATAAACGCCCGGGGAGCTGACGCTGAAGCTGCCAATGCCGATATTCCCGATCTGGGTAACAGAATCCTGGGGAAGGCCAAAGGGCGCCTGCGGGTTGGAAGTCAGTTCGTTGTAGCGCCATCCTGCCGCGTTGGCGCGGGCTTCATTCAGGAAGGTCGGTGAGAAGGTGTGGTTCCAGATGGCTGAGAAGGCGTCGTTCACCTGGGAGTGATGAAAGATGTCATAGCCGTATCCACCGTTGTAGAAGGTTAAGGTATTTGGGACCCAGTAAATGGCGAAGCTGAGGTGATCTTTGGAGGTAGCGTCGGCATCGAGACGTCCGTTGTACTGCTTGAAATCGCTGGTCGTGGGAGAACTTAGCGTGTACTCGCCGATATCGCCGACGTTGGAGAGTCCACTGCCAACGCCCGGGGCGGTGTTGTTTACATAGGTGAGATCTTGTGTGCCGAGACCCGAGGTAAGCGGCGACCCGATATTCAGGCCCTGCCCCGGAATCGTTACGCAATTTGCGGACGAGTTAGGCGAGGTCGCCGGCGCAAGTCCGGCATCGTAGCAATTCGCTGAAGAACTAAGCGTGCCGAGCACGTTTGCCTTCGGAAAATTCAGATAGGTAGAGGCAATGCTGCCGGCAGGCGCCAAGCCCGCAAGCTGCGACGTCGCATACCATCCGGTGCTCGTCGATGGGGAGTCCAGATTTTGCCCCTCGTAGTTGAAGAAGGCAAAGATCCTGTTTTTCCAGATCGGCCCGCCCACGCTGCCGCCAAACTGGTTATAGCGGTTTGTGTTCTTGAGCAGGAGACTTGAGTCGGTGACTGAAGCGGGGCCATTCCAACGCTGATACGCATTCAATCCAGGCCGGGTGATCTCGCCAAACAAACTGCCGTGGATCTCATTGGTTCCG
>JBEKCW010000067.1:0-15943 GCA_050014675.1 Occallatibacter sp. | reverse complement strand
TCGCTCGCCTCTGGTCCCCTTGCTGCTCCTAACGGCTGTGTATGGCTGCGGCGCAAATGACGGGCATTCCGGCTCAGGGACAGAAAGCGCCCAACCCAACGCCAAGTGCCCAGCCGGGCCGTGGTGCCGCGACTCCTGCATCGACTCGACAAAATCCGCAGTCTGACGCTGGAACGCCAGGCTCTCAGATCGCGGTTGCCGCGCAGGATCGTGCGCTGGTCCCGGCCTCGGCAGCGACTGAGAACGCCGACGCCGATACCAACGCCAAAGCCTTTGGGGCGCAGATCGCACGGCTTCCGGTCGAACTCGACGTCTCCATACCGCTGCGCGACTTCAGGGTGCGGAATCTGCTGGCCCTCGAACCGGGGCGGCTGATCGAGTCCGAATGGAGCAACGGAGTGGACCTGCCCCTGGCGGCAGGCAAGGTGCAACTGGCATGGAGCGAGTTTGAAGTGATGGATTCGGATCTCGTGGTGCGCCTTACGCGGTTGGCATAAGGCCGGCGCATGACATCGGCTGAAGAAATGAATCGGGAGATGAAACAGGAGAGGGAATTGCACGATACCGAAAGAAAACCGGAAACGAAGCCGGCGCTCGGTGGCTGGACAGGATGGCTGCTTCAGAGGCTCCGCGCAACCAGGCGACGCGAGCCGCGGCTTCAACTGCTCGAGCGAATTACGCTTGCGCCCCGCCAGTCGCTGGCGCTGGTTGAGGCCGACGGAAGACGCCTGCTGGTGGCAACTTCAGCCGACGGCGGCCCCGCGTTCTATGCGCTCGATAGACGAACAGCAGGACTCGATAGACGAAGAGCAGGAGTTGACGGCCGCAAGGCGGGAGCGGCCGAGAGTTCGGCGCGCGAGACCGTGCAGCGTGCAGCGAGGGTCTCATGGTGATGCTGGCCTTTGTGCGCGTTGCAGCCGGTCCGGCCTCAATGCCGCTGCTGCCTGATTTCGAGGCACGCTTTCATCCCTCCGACTCGACGCCGTGGACCATTCTCTTTGTCCTCACGATCATCACGTTGCTGCCGGCCATTCTGATGGCCATGACGCCGCTGGTGCGGCTGCTGGTGGTGTTCCACTTTCTGCGCCAGGCGCTGGGAACGCAGACCGCGCCCTCGAATGCCACGCTGATGGGGCTGGCGCTGATGATGGCCTGGTTCCTGATGACCCCGGTGCTGAATCAAGTCGATCAGCAGGCGGTGGAACCCTACCGCGCCGGCCAGATCTCGGGGATTGATGCAATCGAGCGCGGCACCGCGCCGGTTAAGCATTTTCTGCTGCGCTATGCGCGCGAAAAAGATCTGGCCTTATTCACCGCGGCCGGCCAGGTAGCCCGGCCCGCGACGCCCGACGATCTGCCCATGCGCGTCGTGGTTCCCGCCTACATTCTTTCCGAGCTTAAAGCGGGTTTTTCCATCGGCGCCGTGCTCTATCTGCCGTTTCTTCTCATCGACATTGTTACCGCATCCATCACCACCTCGATCGGAATGTTCCAGCTGCCTCCGGTGGTGGTTTCGACGCCGCTCAAGATCCTGCTTTTTGTAATGGTCGACGGCTGGAACCTGCTTGCCAGTTCGCTTTTGAAGAGCTTTTGACGGGTAGCAATTTATGAGAGCGCGCTCAAAGAGTTCGATGAGCTGGAAGAGTCCGATGAGTCTGTTCCGGGAGACCGCATGACGCCCGATCTGGTTGCCGAACTGCTGCGCCAGCTGATGAAGGAAGCCATGATTCTGGCCGCGCCAATCCTGATCTCGGCTGCCTTGCTGAGCTTTCTGCTGAGCCTGGTGCAGACCCTGACCAGCCTGCAGGAGCAATCGCTCACCAGCGTGCCGCGCCTGGCCGCGATTGCGCTGATCCTGCTGGTCGGCATGCCGTGGTTTCTGGAGCGGATGGCGGCGTATACGCGACTTTTGCTGGGGGACTTTCACAGGTACCTGGGGTAGGAAAGCTGATAGCTGAACCATGTCCGACTGGACTACATTCCTGAGTGCGATGACACTGGCCCTCGTGCGGGTGAGCGGAATGATGGTCTTCGCGCCGTTTTTCTCGTCGACCGCGCTGCCCATCCGGGTCAAGGGGGTCTTCGCCGGAGCCGTGGCGTTTCTGCTTGCGCCGCTGGTGGCCTCGCTTCCCAACGCGCATGTGTCGCTGGGCGTTTCTGCCCTGATCGGCGAGCTGGCCGTGGGGCTGGTTTACGGGCTCTCGCTCACGCTGCTTACCGAGATGCTGGTCTTTGCCGGCCAGATCGTCGGCATGCAATTCAGCTTCTCGCTGGTCAACCTGCTCGATCCCGACTCGGCGGTGCAGACCCCGATCATGGGCGAGTTGTTTGAGATGCTCGGCCTGCTGGTGGTGATTACTTCGGGCCTCGACCGCATCGTGCTCGCCTCCGTGGTGCGCAGCTTTCGCTCGGCGCCCCTGGGCAGCTTCGCGCTCGGCGCGCCCTCGGCCGAGATTCTGGTGCGGGCCGCAGGCGGCGTCTTTCTTGCCGCGATCGAGCTGGCCGCGCCCGTTCTCGCGGCCACCATGCTGGTTGAAGTATCCGTGGCCCTGCTCGGCAAGCTCAGCCCGCAGCTGCCGGTGATGATGCTCACCGTTCCCATCAAGACGCTGGCCGGCTTTGCCATCCTTACTGGCTCACTCGCGCTCTGGCCGCGGTTTATCGAGGCGCGTTTCGACTCGCTTCTCGACATGGCCGAACGGCTGATTGCCTCGCCTGCCACGCGTGGCGCCCTCGGCTGGGGAGGGTAACAAGTGCCCGGCGATCGCACAGAACAGGCAACCCAGCACCGGCGCGAAAAGGCGCGCAAGGAAGGCGATTTGCTGCACAGCCGCGAGCTCTCGGCAGCCGCTGGCATGCTGGCCGGAGTTATGGTGCTGGGCCTGATGGGAAGCCGCATGGTGGAAGCCTGGCGGAACTCGCTGGGTGAGTTTCTTCTTCTCGGCTCTCCGGCCAGATGGGAACCCGCCACTCTTGCGCCGACTCTCGCGGCGGTGCGGCGATTGACCATCTCCATCCTGCTGCCCCCGGCAGCGGTGATGGCCGCCGTAGCTCTGACGGCGCTGATGGCGGGGATTGTTCAGACCGGCGGTGTGACGGTGTATGCCGGGTCGATCGGGTTCAAGATAGATCGCATCAATCCGCTCACCAACGCAAAAAATCTCTTTTCACTGCGCTCCGCGGCCAGGATGGGCAAGTCGCTTTTGCCGGCGGCTTTTCTGGCCGTATTCGCCTTGCAGCGGATCGGCCACCAGCTCAGCTTGCCGCCCTTTTCAAATCAGCGTCTCAATCAGCTCGGAAGCGACGTTTACGGGCTGCTGCTCACGGCTGCATGGCTGCTCTTCGCCTGGTCGGCGGTGGATTACCTGGTGGAGTGGCAGAGCCGCGAGTCGCGCCTGAAGATGAGCCGCCAGGATATGCGCGACGAGTACAAGGAGACCGAGGGCAGCCCCCAGATTCGCGCCCGCATCAAGGGCCTCCAGCGCCAGATGCGCCGCCGCCGCGTGAAAGCCGACGTGGCGCGCGCCGCCGTGGTCCTCACCAATCCGACGCATTATGCCGTGGCCCTGGGTTTCGACTTTACCACCATGGAAGCGCCCCGGGTAATGGCCAAGGGACGGAACCTGCTGGCTGAGGAGATCAAGGCCGAGGCGCGCTGGGCCGGGGTCCCGATCATCGAGAATCCGCCGCTGGCGCGCTCGCTCTATCGCACCGTCGAGGTGGGCCAGGCAATCCCCGCCGAGCTCTATGCCGCGGTAGCCGCGATCCTGGCCTACCTCTACCGCCAGCGCGTCGAGGAAGAGCTGCGCGAGCGCCGCCGCAACGCCGCCGCCCGGCCAGCTCAGAACCAGGCCGCGCCGTCATCCACAGATTCGCCCCACCGAGGAGGCATCCAATGAGCACTGCCGCCCTTCCAGCCGGATCGCTTGCCCGAAAATCATCGTCCCTGGGCCGCGCTCTCGAGCGGGTGCGCGAGCACCTGCTGCCGCTGGCTGCCATCAGCGTGATCTTTGTGATGATGGTGCCGCTGCCGGCAGCCGTGCTCGACCTGTTGCTGGCGCTGTCGATGGCCGCATCGGTCATTGTCTTTCTTTCGGCCATTCAGATTCGCCGCGCGGTGGAGCTGTCGGTCTTTCCCACGCTGTTGCTGCTTCTGACGCTCTTCCGGCTCTCGCTTAACATCGCCTCGAGCCGCCGCATCCTGCTGCACGGGCAGGAGGGAACATCGGCCGCCGGCCACGTGATTGAAGCCTTTGGCCAGTTTGTGGTGGGCGGCAACTATGTGGTGGGCTTCGTGCTGTTTCTGGCCCTGGTGGCGATCCAGTTCCTGGTGGTTTCGCATGGAGCGGTACGCACCGCGGAAGTCACGGCGCGCTTCACCCTCGACGCTTTGCCCGGCAAGCAGATGGCCATCGACGCCGACATGAACGCCGGCCTGATCGACGAAGCCGAGGCCAGGCGCAGGCGGCAGTCGATTGCGCGCGAGGCTGAGTTCTATGGCGCCATGGACGGCGCGGCCCGTTTTAACCAGCGCGACTCGCTGGCCACCATCCTGATTACCGCTATCAACATCGTCGCCGGCCTCTTGATCGGCACCCTGCAGCAGGGGATCGAGCTGGGCGAGGCGGCGCGCACCTACACCGTGCTGACGGTGGGCGACGGCCTGGTGACCATCATCCCTTCGCTGCTGCTCTCGGTCGCCGGAGGCATCACGCTTACCCGCGCCAACTCGGCCGGGCAGCTGGGAGCGGAAATCCGGCAGCAGCTGTTTGCGCGGCCGGCAACGCTCTACCTCGCCAGCCTGGTATCGACTTGCATGTGCCTGATCCCCGGCATTCCCAAGCTGGCCTTTCTGGGCGTGGCCGGGGCCTTGTTCTGGACCGCAAAGAGGGTCGCCGCCCACCCGCCGCAGGCCGCCGGACAGGAGACAGCGCCCGCGGAGAAAAAGAAGGCCGGCGATGCCCGCTCGGCCAACGCCGAAGAGATGGCCGGGCTGCTCAAGCTTGAAGATCTGACCCTCGAAATCGGCTTCCAGTTGATTCCGCTGGTCGACGAAAAGCAGGGCGGCCAGCTGCTGGGCCGGGTGCGTTCGCTCAGGCGTCAGCTCTCGGCCGAGTTGGGATTTCTCATTCCTCCGGTGCACATCTCGGACAATCTCCGGCTCAAGCCGCGCGAGTACGTCTTCTCGCTGCGCGGCATCGAGATCGGCCGCTGGCAGACCGAGGGCGCGCAGCTGCTGGCCGTATCGGGCGAGCCCGGCCGCCGGCCGCTCACCGGAAAGGAAACGCGCGAGCCGGCCTTCGGTGTTCCCGCCATCTGGATCGCGCCGGCGCTTGAGGATCAGGCGATTGCCGCCGGCTACTCGGTGGTGGATGCCGTTACGGTCGTCACCACCCACCTGGGCGAGCTGATTCGCGGCCATGCCTGGGAACTGGTTGGCCGCGCCGAGATCAAGCGGCTGATGGATGCCCTGAACGACAGCTATCCCAAGCTGCTCGAAGAACTGGTGCCCAAGCTGCTCACGCTGGGAGAAGTGGCCCGGGTTCTCGAACAGCTTTTGCGCGAGCGGGTGTCGATCCGCGACCTCGGCTCGATTCTCGAGGCTCTGCTCGAGACCGCTCCGGCCAACAAAAACATCGTGGCGCTGGTCGAGGCGGCGCGGCAGGCGCTGGGCCGCAGACTGGTCCGGCCGCTGATCGACGAGCAGGGCCAGCTGCCCGTGCTGCTGCTCGATCGCGCGATGGAAGAGGAGATCATCTCGAGCCTCGCTCCCGAGGCCGGAGCCCGTTTGCCCGCCCAGGCCGGCGCCGGCACGCCGGTCGTGCGGCGTCTCGCCGATTCTGTGAGGCAACTTATCGGCTCCAATCCCGGTGCGGTCCTTCCCGTGCTCCTGGTATCCAGTCCGGCCCGCTATCACGTCCGGCGGTGGCTCGAGCCGGTGGTTCCCAGGATGGCGGTGGTTGCTCCGGGGGAGATTCCGCCCGAGGTGCGGCTGCGGCCGGTCGGAACCGTGCGGTGAATTTTCAGATGCGGTGAATTTTCTCAGTTTTGACAGAGATCTCGACGAGTTTTTGAGGGGTGGCATAAGACATGGGAATCGAGGCGGCGGCCCGTCCGGCGAGTCAAAAGGTACCAAGACGTCCAGCTGGAATGACGGCTTATCCGCCGGCAGTTTCAGAGGGCGGGATGCTGACCGGCGAACAGGAGAGGGTACTGCTCGAGCACCTGCCCATTGTCCGCTTTCTGGCGCGCAGGATTCACGAACGCCTGCCCCAGCACGTGGACATTGAAGACCTGGTCTCGGCCGGGGTGGTGGGGTTGCTGGACGCCTTTGCCAAGTTCGACCCGGCCAAGAAGGTACAGTTCCGCAGTTACGCCCAGTTCCGCATCCGGGGCGCAATTTTGGACAGCCTTCGCACTCTGGACTGGAGTCCGCGCGAGTTGCGCCGCAAGGGCCGGGCGGTCGAGGAGGCAATACGGGTGCTGACCGCGCGCCTCGGCCACGCGCCGGGCGAGCACGAGGTAGCCGCTGAGCTCGGCCTCGATCTCGATGCCTACCAGCAGCTGCTGGGCGACCTGAAGGGTCTTGAGATCGGCACGCTGCACATCGAGCGCAATGAGGATTCGGGCGAGGAAGAGCTGGCCTATGTTCCGGGCCGCCCCGATGAGGATCCGCTGTTTCGCTGCCTGAAGAGCGAGATGGAGGGGCGGTTGAGCGGGGCGATCGCCAATCTGCCCGAACGGGAGCGGCTGGTGATGACCCTTTACTACTTCGAAGAGATGACCATGAGGGAGATCGGCCTGGCGCTGGGCGTGGTCGAGTCGCGCGTCTCCCAGGTGCACGCCTCGGCCGTGGTTCACCTGCGCGCGGCATTGCGCGACCTGGCGGCGCGCGGCGTCTTCGAACGTCCGCAGCCGGCGACGGCGCGGGCCCGGCGCGGTTAGCGCGGTTAGATCCGGGTAAGGCGGTTAAAGGATGGCACCGATGGAAAAGACGCTCAAGCAGGACGAGATCGACGCGCTCTTTGAGGCGGCGCGCTCAACCACTCCGGAAGAAACGCGGTCCGAGGTCAAGGCGCGGGTGGTGCCCTATAACTTCTCCTCCGCCGGCCAGATTTCGAATGAACAGTTGCGCGCCATCAGCATGTTGAACGACCTGTTCGCGCGCAACCTGACTCACAACCTGGCGGCATGGCTCAGAACCCGGTTTCAGGTCAACCTGGTATCGGCAGAGCAGATTCAGTTCAATGAGTTTCTTTTGAGAATTCCCGAGATCAGCTACGTGGCCTCGGTGCGGCTCGAACCCCTGGGCGCGCTCTCGGTTCTCCAACTCGACCTCGCCATCGCTCCTCCGATCATCGATCTGCTGCTGGGCGGCGAAGGCAAGGACGGACCGCTGCGCGAGCTCACCGACATCGAGGAATCGATCCTGGCCAGCGTAGTCGAGATCATCTGCCGCGAGCTCACCCTGGCCTGGCAACCGGTGGGCCTCAGCTTCAGCTTCGAGCGGCGCCAGATGCAGACCCAGGTCGCGCGCATCATGGCAGTCACCGAGAAGACTCTCTGCCTGAGCTTCGAGATTCGCATGCCTCATTGCTCGGGTCTGCTCAATCTGGCCTTTCCGGCAGTCGTGGCCAACACCATACTGCGCCGTCTTACCACCGACTGGGGGCGCAGCCGCCGCCATGCTGCGGAGACCAGGGCGCGGATTGAAACTGCGGCCCGCGGCATACACTTCGGCTGTTCGCTCGAGCTTCCCACCGTCTCCGTGCGGGCCAGCGAGATTGAGCGCATTGCGCCGGGGAGCGTTCTCCGGTTGAACCTTGCCGCCAATGTTTCGCCGCTCTGGCGCGTGGGCGGCGAGACTCTGGCGCGCGCCGCGGCCGTACGGCAGGGTCCGCACCGCGCCGCGCGCATTGAGATGCAGGTCGCAGACCTGGGTTGCGGCCAGCCAACGGAGCAGAATTCATGAAGACCTACCTTGATTACTGGGCACAGGTTGCCGCCGATCTCTTCAGTCAGGCCCTGGCGGGCGAACCGAAGTTAAACGAATCGTTGCCTCGCCCGTTTACGGCGGGATCGTTCGGCTTTGCCGCAACCATCACAGGAGACCTTGAGGGAAAGTTCTCGATCATTCTCGACGCGGCCGTTCTTGAAGTTCCGCTCATGGGCGAGGGCGTAGATCAGAAGGCAGGCTGGGCCGAGATTCTCAAAGAGACCTGCAACGCCGCGGCCGGAGAGTTGCTGGCCAAAAGCGGAACCAGGTGCCGGGTTGAAAAACTGGAGGAGGTTTCGGGTCAGAGCCAGGTTACCCGGGCCTTTGAACTGCGCGCCGGCGACCGCGCATGGACGATTCTGGTGCGCCAGGAACTGCGCGCACCCGCGGCCGCTGTGCCGGTCCCGAAACCTGCCCCACCCCCGGCCAATGCGCCGGCGACCAAGCTGAGCCCGGGGTTGGAGCTGCTGCTTGATGTCGAGTTGCAGGCCTCGCTCCGGTTCGGGTCGCGGGAGATGCCGCTCGGCGAAATTCTCGATCTCGGACCTGGAGACGTTGTCCAGCTCGACCGCCATGTCGCCGATCCCGTGGATCTGATCGTGGGCGACAAGATTGTGGCTCGCGGCGAGGTGGTGCTGGTGAATGGCAATTTTGGCCTGCGGGTAACCCAGGTGGCCGCACCCGAGAAGCGGCTGGAGAGCATTCGATGCCTGTTCTGATCCGCCGTCCCCCGGGCGGCTATCAAGTCAACTCTCGAGCCAACTCTCGAGCCGATGAAAAACGGCTGGTCTCAGCTTATGGCGAACAAGCCTCCGGCCAGCCCGAGCCGTCGCCGTCGTTCCCGGCCGAGGCCCGCGCCGGCATCTTCACCACCTGCTCCAATCCCGGCTGCTGTTCCGGCTGGCTCAAACTCTTTCGCCCCCGTTCGGCGCCGGTCTTCGAGGGGGGATGGTGCTGCTCGGCCTCGTGCGTGCGAGCGGTAGTCGAGGCGGCGCTCAGGCGCGAGATCGATGCCCGTACCTCCGGTGGCGACGTGCACAGTCATCGCATTCCGCTGGGACTGGCCATGCTCGAGCAGGGCTGGATCACGGGTGTACAGTTGCGCGGCGCACTTGAGGCGCAGCGGACTGCGCGCGGCGGCAGGCTGGGTTATTGGCTGGTGCGCGGCCAGGGGGTGAGCGAGCAGCTGGTAACGCGCGCGCTCGGCATCCAGTGGAGCTGCCCGGTGCTGTCCGCCGAGCTTCACGATGTCGAGGGGCTGGCCGCGCTGGTGCCGCGATTGTTTGTCGATGCCTTTGGCGCGCTGCCGTTGCGCACGGCGGCAGGCCGAATTCTGTATATGGGTTTCGAGGACCGGATCGATCCGGCGCTCGCGCTCGGCGTCGAGAGAATGACCGGGCTCCGGGTGGAGTGCGGGCTGGTGGCTGGAACCGCCTTCCGTCCCGCCCAGGCAGCAATGCTCGGTGCGGTGTACCCCTCGGTGGAACTGTTGGAAGCCTCGTCGGAAACCTCGCTGGCGCAGGCTTTGGCCCGGACCGTTGAGCGTGCGCGGCCAGTCAATGCGCGGCTGGTGCGGGTGCATGACTGCTTCTGGCTCCGCATGTGGCTGGGGCCGCAGGCCGGGCCGATGCCTCGAGCGAGAGATGTCTCTGACGTGATCGCTTCTTCCCGTTCGCATTAACCTCCTGCCGTTCGCATTAAGTTGAGGCAGCCTGAGATCTCCCAAAGGAATTGATTCGGGGAAACGCGTTGAATCGGGGATAGGCGGGGGGCGAATGAAATCGATTTCGAACCAGAGCAACCGCTCATGCTTCTATTGCTGTTGCCGATACACAGTATGCGGAGGAATGCCGGAATGAGTGAGATTCGAGCCCTGATTGTTGACGATTCGTCAGTGATGCGCAAGATTGTCGAGCGCTCGCTTCGCCAGGCCGGTCTCGATCTCAAAGAGGTTCATGAGGCCGGGAGCGGCGCCGAGGGTATCGAGGTGCTTCGGCTTCGTACCGTTGACCTGATCCTCTCCGACATCAATATGCCCTCGATGGACGGACTCGAGTTTCTGCGCCAGATTCGCGCGCAGAATCTCGCCGAAGGCGTTCCGGTGGTGATGATCACCACCGAGTCGAGCGAGGAGCATGTGAGGCAGGCGATTCAGGCCGGTGCTCAGGGATATATCCGCAAGCCTTTCACTCCCGACCAGGTGAAAGAACGTGTTTTGCCACTCGTGAAAACGGGCTGAGGAGGTTCGCATGCTGTTGAACGGAGTGCGCAGTGCAGCCATTGCCAGCAGGCAGGCGGCACGGGGACAGGGCGAGGACAGAAAGGGCGAAGGGGAGCGGACGATGGCGGTTTCTTTGCGCGAGTCGGTTGCACAGGTCTCGGATCCCGGAAATCTGGATGCGAGCGTGGAAGAGGTTTTTCAAATGATGATGGGCGTCGAGTGCCGGCGCTCAACGGCCCAGATGCCGGTCAACCACGATGAATCGGTGACCGCGGTGGTGGGCTTCGGCGGCTTGTTGAGCGGCGCATGCATCTTCAAGTCCGGCAGCGAGACAGCTCTGTCGGTGGCCGCGCACATGACCGGCATTGAGTTTGCCGAAGTGGACGATACGGTCAAGGACGCGATCGGCGAGGTCTGCAACATGCTGGCCGGTTCGTGGAAGGGAAAGGTGCCCGAGCTTTCAGCCAACTGCGGGCTCTCAGTCCCTGCCGTCATCACCGGCCGCGACTACAATTTGCACGTCCAGTCCCCCGAGTTCCAGCTTCACCACGTCTATACCTTCGGCGACAACACCTTCTCAGTCACCATCCTCTGCGACGGCCTGCAATAACCTGGGCTGGTCTTGGCGGAGCGTGTCGCTGATTGATCGGAGCGGATAGCTGAGCGATTAGAGCGGCCAGCTGAGCGATTAGAGCGGGTAGCTGAGCGATTAGAGCGGGTAGCTGAGCGGTCGGCGCGTGTAGCTGGAACGATCAGAGCAAGCGTCGGAGCGATGGGGCGCAGGCGACTGCGTGAGCAGAGCAGGCGGCTGCACGATCGGCGCAGGCTGCCGCGTGATCGGAATGACAGCTCGCCGATCGAATCAAGTTTCTTCTAATCCCTTCCTCCCTCCTTCGGTCCTCCTTCTGCACTCATCCTCCACATGGACAGCGGCTATTACGCGGCGATGACGGGTCTGGTGGCGCGCACGCAGGCTCTCGACACAGCGGCCTCCAATCTTGCCAACGCGCAGACGCCGGGATACCGGGCCGAGCGCGAATTCTTCCGATCCGTTCTGCTGGGGCCAGACGCGCTTGACTCCCAGCTGGGCGAGACGTTGAATAACTTCGGCCTGCTGGGCGGTGATCGGCTGAGCATGACGCAGGGCGCCATCGCCCTGACCGGCAATCCCCTTGACCTGGCCGTCGAGGGCCAGGGATTCTTTCAAATCCAGACAGCCAACGGCATGCGCTACACGCGCGATGGCAGCTTTCACCGCTCCCGTGCCGGCCAGCTGGTGACCGCGGCCGGCGAGCCGGTTCTTTCGTCCTCGGGTCAGGCGATTACGGTGCCGCCCGGCGAGGTTTCAGTGGGCACCGATGGAGCGCTCTCGGTAAACGGCGGCGTGGTGGCGAGTGTGGGCGTTTTCACCTTCCCGGCCGGCACCGAATTGACCCCGGAAGGCGCTAACCGCTACGTGGCCCCAACCAGCGTGACCGCCATCGCGGCAAAAGACGCGACCGTGCACCAGGGAGCGATCGAGTCCGCCAACCAGGATGTGGTCGAGGGAACGGTTGATTTGATCGCGATGCAGCGCCAGGCGGAGATGATGCAGCGGGCGCTCACCGTCTTTCATACCGAGTTCAACAAGGTTGCAAGCGAAGATCTTCCACGGATCTAGTCCAAGACGAGGAAAAAATCCAGGACGAGAAAAAAGTCCAAAGCGAGGGAAAAAATGATTCGAGCGCTTTACACGGCAGCCAGCGGCATGAGCGCGCAGCAGTTGAATCTGGACACCATTGCCAACAACCTGGCAAACTCCTCTACAACAGGTTTCCGCCAGCTAAGGCTGGAGTTCCAGGACATGGTCTACCAGAACATGGTCACGCCAGGCGCCGCCCAGAGCCAGAACACGGTCTCGGCGGGTTTGCAGATCGGATTGGGAACAAAATCGGCGGCGACCGAGGTGATCACCACGCAGGGTTCGCTGAACGAGACCGACAACCCGCTCGATGTGGCGATTGAAGGCTCCGGGTTCTTCCAGGTGCAGCGGCCCGATGGAACCATTGCTTACACCCGCGCCGGCCAGTTCCAGATGAACAACCAGGGAACCATTGTGACCACCGACGGCGACCCGATCATCCCTACCATTACCGTTCCCGCCAACGCCACGGCGGTCACCATCACCCAGTACGGCGTGGTCAACGCCACGCTGGCCGGTCAGCAGAATCCCTCGCAGCTGGGGCAGATTCAGCTGGCCACATTCCCCAATCCCGGCGGCCTTGAGAGCATGGGCAACAACCTTCTGCAGGCCACGCTCAGCTCCGGCGATCCGGTGCTCGGCAATCCCGGGGGAACCGAAGGGTTGGGATCGCTGCAGCAGGGGTATCTCGAAAACTCGAACGTAGACGTGGTGCAGGAGTTTGTGCAGATGGTTCTGGCGCAGCGGGCCTACGAGGCCAACTCGAAGGTCGTGAAGGCTGCCGACGATATGTACTCGCAAGTCAACAATATGACTCACTAAAGTTCGAGCAGCAGTTGAGTGTTTTGGAGTCGCGCCGTGCCTTGCTCTTTCAGACTCGTCACAAATGTTCCCGTAACAGTCCGCCGCTGGCGTATGCGACCCGCGCTGGATGAAACATTGGGGTGCCCCATCCATCGAGCGTCTCTTGCCCGATGGGTGGGAAACCACAAATCTCAATATGCCGGCAGTCGGTTTTCTTTCCTATCAGTCCCCCACCGGCCAAGCCGACCCACGGAGGATGAAACTGGGTGCCCCAGGTCCCTCGCACTTGGGGACCTGGGATCTCATTCCCTCAACGCGTCCGGGAGCCCGCGTTACTCATCTTTTGTTTTGTTGAACTTACTGTTTTGTTTCTTTCTAGCCATTGGAATGATGGTGCTGCTGTCCTATGCCGCGCGGCCCGCTGCGGGACAAACCAACTATCGCAGCGGCCCGGCCACGCTCGTGATTGTTTCCTCCCCCGGTTCGCCACGCTCGACCGAAGAGATCGTTCGCGAGATCAACGATCCCGCGACCGGCGATCGATGGTTGCTCAAGCGGGACGCGGAACATCCCGCCGGCCCTGGGCGGATGGTGCTCGTCGCCCGGAAGAACGCGGTCCCGAAGCAGGCAAACTCCTCGGTCGAAAATGCCGGCGTCGGATTCGAAACTGGCGCGCCGGCCACGCTGATTCATGCCGGCGATCGGCTGGTCGTCGAAGAGCACACCAGGCTGATCGATGCGGTTCTTGAAGCGGTTGCATTGGCTCCGGCCGCGCAGGGTGGCGCCCTCCGCGTTCGCCTCTCGATTGGCGGGCGCGTCGTGAAAGCTGTCGCCATCGCGCCAGGCCGCGCCTTGCTTTCACCCGAACTCGGAGAGCAGCCATGACGGGCGTGACGAGAGGGATCTCTGCAACTGCCGCAGTGCTGGTAGCGTTCGCCTGTCTCGCGCCCCCGCATCTGGCGGCAAAGAAACAGCCTGCCCAGGCGGCCGCAGCCAAAGACACGCCTCCCGAAACCGCCCTCGCATCCTACATCGCGCGGGTGCGGGCGCAGCAGGCAGCGGAGGTCCGCACGCCCGGCTCCATCTGGAGCCCCGATGGCCGCCTGGTGCGGCTCGCAACTGACGCCAAGGCCTATCGCATTCACGACGTGGTTTCGATCGTGGTGACCGAAAGCCTGGCCGCCTCGACCGATGGTCAGGTGAAGAACTCCCGCGCCTCGAATGCCAACTCGGGACTGACCTCATTGTTTGGCGCCCTCAAGAGTTCGAACGCCCTGCAGAATTTGATCGGCGCAACCGCCTCATCGGGCCTCACGGCGCAGGGCCAGAGCACCACCAATTCAAGCCTGGCAACAACATTCGGCGCCGAGGTGGTGGATGTTCTGCCTAACGGAATGCTGGTGGTGCAGGCGACGCGGCAGCTGACCTTCTCAGAACAGACCCAGCTCATTCGGCTTCGAGGACTGGTGCGGCCCGAAGATGTGAGCAATCAAAATCAGGTCCTCTCGACGGCGATGACCGATCTGGAGCTTGAGGTAACCGGCAAGGGAATCGTGAATGACTCGACATACAGGCAGAATCCGATCGTCCGGTTTCTCGAACGGATTTTGATCTTCTGACTTCGGTCCGAACAACGGAGAGGCCTGAGGCGGCGCGATGTGCGATGGAGCTAAATACTGGATGGCAAAGCGGAGAACGGGGTACGTCTGCCTTTCGACGCTTCTGTCCTTCGCCGTCCTGTTCGCACCGGCCCTGGCCCCGGCTCAGGAACCGGCGCAGAAAGCCAGAATCAAAGACATTGCCAGCATTGAAGGAATCCGCGACAACCAGCTGGTTGGCTATGGATTGGTAGTGGGTTTGCGCGGGACGGGCGATAGCTCCCAGACCGTCTTTCCTTCGCAGACCCTGGTCTCGGTTCTGCAGCGGATGGGCGTCACGGTTCCGCAGACCGGCTCGAACAGCGCCAGCAACATGCAGGTCAAAAACATGGCGGGAGTATTTGTGGTCGCCACGTTGCCGCCCTTCAGCCCGCCGGGCTCGGAGATCGACGTTACGGTTTCCTCGGTCGGGGATGCGCGCTCGCTCGAAGGCGGAATTCTGCTGATGACCCCGCTCTACGGGCCGGATGGGCAGATCTTCGCGCAGGCCCAGGGGGCGTTGGTGCTGGGCGGATACATGGCCACGTCGGGAGGGAACTCGCGCCAGCTGAACCACCCCACCACGGGCCGTGTGATTGGCGGGGCGCTGGTGGAGCGGCCGGTGCCGTTCGATCTCAGTCAGCTCAAAACCATCGACGTGGTGCTCAACGATGCCGATTTTCATACCGCCGAACAGATGGCCGGGGCCATCAACAAGGCTCTGGGCGGGGCGCGGGCAAACGCGATTGACAGCCGTCGAGTCGAGATCGATCCCAGGCCCGATGAAGATCGAGCGTTGCTGCTGGACCACATCGAACAGGTCGAAGTGGATGTCTTTCCGCGGGCGCGCGTGGTGGTGAATGAGCGCACCGGAACGGTGGTGATTGGCGGGACGGTGCGTCTGCAGCCGGTCTCGATTCTGCATGGCGGGTTGAGCGTGAATGTCATCTCGCGGACTGAGGTCTCGCAGCCTGGGCCCATGTCGTCGGGGACCACTCAGGTTGTGCAGCAGACCCAGGTGCAGGCCGAAGACAAGCCGGTAAACCGGATCGATTTGAAGGAAGGCGCCACCGTGGAGGATTTGGTCCAGGAATTGCAGCGTACCGGTGCGGGAGCGCGAGACGTGATCTCGATTTTGCAGGCCATGAAAGAAGCTGGCGCACTTGAGGCCGATCTGGAGGTTTTGTGACAACCATTACCGGGGCGCTCACCACGGCAAGCGCGGCATCGAACCAGAACGGGCAAGCCCCTTCGCCAAAGCTGGTCCATGCGGCGCACGAGTTTGAGGCGCAGATGATGAAGGAGTTAATGAAGCCCATGACCGAAAGCGACCCTCTGACAGGAGACGACGAGAGCGCTGACGGGGTACTTGATTCGGGCGCCGGTTCGGGCGGGACGCTGGGTGAATTTGCCTCCGAGTCCCTGGGCAACGCGCTCAGCGAGCGGGGTGGATTCGGCATTGCCAGCGGAATCATCAGCCAGCTCTCCCATTCTGGTAACAACGGCAAAACCGGGACAGTAACCAGAGATTTGCGCGGCAATGCCGTAATGGGCGGAAACAAAAAACTAAAGTGATTAGAGAATATTGACGATAGCTTTTGCAG
>JBEKCW010000066.1:0-16092 GCA_050014675.1 Occallatibacter sp. | reverse complement strand
ATCTTGTCCGTTCTTAAGCGTCGCGAGCGAAACCAATTGAATCGGACACAGCATGGACTCTCCCGGCTGACAGCGATTTCGGACGCGGGTTCGACTCCCGCCGCCTCCACCAGTACACCGAGCCACTGATCACGCCAGTTCGATCTCCAGCCTGTGCACGCCGTGGGAGATCGTGGGCACATAAAAGTAGACTGACTCCTCGATCCTCCGCAGGTTGTCAATGTAAAGCGCCTTGCCGTCGAGTTGCGCACCCGTTACCTTCTTGCCGCGAGGCACCAGCGCCTCCACGTGAAACATCTCCGCACTTCCAGTGAACTCAAGCGTCACCGTATGCTCCTCGGCAATGTAGCGATAGCTGCAATAGCCCCGAGACGCTGGATACCGTGCAGTAATCTCGGCTTTGGCAACGTTCGCCGCCGTCCAACGCGGACGGATTGCGGTATTGCTGAACGCCGCGCCCTCATCGTTGATGCCGCCGAGGCCTTCAATCACCGCCTGCGTAACCGAGCCTGCCCATCCGTCGGGAATGCCCGTTGACAGGTCGTCGTAAGGAGCGAAGAAGACCGGCGCATCGCACAGGCTGACCGCCGCAATCATCCACTTGCACTGTTCCGAGGCGGCGACAAATTCGAGTGCGGCGATCTGCCGCTCGGGGTGCGGATTGGCGACTCCGGTGGCGAAGACGCCCAGCGTTACCTCATCTTTTGTCGTCTTTGTCCAGGCGAGTCGATACGTGTCGCGGGTGCGCGGGCCGTCTTTGCTGTAGCGCGTATCCGTGGGGTCGAACCAGCCATGTCCCTCAACGTCCAATGTCTGCGCGGAGCCATCGGAGTAGTGAAAGGTAAGCGACTGGCCGGCGGTGCTCGGTTTATTGCTGGTAGTGAGCAAGTAAATTGAGGCAGCTTTTGCGTTCACCGGAACCGTGGCGCGGTCTTTGTACGGAGACTGGCGCGACACGATAACGCAATTGGGCCCGGCGGGCGCGGGCACAGTGAACGTGACTCCCTGAAAGGTTTGTTCGCCAGTTGGGATGCCTTCAAGGTTTTGCTGCGGATCGTCTGACCAGGACGGCGCATGTTGCGAGCCGGCACGGAGCGTGGCGTTGCAAGCGGCCTCAATATTGACCGGCTGGAATGTGCGCTTCGGCGTTTCGACTGCTTTGCCTCGCAGTGTAACCGGGAGATAGCCACGATGGCGGTCGGCGATGCCGCGCAGCCGCCGCAGAATATCAGCGCCGTACTCCTCGAACCCATGCTCAAACGCGCCGTGGGCAAGCTCACCGCCAACCACGGTCAGCACTCCGCCGTTGCAATACTCCCACACCATGCCGGGGTCGTTGCTGGTAAAGTCTCTCTGAAACGGCGGATAGATGCCATAGAACTCGCCCGGCGAAGAGGCGGGCATTTCAGAACGGATGCGCTGGTAGGTCTTGATAATGTTCACGCACTTCTGGTGAGCAATGCCGCGGTTGAGCGCGTAGGCGTTGGAGAGCGAAACCTGGCTGGCCATGTCCACACCCACGTCGGGTTTGTAGTCAGCGTTTTCTGCAATCCAGTGCGTGTAGAAGTCACCGTTCCAACTGAGCGCGTTCAGCCGCGACTCCACGGCGTCGGCGAGTTGTTCGAATTCGGCAGCTTCAGTTGCTCGATCGGCCTCGCGCAACATTTCAGCAAGGTGCCGGCTTTGCGCAACAAGATTTGTGTTGTCGCCATGGAAGACGCCGAACTCGCTCTTGCCCAAAAACACCGTGAAGACGCAATGATCGAATCGCTGCTGATCGTCAGAGGTGTAGTCCCATGTGTCGATGGTGAAGCCGCGATGCACGAGATGGTACTTCTCAGACCATCGATAGGGGCTTTGCTGCACCTGCCGCAAGGCGCGCATGGCATTGTCCAGTTTGCCCTTCATCCAGTCGAGATCTCCCGTGGCCTTCCATGTGGCATACAGGCCTTCGACAAAATACTGCTCAACGTGGCTTTCAACAGGGGCGCGTCGAAGTTGCCAGAAGCCGTTACCGAACCTCCTCACGAAGTCGCCGTAGTGAAACTTCCAGTCAAAGTAATCGGGGCCGGGCGTGGCGGCGTAGCAATTTTCCCAAATCATTCCGTCTTCACGCTGCGTGGCCGCAAAAAAGTCGATCGCATCCTTTACCGTGGGCCAGTAGTACTTCATGCCTTTCAATATCAGGGTGTGGTCGAACATCCAGTTGGCGAAGAACTGGTAGACACGGCCCTCGAAAGGAATCGCAGATACCGGGCAGTTCTGATTCCAGCTCATCATGCTCCACAGAACGGCTTCAACCAGGCCTTGAAAGACCCCGCCCTCGTCGCGCACTTCTGTCGCGCAGTCCACATTGAAGGCCGTTTCCGTGGCCGTTCTGCCGTCAGGCGTTATCACCCGCGCCGTATGACGGCCCAATGCTCCGCCCACCACAAACGACATCTCCGCGGCAGCCGGCACGCGCACGTACTCCCGGCCCGCACCATCCTGAACCACGAGAACCTTGTTGGCAGCATCGCCGGCCGGAATGTGCAGTGTGACGGTCTCGAGCGGCCGTCTGGCGCCCTCTTCGAGTACATCAACGGGGATACGCGCGGCTGCATCGGGTGCAGCGCCGGATTGGCCGCGGGCGATAGCGATTCCGGCGCTTGCGGCAATTGGAAGCGCCTTCAAAAGCGTTCTTCGATCAGGATTCATGGCACCAGCGTTCTTTGCACTGCGTTCAATTTGAGTGGAAGCAAGACTGCAGATCATCTTAATCAATCGGCCCTGCACTCCCGCGCAGACCCCCGCGCTGACATGGATGAGCTGCGGATGAAATGGGCAAGAAGCAGGCGACCTGTGCTGCGGATTCCACGTTCTTACCCAAGCTTACGGCCCGAACTGCTGCCTTTTGCGTGTTCCGCGGGGTAAGCCTCAGAGCGGCGAAACGAGATGAATCCCGGCCAGATACTGCGTTAATTGCTCAAAGACTTAGGCCTGAAATGAATCCTGGCCAATTCAATGCCGCATCAAGCCGGGCCGGTCGCCGAGTGACCTACATCACGGTTGAAAACTATGCGCCGGGGGTATATAAATCCTTGAGTCATCCAAAGGCAAAAGTGTGCCTTTTAAATCTCCGGCGTCCGATGTGACTCTTCGGCAGACGCCGGAATCTGCCTGTGCGGTCTTTGCTCAGCACCGAAACCCAGATACAAAAATGGAAGGAAAATTCATGAATCAGGCGTTCAAACTCAAAAGGCTTGTTGCACTTTTGGCCATTGCCGCTACCTTCATCCCTGTCTGGAGTCGTGCGCAGGACCAGGATCTCTCGGCGAATTACACATGGGCGCCGGTCCAAATCGGCGCAGGCGGATGGATGCGCGGCATGGCGGTGAGCCCTTCGGACCCCACACGCATGTATGCTCGCGGTGACGTTGAAAACCTTTACAGGTGGAATAACGCGGCGCAAACCTGGGTACCTACCAAGCTGGCCAGCGCCTTTCCGTCGAGCGTAACCGCTTCACCGGCGAGTGCAGGCGCCGGCGCGATCGCGATTGACGCAACCAATCCCGACCACATTCTCGTCGCATATCAATTCAGCGTATCGGGCGATCTGTCGTCAACAAATCCCAGCATCAATCTGAATGTTTATGCCAGCACTGACGGTGGCGTGACCTTTACTGCGGGCAATCTCTCTCTCAATGGAAATCTGTCATCCGAGACCAGCGGCGAACGCCTGGCCTTCGACCCTAACAACGGCAATGTTGCCTTTTTCGGAAGCCCCGGCGCCTCGGGAGCCAGTGACGGACTCTATCGAACCGCAGATGGCGGCATGACGTGGACCCAGGTGACGGGGGGCGGCTATCTGACCAACACATCGAGCGTGCGCTACGAGTCGCAGCTCCCGCGAATCGATGGGGGCAGCGCGACCGTGCAAGTGAGCGGCCAGGCTGTGAGCGGCACCATCTATATCACTTACATCAAGCACGACGAGACGAATAACGACGCCATAAGCGGCGGCGGCGTAATCATGAGCTCCGACGGCGGCCAGACCTGGAAAGATGTAACCGACTCGGCCGCCAACAATTTCTGCAGCAGCACTGCGCAGTTATGCTGGGCCACCATGGATACAGCCGGCAATTTGTGGGTCACCGACGGCAACTCGAGCCACAACATCTTCAAGCTAACCCGCGCGGGGGCATGGACCACCGTCTCCACTCCAAGCGGCGGCACCGGCGGAATCGCGGTCGATCCCAAAAATCCCAAGCGCATATTTATCGATGCGGGCGACATTCTGCAGCGTTCTCTCGATGGCGGAAATACCTGGACGGTCCTGGGGAGCAACTATACGTGGTCTACCACTCAGACGATCGATTGGTTGGATCCATCGTCGTTCCGGCCGCAGGGCTACTACGTTTCAGAGAGCGGACTGTATTTCGGCTTAAATGGAAGCCTGTGGCAGCCGTGCGGCAACGACGGCGTTATCACCTTCACGCCCAATGACTCCACCGACACGTCGTTGAATCCACCCACATGGACAAGCATGGCAAGAGGCATTGAAGAGATGGAAACCGCGTCCGCGGCCATCCCGCCAGGCGGCAGCCCGGTGCTTGGCGTTGCCGACGAATCCGAATTCACCATTACCGATCCCGACACCTACACAGCTGAGCACTATCCCATCGACACGTGGGCCAATGGCGGCTACGGGCTGGGCATGTCGCAGGACATCGCGTATGCGCCGAATGCCCCCAATTTTGTGGTAGCGCCCGACGTCAACGATGAAACCAGCCAGGGCACGCAGTCGCAGTTTCAATATGCGGCCTTCAGCAACGATGGCGGCAACACGTGGACTGAGTTTCCCTCGGTCGTGAATGGAACGCATCCATGCATTCTGTACGGAGGAGAGATTGCGGTGTCGGCGCGTCCCTCGGGCCAGCAGAATGAGGCGCCGGGCTCCGACAACATTGTGTGGTTCCCAACCAACGCCGGCGACCCTAATACTCAATTCGCCCAGGTGCCCGCGCCGTTTTACTCAAAGGACGGCGGCGCAACCTGGACCCAGTCAACATCGTTCAGCACCGTCTCTGGCGCGTACTCGGTGAGCGAGTGCCCGTCGAACACCAGCTACACGATCCTGCCGGCTCAAATGGGCGACTGGATTTATATTCTCGCCCAGCATCAGCTGATTGCCGACCCGCTCACTCCTGGCACCTTCTATCTGAAAATGACGTCAGGCAACTCGAGCGCCGGTGATGCGGGTTTCTGGAAGAGCACGGATGGCGGGGTTACATGGGCTGAGACGGCCGGAACCACGCAGGTTCCAAATTTCACCAACTGGGGCAGGATGGCCGCGAATCCGAATGTATCGGGCGATCTGTGGCTCGTGGACGGCTTGGGCGGAGCCTATAGTCACGGCCTGTATCACACCACGAATGCGGGAGCTTCATTTACCAGGAGCTCAGCATTCACTTATGCATGGCAGGTAGCGCTGGGCAAGGCAGCGTCGGGCCAAACTTATCCTGCGATTTACGTCTATGGGCTGTTGGCATCCGATCCCAAGTGGGGCATCTTTCAATCGGTCGATGGAGGAACCACTTTCAACAGAATTTCCTATTATCCCTACGGCATCTTCGACAATCCTTACGACATGGCCGCAAGCTGGGACACGTTCGGAACCGTCTATGTCGGATTCAGCGGCAATAGCTATTATTACGTTCAATACAACGCCGGCGATCCGCAGGCAACGGCGCCTGGTTTCACCCCTGCCGCGGGCACTTACTCATCGGCACAGCAAGTTACTCTGAGCAGCTCAACGCCGAATGCCGCCATTTACTACACCATCGACGGAACCGCGCCCACGACAAATTCCAATTTGTACGGCGGCGCGATTGCGGTCTCTTCTGGATCTGAAACCATTAACGCCTTGACTGTTGCCAGTGGCTATTCGCCCAGCGGCGTATCCTCGGCAGCCTACACAATTAACGTGACCGAACCGCAGGCGGCAACTCCAACATTCAATCCAACCGGCGGCACGTTCACTACAGCGCAATCGGTAACCATCAGCGACACCACCCCGAACGCATTGATCTATTACACGACCGACGGAACCCCGCCGAGTACGACTTCAACGCAGTACTCCACTGCAATCAGCGTGTCGACCAGTGAAACCATCCAGGCCATTGCCGTCGCCACTGGTTACACAAACAGCGGCATCGGCTCAGCCGCATTTGTCATCAACCTGCAGGCGGCGGCAACTCCAACCTTCAATCCAACCGGCGGCACGTTCACCTCCGCGCAATCGGTAACCATCAGCGATACCACACCGAATGCATTGATTTATTACACGACCGACGGAACCCCGCCGAGTACGACCTCAACGCAGTACTCCACTGCAATCAGCGTGTCGACCACTGAAACCATACAGGCCATAGCCGCGGCTACGGGCTACTCAAACAGCGGCATTGGCTCAGCCGCGTTCACCATCAATCTGCCTGCGCCGAGCTTTACCATCGGTGTTTCGCCGGCATCGCTCACCATCCAGTCGAGCAGCCAGGGAACCACCACTGTAACCGTCACGCCCACGAACGGCTTCAATTCAGCGGTAAGTTTTGCGTGCTCGGGGCTGCCGTCGGGCGTGTCGTGCAGTTTCAGTCCGGCGCAGGTTACGCCGGCGGGCAGCGCGGTCTCAACGCAGTTGACCATAGCAGCCGGTTCAACGGTCGGCGCAGTGCAGCACCCGTTTGCGCCATTCGTGCCGGAGACGGCGCTGGCCGCGACCATATTCCTGCTGGGCTGGAAGAGAAAGAGCCTGATTTGGACTGTGCTCATCGTGATGGCGACCTTTGCCGGGTTTGCGACGGCTTCAGGTTGCGGCGGCGGATCTGTGGGCCAGTCAACTCAGCCGATTCAGGCCACCGTAACCGTGACGGCAACTTCAGGAACCTTGAGCCAAACCGGCACAATTGCGCTCACGGTGAATTGACGAGCCGGTTCGGCAGCCTAAACGCGGCAAACATTTTTTTGGCGAAGGGAAAATTCATGAGCTCCACGAAGTTGATGCGAGCGTGTGCCTTGGTTGGCGTAGCGATGTTTTCTCAGTTCATGAGCGCGCAAACGGCGAAGAGTCCTTACGATACGGTGGACACGCTCATCGGCACCGCCGGCGGAGGAAACACCTTTCCGGGTGCGACACTTCCATTTGGGATGATTCAGTGGAGTCCCGACACCAACACCAGCGCGTGGTATGAGTACTCGCAAGCGGCGCATCCCAAGGCCGCGGCCGAAAAGTCAATCCTCGGCTTTGGCATGACGCACATCAGCGGAGCCGGCTGCGAGCTCTACGGCGACTTTGCCGTGCTGCCCATTACCGGCGAGCTTACCGCGAGTCCCGGAGCCGATATCACGCAATATGCGGTGAAGTTCGATCATGCGCAGGAGGAGACGCACCCCGGCTACTACGCGGTCACGCTGGCCAATGGCGTGCGCGTGGAGATTACTGTTACTGATCGCGCCGGCATTGCGCGGTTTACTTTTCCGCCGGGCGTGCCTGCACGGTTGCTGGTCAACGCCGGCTCCAGCGCAAATCGGAATGGGCAATGGCTCGCCCAGCCGGGCGCCATTGAAGATGGCAACGGCATCACGCTCATCGGGCAAGACGGCTACGAAGCGTATTCGCGGGCAGGGCATTTTTGCGGCACAAATTCGCACTACACAATTTACGGCGCAGGCATATTCAACAAGCCATTCAAGAAGGCCGTGCTTTGGCAAGGCGACACCGTGACGGGCGAAGGGACACGAGCAGACGGTAAGCATTCCGGCGTGTGGCTTGACTTTGGCAACGAACGCCAAATCGAGCTCAAAGCCGCGGTTTCATTCGTCGATGCAGACGGCGCACGCGGGAACCTGAAACACGACATGTCCGGATGGGGCTTTGATAAAGTGCACGCGAATGCCACGAAGACATGGACGCAGCTGCTTGATCGCTTTCGAGTGGAGGGAGGAACCCAAGACCAGCGAACGAAATTTTACACCGGCGTCTATCATTCATTTCTTTCTCCCACAACGTTCAGCGATGCCGACGGGCGCTCCATGGGCTTCGACAAGAAGGTGCACAGCGTTGCCGGCAGTCAAAAATCGCAGTATGCCAATTTCTCCGATTGGGATATTTATCGCAACACGGTTCAGATGCAGGCATTGTTTGAGCCCGAGCGGCAAAGCGACATGCTGCAATCGCTCGTGAATGATGCGGAGCAGGGCGGACAGCTCCCGCGCTGGGAAGCCGCCAACGACGTTACCTACGTGATGGGAGGCGACTCGCCCGCGCCGGTGATTGCGTCGGCTTATGCGTTTGGGGCGCGGAACTTTGACACTGAGGCCGCTCTCAAGTACATGGCGCGCGCGGCGACCGAGACAACCGACAACAACGAGCGGCCATTTCTTGAGGACTATCTCAAGCTTGGATATGTGCCTGCCGAGAAGGACGCGATCTCGGCCTCGCGCACGCTCGAGTATGACAGCGACGACTTTGCAGCCGCGCAGTTCGCCCGCGCATTGGGCCACAACGACGAGGCCCAACGCTTCATGAAAATGTCAGAAGGCTGGAAGAACCTGGTGGATCCCGACACCAAATGGATTCGCCCACGGCTGACCGATGGAAGCTGGCTTGAGGGATTCGATCCGGTCACGTCAATGCCAAAGCGTTACAGCTATGACGGCGCCACCGATCAGCGAGGATTTGAAGAAGGGAACACAGCTCAATATACCTTCATGATTCCGTTCGACTATCCCGCTTTGTTTGCGGCCATTGGAGGAGAGGACGTTGTCATTCCGCGGCTCGACAAGTTTTTCGTAAAGCTCAGGTGCTGGGCCGACCCTTGCTACAACATTGAAAACGAGCCGGACTTTGTAGTGCCCTACGTTTATGTGTTTGCGGGCCAGCCATGGAAGACGCAGTTAGTGGTGACGCGCATTGGCGAGGAAACGTTCAAGGCTGCGCCCGACGGTATTCCCGGCAACGACGATCTTGGCGCCACTTCAGGCGTTTATGTGTGGGATGCGCTCGGGCTCTATCCCGCGGAGCCGGGCGTGGCCGGACTGGTGCTGGGCACGCCGATGTTCGACAAGGCCACTCTCAAACTCGCCGGCAATAGAACTCTGGTTATCGAACGCAAAGGCGACGGCATCTACGTTCACGATGTAACTCTGAATGGCGCAGCGTACCCGAGTAACTGGCTGCCGCTCGAAGAGCTGCATGCAGGCGAAAATCGCCTGGTATTCAGCACCCAGCCACAACCGGATACGCAGCGCGGAACTGCGGTTGCAGACAGACCGCCGGCGTTTCGCTGAGAACTGACGAATGCGGGGTGCCCCACCTTCGGCGCGTCTTTGTTTTTGCGCCTAGGGTGGGGTAGCGATTTGCCTACTCATTTACCGAGCCGGGTGCCCTGGCTCCGGCGCAGCACCCTCGGCTTCTCCCGCTACTGCTCGGCCAATAGCTTATTGATATTTGAATCCACGTCGCTCTTATCAATAACGCCGCCGTAAGTGGCGGCGATCCGCCCGTGCTTGTCGATCAGAAACGTCGCCGGAAGAGCCGCCAATTTATAGGAAGTTATCAGCATGGCGTCTCCCATCAGAACCGGGTAGTTCAATTTATGTTCTACCGCAAAGGGCTTGACCTTGCTCCATGCTTCGCCGGCGCTCTTCGAGCCCTCATACGCGGTATCCAGCGAAACGCCAACCACCGTAAAACTGTCGCCCTTGTGAGCTGACTCCAATTCGATCAGCCATGGAATTTCCAGCTTGCATCCACCGCAATCGGTCGCCCAGAAGTTGAGCAGCAAAACCTTCCCGCGATAGTCGGTCACCTGCTCGTTCGCGCCGGAGCTATCAGCCAACTGGAATGCCGGGGCGGCCTGGCGGCTGGCTTCAGGAACAATCGTGGCATGAACGTCCTGTTGACCGTGGGCGCTCGCGGTGGCGAAGACCAAAGCGAAAACGACGCCCGTTATCCAGGACCGACCAAACAAAGTTCTCATCGAAGTCACCCCTCCATACAGCCGTAGCGTTCAACGATCCGCCGCTAGTTCGGGAAACAGGCTGGCGCAGATTGGGCTGGTCACTCCGTCTCAACTAACAACGCGCCCCAAGCTTGCTAACTCTGCTAACCCCGCTAGCTCCGCAAACTCCGCTGCCTTTGCATTGAATTACCACTATCTCTGGCACACTTGAATTGTATGCACGTCCATCCCAGCCCGGCTGCCCATTACTACTTGATAACCTTTGGCTCTTTTCCCGAGGCGAAAAGTAGATACCCCCACTCCCCCTCCCACCCAGCCACTGTGAAACTGTGAGAAATGGAGGACACCGATTTATATAAATCAAGAGGTTAGGGAATCGAACCACAGAATTTCTCCTGGATCGACGCAATGTTTATGCCAGGTCAAGGGGCAGGAAACGGCCTTCAAAGGCCGTTCAAGCCCCCTCCGAGCCCATTTATCTCATATCGAAATAGTAAACATTCAGTGCATTTCAAGGCGTTGGTGTAACGCTCGCCGCAGCCACATTCCAGCCTTCGATGTTCACAACCGGCGAGGCAGGCGCGTCATCCGGCAGAATCGCGGTGAGCGTTTCTTGTTCTCCGGGACCAAGCTCGATCCAGTTGTCTGACCACAAGACCGGCGCAACCAGATCGCCGTTCGCAGTTCGAACCGCGGCATTCACCTGGAACGCAAGTCCTGACGCCGTGTTCTCGAGATGCAGGGTAATTCTGCGGCCCTCGGGCGTGTTGCCGATCTCAGCGTGAGCTGTAACGGTGGCTGCCGGCAGCGTTGACAACGCAGTCAGGTCCTCATATCGTTCGGCCGGCGTGTGAGTGTAGTCGGTCTTGTCCCAATCAAACGTTGTCAGCGTGCCAGGCACCCAATAGAAGTTCTTACTCACCAGGTGGCCCGAGGAATCCTTGAGAGTGAGATCGATAAAGAAAATCTTCTCGGCGCCTGAGAAAAGGCTGTCGGGAATGTCGAATGCGCGCTGCGAACTGTCGGCTTGCGCGTCGATCGTTTTCTCAGAACGGAAGAGATCATTCCATTTGAGGCCGCGCACAACAACGTCGGCGACGAGGCCGGTCGCATGCTTATAGGTGCTGTTCACCACCACGACCGAGCGATCGTCGTACGAGTATTGAATGTGCAGCGGCTCGCACGCTTTCCTGGCTCCGAAATATCCGCCGCCGGCGTCAAAATTGTAGTCGAAAAGATGCCAGATCATCGAAGGCCAGGCGTTGTTCAGCATCCATTGGATGACGCCGGTCGACGTGTACTTGTTTTTTGAATAAGCCTCATACATGGCGCGTTCCGAGTCGTACTCCATGGTTTGCGCCACGCGCGTAAAGTCGGCAGCCGAGTTGGGCTTGGCATAGATAGCCTCCATGGCATCGCCAAATACCTTCAGGTTAGTAAACTCGCCGCCGCCATTATGGTATTTCCAGTCATCTGTGGGCGGCCACGCTTCGGGATCGGAAAGAAACTTCTTCCGGCTGGCAAGCGATGAAATGGCCGGCCCAGGGCTGGTTTCAGTGTTGAATCCAACCGCTCCACCATAGTGGGTTCCCACATACCAATAGCTCGGCTCAACGTAGTCATACGGCCCCGACATCTTTACGCCAGTTTCGCCTGAGACCGTGGTAGGCCTTTCCGTTGCCGACGACAGAATTGGATTTGGCCAATGCGTGTCGCTTTCAATTTGCAAATAGGCGCTCTCGACACTTGCGATCGGAGGATTGTCGCTGCCGTTCAACCACACCAGCAGGCTGGCATGCTGGCGCAGGCGCAGCATCTGCGAACGCAGCGATGCTTTTGCAATCTCCAGGTCTTGGGGCGTCCAGTCGCGCCAGTGCTCCCAGTGGTCGCAGCAGCACCAGCCCAGCAATACCAGCACGCCGTTCTCGTCGGCCTGGTGAAAGAAATCCTCGGTGTCGAGCTTGCCCTCAAGCCGAATGGTGTTCAGGCCCAGGTCGCGCACCATCTTGAATTCATCGCGCAGCCGTTTTTCATCGGTGCGCATGAGCATGTCCTGCGACCATCCGCCGCCGCGAATCAGAATGCGCTTGCCGTTGACGCGGAAGAGGCGGCTTCCGTTGGCGGTCAATTCAGACGTAATTTCCCTGATGCCAAAGTCCACGCTGCGCTCGTCGCTTACCTGGCCCTCGGCCGCGAACCTGACCGTTACACGCTCAAGATGCGGATCGCCCATTTGCCACGGCCACCAGACTTTTGGATCGCTTACTCGCAATTGCGAAAACTGCTCAGGCGCGAACGCCACGGTGCGAGTTTCATTCGCAGCCAGCTCGACCGGCTGTTCAAATTTCACTCCCGCGGCTGTGCCCGAAACCACACCCTTGACGCTATGCGCAGTTGCGTTGTGAACCTCGGCGTAGACGGTGAGGTCGGCAACATTGAGCGAGTCGTCTTCAAAATGCGTGGCCACCATCGGCGAGCGCACCGTTACAGGGCCGGTGGTCTCAACATCGACCGCTCCCCACAACCCCATGTCCTTGTCAGGCGGCGCAGGGTTCCAATCAACCCAGTTGATGCCGAGATCTTTTTCAGTTGGCGCGAACGTTTCCACGGCCAGGACATTATCGCCGCCGGCGCTCACGTAGTCCGTTACATCGATGTCGTAGGTGCGATAAGCCCCGGCCACGGCGGTCTTGTCGGCGACCTGGCGGCCGTTTACCCAGATGTCGGCTCGATAGTTGATGCCGCCAAAATGCAGCCAGACCTTTCCATCCTTCTCAGACTTTGCAGGCGTTTTGAATTCGGTGCGATACCACCAGCCACACCGGTAAGGACTGTCGCTGGCCATCGGTAGATTCGCGAAGAGTGCGCCGATGGGATAAGTGGTACCCGGAATCTGGCGAAGGTTCGTGCCGAAGTAGGGATCGGGGAATACTCCGGCGGCGACCTGGGCGGCCAGCACAGTAGTGGGGACCGATGCTTTGAGCCAGCCGTCGACAGGGTACCGGGCCAGTGAGATTTTCGCGCCGTCTTCTGTCGCCTTGCACGCCGACTCGATGCGCCAACCGTCATGCAGATGCGTCACTGTTGCGGCGTTCGCGCACACTGGAATTGCCATGAGTGCGAAGAGTGGAATGATTATTCTGGTGTTCATGGTGATTGTCAGCCCTCTGAGATTCTGCGTGATGGGGAACCCACTGTTCAATCGTTTGAATACAGGCAATATTCGCCTTGCCTGCGAGCCTTGTCAAGGTTCTGCGCCGTTCCGCTCGCGTTCTTTTCGTTTTCGGCGCGGGGGAGCCGAGGTTGAATCGCGGACCACCAGCTCCGGCAGCGCCCTGTAAAGCCGTGGCGCATCATCCATATTCCGTCCTCGCTTGCCGATCGCGTGCATCACCCACTCCGCCGCCTGCATCCCCATCTCCCTGAGAGGCTGGCGGATGGTGGTGATGGCCGGGGTCGCCACTTCGGCAGGAAGCACGCCATCGAAGCCTATTACCGAGCAATCCTGGGGTACGCGCACGCCTACGCCGGTGAGACCTCGCACCACACCCAGCGCAGTAAGATCGTCGAAGGCAAGCACGGCAGTGAATGGCCGCCCAGAGGCAAGCATCTCCTTCGCAAGCCGGATGCCGCCTTCGAAGCCCGATGCCGGATCAACGAGCCCGGGCAGTTGAAACACCAGTTTCGGGTTCAGCTTGATACCGGCCGCATCTGCCGCGCGCTGTATCCCGGCCCAGCGCGGATCACTGTCGAACATCTCTTCCGGTCCGCGGATTACTGCAATTTTTCTGTGCCCGAGTTCGATCAGGTGCCGCATCGCCAACGCGCCTCCGGTCTCGTTATCCACGAATACGGAGTTGATGCCACGTCCTGACAGGTCACGCCCGATGATCACAATCGGTACGTGGTTCTTTTTTAAATCGGCAAGCAGATTGGTTTCTTCAAACACCCAGCTGGCGATCACGATCAGACTTTCGGCGCGGCGTTCGAGAATCATCTGCACATAGCTGTCGAAAAGCCGGCGCTGAGTTTGCGCATCGATGAGCAGCGGCAGGTAATTTGCGGCATAGAGCCCGGCCTGGATGCCGCGCACCACCGGAATGCAAAACGGGTCAGAGAGGTCGAATGCCAATACACCGATGGTCTGACTGCTGCGGCTGCGCAGCGAGCGCGCGAACGCATCGGGGTGGTATCCCAGCTTGCGCGCCATGGTGCGAATTTGCTCGCGGGTTTTGGCTGCCACGTTTTTTGAGAGAGGGGCTTCACTCAGCACAATCGAAACCGTGGACACAGAGAATCCGCAGGCGCGTGCAACATCAAGCAGCGTTACGTGACCGGACTTTCGCTGAGCCAAATTCGCGCCTCCATGCCCGCCAATTTTGCACGCCGGAATCTACCCGCGCGGCCGAATTCCAGGGCCACTTTTCGCTTGACAGCCAATCAAGGTGCACCTACTATAGCATAACTATTCAAACGTTTGAATAGGGATGTTTTCTTCAAGGAATGGCCATGACTCACAAAATCGAAGGCACGAATTCAGCGCTCAGGAACCTTGCTACCGTTATCATGCTTGTCTGCTCCGCCGCGGTCTGCTCGGCCCAGGCCGGAAGAGGCGGCATCAGCGGATTAGTGGCCGACCAGACCGGAGCCATCGTGCCCGGCGCTACGGTCGCAGCCCAGGACCTGGCCAACGGAGTCAAGCTGTCGACGGTTTCTTCTGGCGCCGGCCTTTACTCATTCGTCTCGCTTTCGCCGGGAACCTACCAGCTCACCTTTCAGATGGCCGGCTTCGAAAAAGTGGTGGTCCAGAACATTCCAGTCACGGTCGACCAGGTAACCACGGCTAATGCCAGTCTCAAGGTAGGCAATACGTCGGAGACAGTTACGGTGACTGAAACCACGTCGCTTGTGGATACCAGCAACTCGACCGTCGGACAGCTCATTTCCGCTGAAACGATCGACCGCGTTCCCCTGCTCACCCGAAATGTTTTCGACCTGGTTCAGCTGAGCCCCGGCGTAACGCCCGCCAATGGAACGCCAAACTCGTCCAGTTCCCAGACCATCGCGAGCATCTCTAGCGGCCGTCCGGGAGTGGACGTTTCCTCTTACACCATCAACGGCGCGATTATCGGTTCCGTCTATTACATGATTGACGGCAGCCCCATCGGGATCGCTGAAAACAACGCAGGGGCGATCATTCCCGCCATGGAGATTCCAGAAGACGGGGTCGACGAGACGCGCGTTGAGACGCAGAACACGCCGGCTTCGTACCTGAGCGGCGGAGCTGGTGTCATCAGCCTGGTCACCAAGTCGGGCACGAATGCGTTCCATGGCGATGGTTTCGGCGTGTTCCGGCCCGACGTGCTGGCTTCGAACGAATACTTCAACAAGCAAAGCGAGCTTCAAAACGGAACGGCGAATACGCCGCCCTCTTTTTATCGTTATCAGGAGGGTGGAGCCTTCGGCGGGCCTATCCACAAAGACAAGCTGTTCTTTTTTGCGGACTACGAGGCCACGCAGCAGCAACTGTACGACGGATCGAACGTCTTCACGGTGCCCACCACGGCGGAGCGGAACGGCGATTTTTCCGCGGACAGCTTTACCATCTACGATCCCACGCAGCCCGACAATCCGGACGGAACCCGCCAGGCGTTCGCCGGCAACAAGATAACAAATCCCAATCCGGTTGCGCTCAAGTTCCTCTCAGAGTTTCCCAAGTGCAATTATCCCGACCCAACCACGTGCGACCAAGGCTCAGACGATGTGAGCGAGAACTTTTTCAAGCCAGGCACCGATCCCACGACCGCACAGCGCTTCGACGTTCGCATGGACTGGGATAAGAGCCAGATGCAGCGTATCTTCGGCCGCTTCTCCTTCGACCGGCTGTATAGCTCGCTGGTGAACGCATATGGCAATATGTGGGATCTTTACTTTGCGCAAAACGTGACCAATGGGCGCAACGTGCTGCTGGCCGACGATCTCACGCTGAATCCGACAACAGTGCTTCAACTGCGTTACTCATTCACACGCCATTATGAGAACCAGGGAGGCGATCCGGCTCAGATCGGCTACAACATTACAGATCTCGGAT
>JBEKCW010000065.1:0-16239 GCA_050014675.1 Occallatibacter sp. | reverse complement strand
CGAAGGGTTGTCCCACACCAGCCCGTAGCCGCGGCTTGAAACCATAAACGGAACGCAAAGGTCCTGGCCGCCAATGGCGTTGTAGTCGTGCCAGCAACGGATCTCGTGATCCCGTAGATCCATCCAACCCTTCTGCTGCTGGCCTAGGCCGTAGTAGTGCTCATCGGTCGGCGAGTCAAAATTTGCTCCGACACGAAAGACCTTGGCATTCGGCTCGGCGGGATCGGGCCGCGAAGGAAACATTTGCCACGTGCGCATATACAACAGCGTCTTGCCGTCGGCCGTCGTCACCTGCACCGCATCGCTGTGCGGACGAACCCGGTCGCCGCCGTCTCCATCAAAATATTGTTCGCGCAGCTGGTTGTTCAGGTCGTCGAGCGGCATGGCCTGCGGCAACTCGTCCTTGGGCCGATCTGCGGCAGAGATGCGGACTACCATTTTCGCAGAGCGGTAAACGTCGGAGCCGTCGGCGTTATGCTCATGCGTCCATCCATCGAACGAGGGCTGGGCCACAAAGCCGTAGCCAGGAGCAGCAGTCGCTGAGGCTTTTTCGGTGCTCATGGTGATGCGCAGAATGTTTGGCGCATACGGCTCGAGCGAGATGGTGCCTTTGCCGCGATCGAGAACCAGCGGGCCCGGCTGGGCCATCCCGGAGCAAGTAAACATCGCCAACACAACCAACGCGGCCGACGGCAGAGCCCTGCGCAGCGCCTTTAATAAAGATGAATTCTGCATCACGATTCCACTCCCCAGATATCCTCCGCTCAATCCAACAGGCGTTTGAATGATTGCGCTCTTGAAACCAGGCGCAATTCTACGAGTCAGCCGACCGTGGTGTCTATGCGGTGAGTTAGCCGCAAGCTAACGCGGTTCCTGTCCTCTTTTCTCTTTTCTCTGTTTACCGCAAGCTCTCCACCGGCGCAGCATCCATATCAGCGTAATCCTGATTCTCCCCGCCCATGCCCCAGCAGAAGCTATAGGCCCTCGTGCCCACTCCGGCATGAATCGACCAGCCCGGCGAAATCGCCACGCCCTTGTCGGCCACCAGCAGATGGCGCGTCTCATCCGGAGGGCCCATCAGGTGCACCACGCGCGCTTCGAGCGGCAGATTGAAATACATGTAAATCTCTGACCGCCGCATGTGCGTGTGCGGAGGCATCGTGTTCCAGTTCGACCCCGCGGCCAGGTGCGTTACGCCCATCACCAGCTGGCAACTACGCGCGCCCTCGAGGTAAATGTACTTGCAAACGGTGCGCTTGTTGCAGGTTTCAAATGAGCCCAGCTCGGTGGGCGCAGCGTCGGCTTTGCGCACCAGCGCAACCGGAAACTCGGCATGGGCAGGATAACTGAGGATGTAAAAGATGGCAGGGGCTGCCGCGTCGTTCGACGCAAACATAATTTCGCGATTACCGCGGCCGATATAAAGCACGTCGAGATTGTCGAGTTCCCACGCATTGCCTTCCACAGTTACCGTGCCTGCGCCGCCTATATTCAGCACGCCCAGTTCGCGGCGCTCGGTAAAATAGCCGGCGCGCAGTTCGGGATACGCGGGTAGGGCGATGGGCTCGGCAATGGGCGCGGCAAATCCAACCACCGCGCGATCGAGATCGACGTAGTTCAATTGAATTGTTCCGGGCGCGTGGAGCTCGCTGAGCAAAAATGTCTCGCGCAGTTCGGCAGTATTCATTCGCTCGTAGCGCACGCGATCGGCCAGCAAAACGGTCTTCATGGTTCCTCCACACTCATTACAGCATTTTCAGCCAATGCACCGCCGTATGCCGCGGCCGGGTTCCGGCCGTGCAGGGTTGGGACCCAGGCCGTCGAAGTGGTCAGACCACGTACCCTCTTCGGCTGTAGAATTAAAGCCATGCTGCTTCACGACGATCGGTTGTTCCCTGCTGAACCCGCGGCTCGCAAAGTTGCCAGGGCACTGTATGAAAGCGTTCACGATTTGCCCATCGTCAGCCCGCATGGGCACACGCAAGCTGCGTGGTTCGCAACGAATGCGCCGTTTCCCGATCCCGCCACGTTGTTCGTGCAGCCCGATCATTATGTCTTTCGCATGCTCTACAGCCAGGGCGTCTCGCTCGACGATCTTGAGATCGGCCAGCCCCGGATAATGGAGCCGCGCAAGGTTTGGCGCATCTTTGCGAGCCACTACTACCTGTTCCGCGGAACTCCCACGCGCATCTGGCTCGACTATGCATTCCAGAATCTCTTCGGCTTGACCGAGCGGCTGTGCGAAAAAACGGCCGACCTCTATTACGACACAATCCAGGAGAAGCTCAACGCGCCTGAATTCCTGCCGCGCGCGCTGTTTGAGCGGTTCAAGATTGAGCTGCTGTCAACCACCGATTCGCCGCTCGACGATCTCGCGCATCACAAATCCATTCGCGACTCGGGATGGAAGGGCCGAATCATTCCCGCGTTCCGCCCCGACTCGGTTGTCGATCCTGATTTTCCAGGGTTTCTGGTGTCGGTGGCCAAACTCGGCGAACAGAACGGCGAAGATACTGCGACCTGGGATGGCTACCTGGCGGCGCTCTTGAAAGCGCGTGCGCGCTTCAAGACGCTGGGCTGCACATCAACCGATCACGGTCACCCCACTGCGCTTACCGCAGATCTCGATCGTACAGATTCGCAGATCCTGTTTGAAAAAGTTCTGGTCGGATCGACGACCGCCGCAGACCGCGAACTCTTTCGCGGTCAAATGCTCACCGAGATGGCGCGAATGAGCGTAGAGGACGGCCTCGTGATGCAGATTCATCCCGGCTCGGTGCGCAACCACAACCCGCTGATTTTTGCGCGCTATGGCCGCGACATGGGCGCCGACATTCCGCAGGCTACAAATTACGTTACCGCCCTGCAACCGCTGCTGGGCCGCTTCGGCAACGAGAAAAACCTCACCCTTATTCTTTTCACGCTTGACGAGACCAGCTACAGCCGCGAGTTGGCGCCGCTGGCCGGCCACTATCCCTGCCTGCGCCTCGGTCCGCCGTGGTGGTTCCACGACAGCCCTGAAGGCATGATGCGATTCCGGCAACAGGCAACGGAGACCGCGGGCTTCTACAATACTGTGGGATTCAATGACGACACGCGAGCGTTTCTTTCGATTCCATCGCGGCACGATGTAGCGCGCAGGGTCGATTGCGCGTTCCTGGGCCGGCTGGTTGCCGAGCACCGCCTTGAAGAAGACGAGGCATTCGAGGTAGCGCACGAATTGGCGTACTCACTTGTAAAGAAAGCTTACCGGCTGTAGCGGCATTTGTTCACAGCCGCGCATTTACAGCATTGCCTCGTAAGCACGGAGCTTCATGGCGATAACAGGCACGAAATCACGCTCGTTTTTTGAAACCTTCGGCTCACGAGACGGTATATCGCACCAGCGCTGGGTGATTTGCGCCTTTCTTTTCCTGGCTACTGTGATCGCTTACGTGGATCGTGGCGTCATAGCGTACCTTGAGAAATTTCTCGAAGGCATTGTTCCCGGGCTCAACAGCGTCAAGTACGGATACATCCTGGCCGCGTTTCAGGTGGCTTACGCCGTTGGCATGCTGGTGGCAGGCGGACTGACAGACAAGCTGGGAACCCGCAAGGCATTCGCTTTCGCAATCGGCCTTTGGAGCCTTGCGGCGATGCTGCCGGGGGCGGCGTTTTCGGTCACCACTTTCGGTATCGCCATGTTCATTCTCGGCCTGGGCGAGGCGGCTAACTTTCCAGCATGCATCAAGACGGTTGCCGAGTGGTTTCCCAAGCGTGAACGCGCATTGGCCACGGGCATTTTCAACTCCGGAGCTAACATTGGCAATATTGCCGTACCGCTGATGGTGCCGGCCCTTGTAGCGTTCGTGGGCTGGCGTGGCGCATTCGTAGTTACGGGCTCCTTCGGAATCGTCTGGCTCCTCTGCTGGCTCATCTACTACCGCAGGCCGGAGATGCATCGCGCGGTTTCAAAATCTGAATTAGACCTGATTCTCAGCGACCCGGCTGAAAAGCTCGAGACCGTTCCATGGAGCCGCGTGCTGCCGTGTAAAGAAACCTGGGCCTTCGCCATCGGCAAGTTTCTCACCGACCCTATTTGGTGGTTCTATCTTTTCTGGCTGCCCCGCTATCTGCAGACCACCTTCGGGCTCAGCCTGTCTTCAAACCGGCTTCCGCTGGTGATCGTTTATAGCGTTTCAACCGTGGGCAGTATCGGGGGCGGATGGATTTCTTCCACGCTGCTCAACGCGGGCAAAAGCGCAAACGTATCGCGCAAGACCGCCATGCTGATTTGCGCGCTGTGCGTCATACCGGTCATCGCTGCTCCATATATTCATCACCTCTGGGTGGTGGTGGCGCTCGTGGGCCTGGCCACCGCCGCGCACCAGGGTTGGTCTGCCAACTTGTTCACGCTTCCATCCGACATGTTTCCCAAGGTGGCCGTCGGCAGCGTTATTGGCATCGGCGGCATGTCGGGGGCAATCGGCGGAGCTTTGTTTCAGTTGGCAACGGGATACATTGTGAAATTCACCAACAGCTACGTGCCGCTTTTCATCGTTGCGTGCAGCGCTTACCTGCTGGCGCTCGTCATCATTCACTTGATTACGCCCAGGTTGACGCCTGCGCGGATCGACTAGCGGAGAACGGAGAGAATTCGCCGTATGAGCCTCTACTGCGCGGTCGGAAGCACTGAAACCGCACTCTCGCAAGAGCAACTGCGCGGGTTGATGAATAACGCGCTGGCGAAACTCGGGCCACGCAACACCGTGCTGGCCGTGCCGCCCGATCAAAGCCGCGAGCACTCGAAGGCAGGCCTGCTCACGCGCTTCGTCTTTGAGCATTATGGAGACCGGCTCAAGGCAGTTCTGCCGGCAATCGGCACGCACACGCCCATGCGCGCCGACCAGATTGCGCGCATGTACGCGGGCGTGCCGCAGGACTTATTCCGCGTGCACAACTGGCGCACCGATATTGATACGCTGGGCGAGGTTCCGGCCGAGTTTATCCACGAACAGTCTGAAGGCAAACTGAATTATCCGTGGCCGGCGCAGGTCAACAAGCTCATCTCGCGCGGCGGGTTCGATCTGATTCTCTCCATCGGCCAGGTGGTGCCCCACGAAGTAATCGGCATGGCCAACTACACCAAAAACATCGTGGTGGGCACGGGCGGCCGCGAGAGCATCAATCGCAGCCATTACCTGGGCGCTGTGTATGGCATGGAACGCATCATGGGCCGGGCAGAGAATCCGGTGCGCAGAGTGTTCGACTATGCCGCCGAGCATTTCCTCACGCATTTGCCGATTATTTACGTGCACACCGTAGTGGGGCGAGCAGACGACGGAGGCGTTGCCGTACGCGGCCTCTACATTGGCGACGATCGCCAAGTGTTTGCGCGCGCAGCCGAGCTCAGCCTGAAAGTGAACTTCGAGATTGTAGAGCGGCAAATCGAGAGGGCAGTTGTGTATCTCGATCCGCATGAGTTCCACAGCACGTGGATCGGCAACAAGGCCGTCTACCGCACGCGCATGGCGCTGGCCGACGGAGCGGAACTCATCATTCTTGCGCCCGGTGTGCACGAGTTTGGCGAGGATAAGGGCATCGACGCGCTGATTCGCAAATATGGTTATCACGGCACGCCGCACACGCTCGAGATGGTGGACGAGAACGCCGACCTGGCCGCCGATCTAAGCGCGGCCGCGCATTTGATTCATGCCAGTTCCGAGGGCAGGTTCAAGATCACCTGGTGCCCGGGAAATCTTTCACGCGAAGAGATTGAAGGCGTGGGATACGGCTACGGCGATTTGAAAACAATGCTCGAGCGGTACAATCCCGCGAAGCTCAACCACGGCTGGAACAACGTCGCAGGCGAAGAGATTTTCTTTATTGCGAACCCGGGACTGGGATTGTGGGCGCACAAGAGCAGGCTGTGAGGCCGCGATCGCGCAGGACTTTGTACGAAATCATAGATCGGAGAAATCATGAGTAAGGAGATTTTCAACCTTGAAGGAAAAACCGCGGTCATCACCGGAGGCACCTCTGGCATTGGCCGCGCATTAAGCCTTGGCCTGGCCGAGGCCGGCGCCGACGTAATCGCAACCGCAAGGCGCGAACAAAACGTAAGCGAGACCGCAAACGAGATTGAAGCCCTCGGACGCAAAACATTGCGCGTCACATCAGACGTTTGCGACCGCGGCTCCCTCGAACGGCTGCTCACTGCCACTCTCGACAAATTCGGCAAAATCGATATCCTGGTGAACTGCGCCGGCATCATCAAGCGCACGCCGACCATCGACATCAGCGAAGAAGACTGGAACAACATCATCAACACCAACCTGACGGGAACCTTGCGCGCGTGCCAGGTTTTCGGCCGCCCCATGATCGAGCGCGGCTACGGGCGCATCATTAACATCGCTTCGCTGAACAGCTTTGTTGCGCTCAACGAGGTTGCCGCTTACGCAGCCAGCAAAGCCGCTGTCGCATCGCTCACGCGGTCGCTGGCCGTCGAGTGGTCAAAGAAAGGCGTGACCGTGAATGCAGTGGCGCCGGGCGTCTTCCGCACCGACCTCAACGCCAAGCTGCTCGACAGCTCGCCGCGCGGGCAGGAACTGCTGATGCGCACGCCGATGGGCCGCTTCGGCAAGACTGAAGAGCTGATCGGCGCAACTGTTTATCTCGCGTCCGACAGTGCGTCGTTTGTCACCGGGCAGGTACTGGTAGTCGACGGCGGATTTTTGGCGAGCGGTGTGAACCAGTAGTAAGGTGAAGACAGGTTTTCAGCCGGCAGCGAGCGGTGAATCACCAACACATCGGAGGATTGAGAATGAAAAGAATCTGGCGGACGCATTTACTAGCTGTTCTATTCGCGCTGGCGGCCATCAACGTAATCGCGCAGGGCCTGCCTACAGCGCGCCCTGAGGACGAGGGCTTTTCGTCCGAGCGCCTCGCGTATATCGACCAGTTCTACTCTGAAAAAATCGCTCACGGCGATATGGCCGGCATCGTCACGCTGGTTTCCCGCCACGGCAAAATTGTTCATTTCAGCGCGCTCGGATACGCCGACGTCGAAAAGCACACCAAAATGCAGAAGGACACGATCTTCCGCCAGTATTCGATGACCAAGGCGATCGCATCCACCGCGCTCATGACGCTCTATGAGCAAGGGCGCTTTCAAATCGATGACCCCATTTCGAAGTTTCTGCCGGAGTTCGCCAATCTGCGGGTGCTGCGCAATCCCGACGGACCGCTCGACGAGACAGTTGCGCTCGATCGTCCGCCCAGCATTCACGACATCATGCGCCATACGGCGGGCTTCACACACGGTTTGTCGCCCGACAAATTCGATGATCAGTATGAGAAGGCCAATCTGTTCAGCGTGGACATGACGCTGGACGAGATGATGAAGGGGTTGGCCAAGATCCCGCTGCGCTACCAGCCGGGAACCAAGTGGGCTTACAGCGTCGGGCCTGACGTTCAGGCCAGATTGGTCGAGGTGCTCTCTGGCGAGCCGTTCGACGTGTACCTGCAGAAGCACATCTTCGATCCTCTGGGAATGAAAGACACGGGCTTCTGGCTCGGGCCCGACAAGGCGGACCGGCTGGCGACAGTCCACTGGATGAAAGATGGCAAGCTGGTGCCGATTGACGAAGCTCACGGGCATCCGGGCGGCGATATCGCGCTTTTCCAGCCCTGGTCGGTGAACAGTTATACCGTGAATCACAAGCGCAAGGGCGGCAGCTACGGACTTGTCGCCACCGCTCAAGATTACTGGCGTTTTGCGCAGATGATTCTGAATGGCGGCGAGCTGAATGGCGTGCGCATCCTGAGCCCGCAGACTGTTCACTTTATGGGGCAGGATCACCTGGCGCCGGCGGGAATTCCCGATTATGAAAAGGGTAGTGGTTTCGGACTGGGATTCGCCGTCATCGAAAACCAGGCTGCTGCTGCAACATTAGGCAGCGATGGCGGGTTGTTCTGGGGCGGTGCCGCAGCCACCAGTTTCTGGATCGATCCAAAAGAAGACATCGTGGTGATTGCCATGACACAGCATATGGGCGCCCCTGCAGCAGAGGAGGCTGCAGGCAAGATACGCACGCTGGTCTACAGCGCGCTTATCGACAACTCAAATAAACACTAGTATTTATTTGGGATTTTGAGGCAGGGCGCTACGACACCGGCAGGCGCACGGTGAATTTTGTATTGCCAGGCTCCGATTCCACATTGACTGTCCCGCCGAACTTCTGGGTCACGATGCGGTTAACAATCTCAAGGCCGAGACCGGTTCCCGAGCCCTGCGGCTTGGTAGTAAAAAACGCCTCAAAAATGTGCGGCAGCACGTCGGGCGCAATTCCCTTCCCCTCGTCGGCAATGCTCACGGCCAGAATTCCCGGCTCGGTCCAGGTTGAGATTGTGATCTTGCCGCCGTCAGGTGACGCGTCAATTGCGTTGTCAATCAGGTTGGTCCACACCTGGCTCAGGCCGGGACCGGTAGGGCGAAGGGTTGAAGGAGAAGCCTCGAACACCTTGTCGGCCGAAACATTCCTCATGCGAAGTTTGTGGCCGAGAATGGTGAGCGTGCTCTGCAGGCTGTCGTGCACGTCAATCTCTTTGCCCACCATGCGCTCGTCGTAGGCAAACTTTTTAACCGCCATCACCAGGTCTGAAACGCGCGAGATGCTTTCTTCAATGGCGCAAACCAGCGACACGCTCGAAACCAGCGCCTCAAGCCAGTTGAGCGAATCGGAGAGGCTGTTCGCATCGAATGCCGCGCGCGCGCACTCAAGCTCGTTGGGTTTGAATCCGATTCCGACCAGCGCGGGAGCGATGTTGAAGGCGTTTTCAACTCCAGCCGCAGCGAGCCATTCAGCCATTGCCTCTTCGGCATCTGACTGCTCCAGGCTGCTCATCGCCGGAGTTCTGCAGCCGGCCACGGTTCGCTCAAGCAGGCTGCGCATGCAGTCAAGCTGTTCGGGCGTCTTGGGCTTGCTGCCGTGGCGCAGCGAAATTTGCTGCAGCCTCAGCAGGTTTTCGCGCAGCTGCCCTGACGCGCGCTTGGCGGCCGAGCCCGGATTATGCAGCTCGTGCATCAGGCCCGCGGCAAGCGTGCCCAGCGACACAAGCTTTTCGCGATGCAGAGCCTCAACCTGGTATGTCTGCAGGCGCTGCGCCATGTCCGCCAGCACGGTGGCGCGTACCGTTGGGCAGCACGCCATCATGTTCCAGAACTCCGATTCATCAAAGCGAAGCAGGATTGAATCGGTCTCGGCAAAGATGCGGAACAGCGAGTGTGCGCGCCCAGTGAGCAGCGGAACTTCGCCAAAACCGTCGCCGGCCTGCGCAAAGCCAACCAGCGTCCAGCTTCCATCTTTCTCAGGGCGTTCCGCGTAGGTTTTGCCCTCGAGCAAAATCCAGTAATAGCGAGCCGGCGTACCTGACTCGGCGATGCACGCGCCCGCCTTTGCAATCACGCGTTCGGCGCGCTGCACGCCGCCTAATGATTCAGGGGTGGTTTCAGAGAATGGCCGGGTGCGGAAGAGCGCATCGCCTAAACTGCTAAGAAGAATCGGCTCGATCTCGATCGATTTTCCGTCTTCGCTCATCGCGCTCCCGATGCTCCCGTCCGCCTGGCGCAAATCTAAAAGCCCGCCAGATATTGGTGAACCAACTGCACCGCGATAGACCCTTCGCCCACTGCGGAGGCTACGCGTTTAACCGATCCATGGCGCACATCGCCGGCCACAAACACGCCGGGCACGCTCGACTCCAGCAATAGCGGCGCTCGCTCTTCGCGCCACACTTCCGCCGTTCTAACGTCGCCCCGCAAATCTCCGCCCGCCAGCACAAAGCCGTTCGGGTCGCGCAAAACGCAGGCCGGCAGCCAGGCTGTTACCGGCGCGGCGCCTATAAAGATGAACAACGAGCTCGCCGGCGTTTCATAATCCCCGGCCGGGCCACCCAGCCGCAACCGCTCAAGCCGCTCGCCGCCCATGGCCTCAACCACCTGCGTGCGCGCTTCCACCACAATATTGGATGTGGCAGCGATCTCATCGATCAAATATTTCGACATAGTGGCCGAAAGCCCTTCGCCGCGCACCAGCATGGTTACCTTGCAGGCGTATTTGGCAAAGTAAAGGGCGGCCTGACCAGCCGAATTGGCACCGCCCACGATGTAGACTTCTTCGCCCTTGCAGGCCACCGCTTCAACTAGCGCTGCTCCGTAATAAATGCCGCGGCCCGTGAGTGAGTCGGCGCCGGGCACTGCGAGTTTGCGGTACTGCACGCCCGGGCAAAGCAGCACGGTATGGCTGGCAATCTCGCGTCCGTCCGCCAGCTGCACAAAACGGTACTGGCCTTCAATCCGCAGTCCCGCCGCTCGCTGCATCACAAATTCAGCTCCGAAGCGCGAGGCCTGGACATGGGCGCGGCGCCCCAGGTCGGCGCCCGAAATCCCGGCCGGAAACCCAAGATAATTCTCGATCCGCGAGCTTGAGCCGGCCTGGCCGCCCGGTGCTTCAGGCTCTATCACCACTGTTTTCAGGCCTTCGCTGGCGCCATAAACGGCCGCCGCAAGCCCCGCCGGCCCAGCGCCCACAACCACCACGTCGTAGAAGTCCTGGGTAGCCTGGGTGCTCAAGCCTACCCGTGCGGCAATGGCAGCGAGCTCGGGATCAGCGAGCACCGACCCGTCAGGAAACAGCAGGATGGGCAGCCGATCGGTGTCGACCTTGCGGTCGTGCAGTAATTTGCCCACCTCTTCGGTGTCGGCGATGTCGAACCAGCGATAGGGAATGTGGTTGCGGGAGAGAAAGTCCCTGACCTTGTGGTCGCGGAGCATCCAGCGGTGCCCGATAACCCGCAGACCTTCAAAGTGAGGCTTGTAGCCTGATTTCCAGTCGTCGAGAAGGTCGTTGAGGACGGGATAAAGCTTCTCTTCAGGCGGGTCCCACGGCTTGTTGAGATAGTAGTGGATGCGGGCGGAATTGATGGCCCGTATAGCGGCTTCAGTATCGGCGTAGGCGGTAAGCAGAACGCGGCGCGCCTCAGGATAGACCGGCCGTGCTCGCTCAAGAAACTCCACTCCCGTCATGCCCGGCATCCGCTGGTCGCTTATGATCAGCGCAACCGGCTCGTCGCGTTCGCGGAGCTGGTCGAGGGTATCGAGAGCCGCCTGGCCGCTGGCGGCGCGCAAAACGCGGTAATTGGCGCCATATTCGCGGCGCAGATCCTGCACCACCGCTTCAAGAACGCTCACGTCGTCGTCAACTGCAAGAAGGATCGGCCGGGCCATATCTCACAGTGTAAGGGGTACGGGCACGGGGAACCAGAGCGGCCGGGCGGCCCGAGGCAAGCGTAGGCCGGCCGTCAAAACGGAGTTGAAATGCTCGCTTACACTCCCGCTGGGCCGTTGCTTGATAAGTTCCTCCTGTGAAATTGAGATGGACTTAAGCGGCTTGACTCAGCTAGAAAGAGACATACGCCGCTTGAGTGTCACAAATGCAGACAGTACCAAAGCTGCAGACAGGCTTGCCGATAAACGAACACAGGCGGGACCAGTAGAGCAAAGCAGGCCGAAGGGCCGATCAGGGAGCGAATGCGAATTGGCCGGATGCTTCGAGCCCGGCGTTTTTGAGTCTGACCTGAAAGCTCGAGGTCAACGCGGTAGTTGAAGGGGTTTCGGTAACGGACAGGCGGAGTAGAGCGCGATGAACAAGATCATCCTGGCCGATTCACAAGCGATCTTCCGAGCCGGCACGGCCAAGGTGCTGGCAATGGACGAGGATTTGCGCATCATTGCGCAATGCACCGATGTGGACCGGATGTATCATGCGATTACCACGTTTCCTGCGTCGATTGTGCTGTTTGCCGCGTCCCTGCACCCCGAGATAGCCCGCCTGCGAGTGCTGCTTGAGTCGTCGGGCAGCCGCGGCATCGTGATCGCCGAAAACAACGAAAACGCTGCCACCTACCTCCAACAGGGATTCCGGGGCGTCGTGTTTCGCAATGTGACCGGGCCAACGCTGGTGGAGTGCGTTCGCCGCGTGGCCGCCGGGGAGACCTGGGTGCCGCCGCAGGTCATGCTGCCCGATTCGCCCGAAGAAGACATGGTGGGCATGCGGGTGCGCGACCGCCTCACTCCAAAAGAGATGCGGATTGTGGCGCTGATTGTGCAGGGCTGCAAAAATCGCGAGATCGCCCACAGGCTCAAGACCACAGAACAGGTAATCAAGAATTATCTGCGGTCTATTTACGATAAAACGGGCGTAGGCGACCGGCTTGAACTGGCGCTGTTCACCATCCATCACCGCGTGCTGGCGCAGGCCGCCGCCGAAGTAGGCAGCAAACTTGAAGCCGAAGCGCAGGCGTCGGGTGCGGTGGCCTAGCTCCGGCGTCAGCTTGCATGAATCAGGCTGAACACGAGAATCACAAGAACGATTAGACTCACCGCGGTGTAAAGACGGTCTCGCTCGAGGAAGAATCCGACCACCGCGACAGCAACCCGCACAATAGGCGTAAGAATCAGCAGCAGCAAGCCAACCTGCATAATGGCAGCGCTGTCGCCGTGGGCCGCGGCACGTACGATTCCCGAGACCGAGCGCATGTCTGAACCACCGGGAACGAAGGTGTGAAAACGGACCGGGTCGGCATGGTGGCAGGTAAGGTAGAGAACGCCGCCGGCGAGCACTACTCCCGCGGCCAGCAGGACTCCGGCTCTGAGAAGCTGACTGATGATGGATTCAAGACGGCGATCGTCCATGCAGGCTATACCTTTCCCGTGATGCCATTGACGATCATTTCAACTGCCAGCGCCAGGATTACGACGCCGAACACAATCCGCAAGTGCTTAACGCGCGCAAATACCAGGACCTTGGCTCCCAACAGGGCTCCGATAAGAACTCCGAGCATGACCGGCATGGCCACACGAGGGTCGATGTATCCGCGCTGAAGATAAAGGCCCGCGCTGGCCGCGGCGGTAACACCAATCATGAAGTTGCTCGTGGTGGTGGAGACTTTGAAGGGAATGCGCATGATGGTGTCCATGGCAATCACCTTGACAGCGCCCGAGCCGATGCCGAGCAGGCCGGAGAGCGTGCCGGCCCCGAACATGGTGGCGAAGCCCGCGGGAACATTGCGAACACCGTATTTCTGGCGCTTGCCGTCGACCGGATAGTCTGAGGCGAGACGCAGCTTCAAGGCCAGCTTGTCAGACTCGACGATTTTATCGTGGCCTGAAAGACCCTTGAACGATAGATAAGCGGCCTGCGCCAGCACCAGTCCGAACACGATGGCCAGCGCATGGGTTGATACGCGCACCGCAAGAAACGCGCCAAGAATTGCGCCTATCGTGGTGGCAATCTCAAGGAACATGCCGATGCGGATGTTGGAGAAGCCCTCGCGCACATATGCAGCGGCTGCGCCCGAAGATGTTGCGATGACTGAGACGAGCGATGCCCCGATGGCGTACTTCATGTCGACGCCGAGCGCCAACGTGAGGGCTGGCACGACGACTACTCCGCCGCCGAGGCCGGTAAGCGCGCCAAGGAAACCCGCCAGCGTCGACAGGGCAAAGACGACTGCGGTGAATTCGAGGGCAGTCATTCGGTGCTTTGGCCCAACCCGTGCATGATCATTTTTAGGCTGCCCCAGTCTTCAATTAGTTGAGATTCAGTTTCGGTGGCGGGCAGTTGCCGTCCTGGCAGAAGACGAGCGTCGAGCAGTTCGATAGCCGGAAGGGACTTTGTCGAACTCATCGACCGAATTACCCGTCGGACGATCGATGATATCCAATGCACGGCTCATGAGAGCCTCAGAGGCTTTGGGACGCCGCGCAAGCCATTCATCATTCTGAAAGTGAGCGAGGTTCTCTGATCCCGCGTCGGGCATTGCCTTCTCCATGTAAACCCAGGAACTTATTCAGTCTTCGCAAAAAAGCAGCAGGGGCTAAAGCCCGATGTTGAATTCGAAGCGAATGCGGCACGGCTAAAGCCGCGCTCTGATACAAATCTCTCTCGCTGAGGCCTGTTTCACCAAGCCCTAAAGCCGCGCCCTTTCAAAACGTCGATTCATTCCGTGGATTCTTACAATCTTTCCGCCACGCTCTTGGCCTGCGTGAACAAATACAGGTAGTCGGGCCCACCGGCCTTGGAATCGGTACCGCTCATGTTGAACCCGCCGAAAGGATGCGCGCCAACCATGGCTCCCGTGCACTTGCGGTTGAAGTAGAGATTGCCCACATGGAACTCTTCGCGCGCGCGATCCAGCTTTGCGCGGTCGGAACTGTAAATAGCGCCAGTCAGTCCGTATTCAGTGTTGTTGGCAACCGCCATTGCCTCATCAAAGCCATTCACTTTGATAAGCGCCAGCACCGGCCCGAAGATCTCTTCCTGCGACAGAACACCGTCCGCCGGAATATCAGCAAAGACGGCTGGCTCAAGATAAAAGCCACCGTCCGCGGTCTGCGGCGCAGTGCCGCCCGCAATGAGGCGGCCTTCCTGCTTACCCTTTTCGATATATTCGAGCATCGTCGCCAGCGCCGCCTTGTTGATCACCGGGCCGAGGTTGTGGTTTTCAGCCGGATCGCCAACGGTCAGCTTGGCAACGCGCTCGCGCAGGCGTTCTTCGAAAATGTCGTAGATAGATGCATCGACAATGGCGCGCGAGCAGGCTGAGCACTTCTGCCCGCTGAAACCAAATGCCGATGCGGTAACAGCTTCCACGGCTGCGTCGAGATCTGCATCGGCGCTCACGACGATAGAGTCCTTGCCGCCCATCTCCAGGATCGTGCGCTTGATCCAGATTTGGCCGGGCTGAGTCTTGGCGGCGAGCTGGTTGATGTCGAGGCCCACAGCCTTGGAACCAGTGAAGGCGATGAAGCGGGTCTTGGGATGTTCGACGATGGCATTGCCGAAGGTTGCGCCGGAGCCGGGGCAAAAGTTGACTACGCCGTCGGGCATCCCGGCCTCTTCAAGCACCTCAACAAATTTGGCCGCGATGGTGGGCGAGTCGCTGGAAGGCTTGAGGACGACGGTATTACCGCAGACGATAGCGGCAGCGGTCATGCCGGCCATGATGGCGAAGGGAAAATTCCACGGCGGAATGACCGCGCCCACGCCAAGCGGGATGTAGTGGAGCTCGTTGCGCTCGCCGGGATACTGAATGGGCGTAGTTGATGCTGCCAGTCGCAGGGCCTCGCGCGCGTAGAACTCGAGGAAGTCAATGGTCTCGCCCACGTCGGCGTCGGCCTCGGACCAGTTCTTGCCCACTTCATAGGTGAGCCACGCCATGAACTCGAATTTGCGCGAGCGGATGATCTCCGCCGCGTTGAGCAGCAGCGAGACGCGCGTGGCGGCAGGCGTGCGACTCCATGCAGTGAATGCGTCGAGAGCCGCGGTCATGGCGGTCGCGGCGTGTTCGGCGCCCGCCTTCTGGTGAACTCCTACAATTTGCGCGGGCTTGGCGGGATTGAGCGAGCTGATTTTGCCGCTGGTCTTTAAGCGATCGCCGCCAATAATCAGGTCGTACTCGCGGCCGAGTTCGGCGCCGACTTTGTCTAGCGCTTCACGCATATCGCGGCTGTTGTCAGCAGTTTTGAAGTTGATAAAGGGTTCGTTGGCGAAGACGCCCTGCGGAGTGCGGGACTGGATAGTTGAGGACAAAGTTGCCATAGCAGTAACAGTGTAGTTCAGGCCGAAGCGCATCTGCTGCGCTACCCCCTGGCATCCGTCAGCGCGATTTTGCTCGAACAGACGCCATCGATCTCATTGCCAGGTTGCAACTTTAGTAACTTATATTTATTACCAATGCGGGATTATAGTAACAAAAGGTGGATTGCTTGTACTCTTACGAAACAGTATCTGTAGTAATGAGGGTAAACCCCTCGAAAGTAACTCCACCTGATGACGTCACCGGGGGAAGCCTGCAAACGACGTCCTAGGGAAGCTCGATGGGTCGCAGTCCCAGGCAGCGGACGCTGGCCGCCAGAGTAGCAACTATCACGATGACGGCATGCGGGTTAGCTGCCGGCTATCTGTTGGGGTGTGCCCTGGCGCTGCTGCTTGCAACCAACTGGCTGGGCGAGTATTCCGAGCTGGCCTCCACCCAAAGTGATGCGTCTTTTCTTGAAGCGCGCTCGCTGCTCAACGTTCTGAAGGATTCGCGCTACGGTTACTGCTCCGACGCTGAAATGGCCTATTTCAGGGAGCTCGTTTTCCGCTCGGAATTCCTGAAAGATGCCGGGCGCATTCACGGCGGCAAAATCGACTG
>JBEKCW010000064.1:0-16258 GCA_050014675.1 Occallatibacter sp. | reverse complement strand
GTTCTCCGGTGATGGGGTGGTGGAATTTCAGAAATTGGGCGTGCAGGAAATATCCTCCATCGCCGGGGAGGCCGGGGAGATTTTCAAGAGGCTGGCCGGTTAAGCCGTACAGAGGATCGCCTGCCAAGGGATGGCCGATGGATGCCAGATGGATTCTGATTTGATGAGGGCGGCCCGAATATAGGCTTACCTCAAATGTTGTGGTGCTTGTGGTGCGTGAGATCACCTTTGCCAATGACTTTGACGGTTTGCCACTTGGGTTGGCGGCCCACACGGAACCGATGAGCGGGTGCGGTACGAGGCCGATGGGTGTGAGGATTTCGTAGGCGTCGTGCTGTGCAATGTTTTGAGCCAGCGCCCGGTAGATTTTTTGAATTTTGGGTGTGTTCCAGTTTGCGGATAGATTAGAGGCCGCCTGCGGTGTTTTGGCGAAGAGGACGATGCCGGTGGTGGCTCGGCCCAACCGGTGGACAGGGTTCGCGTTGGGGCTTTGCCTTTGCACCAGGCGCAGGAGCGTGTTTTCCATGAAGCCGCCGCCGGGCAAGGTGGGCAGCCCGCTGGGTTTGTTAACGGCCAACAGGTGGGGGTCATCAAACAGGATTTCGAAGTGCTGAGGGGCGTCTGGTTCGACCCAGGGCGGACGGCTCCAGACAAGTGTCTGTCCTGAAATCACCGATTCGCTTCCGGTTGCGGTGACGCCGTCGAGCGTGACTTCTTTGTTGTTCAGTTTTTCATGCCAGGCTTGTGCGGTCGAGTGGGGATAAAGGCTTGCCAGGTGCGAGAGCACGGTTTGTCCGTGGCATTTGCTGCTGATGATTGTGGCGTAAGCATAGCCCCGGTTGAGCATGTTGTTTGAGTGTAAGCTATGGCCGGGTGTTGCGCTGGTGCCATGGAGCTGAGAGCTCAAACCTGGCTCTGGTAATCCACTTAATTCCTGCACCGTTCTAATCCGGCCGACGTTGTATTCCGATAGGGAACGGACTCTCTCCCTCTTCCAATATCCATTCGTAATTCTGAGTCACCCCGGAGGAGCGCCAGGATGCGGGGGTACGGGTATTTGTCCAGTCCAGCGGTTCGCTGCCCGCTTGCTTCACGCAGCGCTCGAATGCATCTCGAAACGCTTCTTTCTGTTCCTGGCCGACGGCCTTTGAATCAGCTGAAACCAGAAGGACGGTTCCGCTGTCTGCCACCACTTGCAACCACTGACGGCTCATGTCCCAGGGCACTTGCTTAGTGACCGGGATACAATCCGCGTCAAGCGAGAAGAAGGTCTTGTGCTGCGGCGCGCGAAAAGCGAGTGTATTTACGCCTAGCCGACGTGTTTTTTCCCATGCTTTTCCGCTTACGTCGTTGCCGGTACGAGACGCATCAAACAGGCCGACCGAAAGATGACCTATCGTGTTGCACCCCAGTATCACGCGATCTTCCCCGCACGCTGTGCGGAGTTGCCGATAAAGCGCAGTCACGATTTCAGCATTCGTTAGCATGCGATTATTGAAATGCCAATTGCCCTGCACCGGAGAAGCGCCCATTTCACTTCCCCATTGCCCGAACAACTCCCAGGTGGTGAAGTCATGCTTGATCAATTCAAGTCCCCACTCGCATGCCTCGGCGGCAACGGATGCCACAGCATGAAGTGCCTCCGGAATGGTCGGATCGTAGGCCAGCGGCGCCTGTGCGTTTCGAGATGCGGCCCAGCGAGAGTCCGGCAGCAGCAGATTCGCCGGGGTCGTAGGCGCCGCACGCAAAGGCCGAAGCCATAAACCAGGAATCACATTGCGATCGCGGATTGCCGATGCGAGCCCGGGAAGACTTGGAAAGCGTGACCGGTCTTGATAGCCATCATCAATCACCGTGAACGGCCTGGTGCCTCCGGCAGGCGCAACGGAAGCCACAAGATCGGCGTCGCGCAGAATACCCTCATGCGTATTCCGCCCGTAGGCGTAGTACCAATCGTTGCTTCCATAAATGACGTCGATTTGTTTGGCTCCTCGTCTGCTGGGCACCCTTGTGCCCTCAGCCATTAAACGGCACAGGCGCAGTGTCACGGCAAAGGCGCTTTCTTCCATACCACCCTTGCACTGAACTATGGTTGCCGCTTCCAGCTTGCGGATCCCGAGCGATACGCCGTTCCCCCCGTTGCGCACGTCAAGCCACAGTGAAATGCCGCGGGTATCCACCTGCCAGAAGGCAAATGACGCGGCTCCCGTCTTGACGCCCATCCCGGAGGTCCGCCCCTGTGAGTGCAGCAGAGCGTACCAGGGCAACACACGTTCCGCTTGCAGGGGCCTCCATTCCAAGTCACCATAGCTACGCTCCCATGCGTCGCCAAGCGCGAGAACATCCTCTGCCAGGCGGCGATTCCAGCGAAGATGTACGCGTTGGACAGGAACCGCAGGTGCGTCAATAAAGACGACCGCCTCCTGTGCTCCTGCGGCGAAATCCACCCTCACACCTGCGGCCGGAACTCCTCCAGTCCAGGTGCTTCCCGATCTCGAGAGCACGCGGCGCTCTGCATCTGACTCGCCGGTGAATGCAAACATCAAATCAGGCTGCGCGAGCACTGGCAGTTCGAGATCATCGTGCGCTGCGCCGGACACGATATTCTCTGACTGCTGCGTCGAAGAGACGGTTGGCATCAGCAATGCCGCAACCGAAGGCACACTTTGCAAGAGGCTTCTGCGCGTAACTGATTTCAGCATTCTTGAAATCTCACCTTCGGGTGGTCCGTCCTGCGATGTGAAATTCCGGTCCTGCCCGACTGGTAATCCTCACGCGAGATGGCCACAAACTTGACATGCCATCATAGCCGGGTGGCCCCGGTCTCGCATCTGAGACCGGGGAAAGCACGAATCCCAATCAACCACTCTCAACCCAGCACAAGATTGGGTGCCCCACCCTCGCGACGTCTTTGTTTTTGTCGCCAGGGTGGGAGACCTCGAATCCCAACCAGCCACTCTCAATCAGCCAACAATCGAGGGTGCCCCGGTCTCGCAACTGAGACCGGGTAAGCACGAACCCCAACGCCAGGTTTTCCATCAAGGACACGTCTTCAAAACCCGTCCAGAGCGAAGTCGAAGGATGTCGAAGCCGCGCAAAAAATGAACACCATCTTCCATCAAACCGCGATCTGTCAATTTACGAACAGTCTCACGAAGGGGGTGCACCCCAATAGAAGTCAAGAGGGCCGCAATCCACGCCATTTGATTTCAATCGTTTAGCACCGATCAACGTTGCAGGCAATTACCGGCCTCCGGCGCACAATACTAAATAGGAAAGGACCGGCCCGTGAACATGAAGAGATCCAACCTCTCAGTAATCCGCATCGCCCGCCGCATGGGACAATCCCTCGCCGCCGCCTGCATCATCTTCCGACTTCTTCAAAAAGCACGCAGAAACGGTGCAGCCGCGAGCCCCTCCCAAAAGAATCAATAGCATGGCGCCAATCGCTCCACAGTTTTCCATACAGAAAGTGCGCAGATCCTACGCAGAAACTGCACAGATTTACACAGAAACCGTGCTTCCGCGCTACTTCAGCACCCCCAGCGCAATCGCAGTCATCGCCGTCACACCAGTTGGGATGGCCGGCTGATAGTCGGGCGCAAACAGCGGCGAGTGCAAACTGGGCAGCGGAACTCCCGTCTTGATGCTCTCAGCCAGCTTTGCCGGGTCGGCCGCGCCCAGCCAGTAAAAAACGAATGGAATTTGATTATTCAGCGACAACAGGCCCGCGTCTTCGCTGCCCATCACCGGCTTCTCATCAAGCACGCGATCTTTGCCCAACGCGTCGACTGCAAATCCGCGCAGCCGCCCGGCCAGCGCGGGATCGCTATACGTAACCGGCGTGCTTTCCGTGATGGTCACAGTAGGCATGCGGTCGGCGGGCATGCCATATGCCTCGGCAAGTCCGTTCGCAGTGCGGCGAACGTCGGTAATAATCTGGTCGCGCTCATCCATCGAATATGTGCGCAGTGTGAGGCCCATATCGACCTCGTCAGGAATGATGTTGTTTTTCGTCCCGCCATGAATGGTGCCCACTGAAAGCACCGCCGGCTGCTGCGGGTCGATCTGCCGGCTCACGATCGATTGCGAAACCAGCACAAACTCCGCGGCCAGCAGAATGGGATCTTTGCCCGACTGCGGCTGCGAACCGTGGCTGCCAATGCCGCGAATAACCACGTTGAGGCCGGTGGCGCTGGCCAGCACTGGCCCACCCCCGATGGCGACGGTCCCCGCGGGCACCGCCGGCGAATCGTGCTCGGCAACAATGTAATCGGGTTTGCCAAAGCGCTCGTAAAGATTGTCGGCCAGCATCGCCGCCGCGCCCTGGATCACCTCTTCAGCAGGCTGGCCGATCAGCATCAGCGTGCCGTGCCACTCGCTCTTGCGCTCGGCCATTTCTTTGGCCACGCCAATCAGCACCGTCATGTGCAGATCGTGGCCGCAGGCGTGCATTACCGGGACGGGCTGTCCATTCGGCCCCAGCTCCGTCACGTGGCTCGCAAAATCCAGGCCGGTTTTCTCCGACACCGGCAACGCGTCCATATCGGTGCGGATCATCAGCCGAGGGCCGGCGCCGTTTTCGAGGATCGCAACAACGCCGTACGCCTGCGCGCCGTCGGCATATTTGCCCACATGCTCGGTCACGGTGTAACCCAGCTTGCGCAGCGCGCCGGCCAGGAACGCCGAAGTCTGCTCCTCATGCCGCGGGAGCTCTGGATTCGCATGCAAATGCTTGTAAATCTCAGTCAGCGCCGGCAGTTGTTTCTCGGCCGATGATTGCAGATCGCCAGGCGCCTGCGCGGCAATGGGCAAACAGGCGGCGAGACTGCCGGCGATAAAAACGACAAATCGGGGTGTCATCAGGTTGTGCTCCGGGGACAGGGATTCATCAACTCGGCCAGCGTAGCACACCGCTCCCCGCGGCTCGTTCGCCCAACCCGGGCTGCGGTCCCGAAGATTCCTATTGCCTTCCCATAGGAGGCGATGTATGCTTCCCTATGGGTAGACCATAGGAGAACGGCGATGAGCGGAAAAAGCGAAGTCTGGCAGGGCACGCTGGCGCTGATGGTGCTCAAAACTTTGCAGACCATGGGCCCGCAGCACGGCTATGGGCTGGCCCGCCGCATTGAGCAAACCAGCGGCGGCCTTCTTGAGTTGAACTACGGCACGCTTTATCCCGCGCTGCTCAGGCTTGAGCAGGAGGGCACCATCCGCTCCGAATGGGGAACGTCAGAAAACAACCGGCGTGCCAAGTTCTATCAACTCACCAAGGCCGGGCAGCGCGAACTAAGCAAGGCTGCGGCTGAGTGGGAGCAGACCACCGAAATTCTGGCGCGATTTCTTGCGCCGGTTGAGGAAGCGCGATGACAAATCCGACCGGTAAAATTCGCGCCCTCTGGCTTCGTCTTCGCGGAATGGTTGACGGCGAGCCTGCCAACGACGATTTTGCCGCCGAGCTTGAATCGCACCTGACCATGCATATTGAAGAAGGTACGCGCGCGGGCCTGAGCCACGAAGAAGCGCGCCGCCAGGCGCTGTTGAAGCTGGGCGGAGCCGAGCAGACCCGCCAGGCCTACCGCGAGCGCGTGACACTGCCGCGGCTTGAAAACATTCTGCGCGACGTCAGCTTTGCGCTGCGCCAGATACGCCGCAAGCCCGGATTCACCATTACCGCAGTGCTCACCCTCGCGCTCGGCATCGGCGCAAATGCCATCATCTATACGCTGGTCGATTCCATTTTGCTGCGGCCGCTGCCTTTTCCGCATCAGGACCGGCTGGTGCGCATTCCATACGACCAGCACGGCGACAACGGCGGAGTCTTTCCCAAGGGCTGGATCCGCGCGCTCGCCGATCACTCCAGCACCCTTGCTTCCATCAGCGGATTCGGCCCGGATGTTGAATCGAACATCGCCGAGGGCGACACGCCTGAGCGCGTCTCTGGCGCCCGCGTGATGACGAATGCCATGGACACGCTTGGCCTGCATCCCGCGGCGGGGCGCTTCTTCACGGCAGACGATGCAATCGCAGGCCACACGCAAGTCGCAGTCATCAGCTACGGATTCTGGCGGCAGCGCTTCGGCCTCAGTCCCCAGGCCGTGGGGCAAAGCATCCGCGTCGATGGCGTATGGCGCCGGATTATCGGGGTGATGCCGCCCGCAGTTCATTTTCCTTACGACGACACCGAGTTCGTTGTACCGGTCACGTTCAATACCAGCAATCCATTCGATTCGTGGAGCCCGTTCGACCTGTATGCCTTCGGCGCGCTCAAGAGTGGCGCAACGCCGGCACAAGCGCAGGCTGAGATTCGCCGCCTGCACAACGTGCTGCTGCCGGTCTTTCCGTGGCGGATGCCCGATACCTGGGCGGCCAACATTTCGGTGGTTCCGTTGCTCGAGTTTGAGACCGGCGCAATGCGGCCGCGGCTGCTTCTGCTTTTCGGTGCGGTCGGACTGATCCTCCTCATTGCATGTGCCAACGTTGCCAACCTCATGCTGGCCCGGGCCACGGCGCGCGAGCGCGAAATTGCCATTCGCGGAGCGCTTGGCGCATCGGGTAGCAGGCTTATCCAGCAGATCCTGGTTGAGAGCGTGGTGCTGGGCGTAACTTCAGGCGTGGTGGGCCTTGCAGCGGCCATCGCCAGCCTGCGCATTTTTGCCGGATTGTTGCCCGCCGACACTCCACGTATCGAAAACATCTCGTTGCACCCCAGCGATATCCTCTTCACGCTGGGCGCTTCGATTGTTGCGGGCCTGTTGTTCGGGCTTATTCCAGCCATCAAAATGGCGTCGTTCAACCTGCTCACCACTCTGCGCATGGGCAGCCGCACTCTAAGCGCCGCCGGTGCGCGCTTCGGCTTGTCGATGGTGCTGGTGGTGGCGCAGATCGGCCTCTCAGTGGTTGTAATCACATCAGCGGGATTGATTCTGCATAGCCTGTACCGGCTCTCGCGCGTTGATCCGGGCTTTCGGACTGACCATACCGTTACGGCCGAACTGGCGCTTGACGGGCAGGCGTGCACCAGCCCGGGGCGCTGCCAGGGATTCTTTGACGCGCTGCTCGACCGGGCGCGGGCAATCCCCGGCGTGGAGGCCGCGGCGCTTACCAGTTCTCTGCCGCTGAGCGGGCTCAGCAACAACTACGTGTTCGACGCGCAGGATCACAGGCGCGATCCGCGCCAGGGTGCGCTGCTGGCCACCGGGCGCACCATCTCGCCAGGATACTTTAACGTGCTGGGCCTGCAACTGCTGCAAGGGCGCTTGCTCAGCCGGCAGGACGAGTCGGACGACAGCCGTGCCGCAGTCATCAATGAGCAAATGGCGGCGCACCTGTGGCCCAATCAAAACCCGATCGGCAAAAAGCTGATTGACGTTGTTGATGAGTCAATACCCGCAGTGTGGGATATGACGAAGGCCGTGACTGTAGTGGGCGTGGTGCGCAATGCACACGAAGGCGGTTTGGCCGGCAATGCCGGCGACGAGGTGTTTTTGCCCATGACGTCGACGCGGCAGCAGCCCGTGATGTATGCGCTGCTGCACACTCACACCACCACGGCCGAAACTGTCGAAGGACTGCGCGGCGCGGTGGCCCAGATTAATTCGCTTACCCCGGTAACGCGGGTGCGCACCATGAATGAAGTAGTAGCAAGATCGGTCGCGGCTCCGCGCGCGCTGGCCGTGCTGCTGGTCGGTTTTGGAGCGCTCGCCGTCATCATCGGCGCGGTTGGTGTCTACAGCCTCATCGCCTATATCGTCAGCTGGCGAACGCGCGAGATCGGCCTGCGCCTGGCGCTGGGCGCGCAGCGTTGGCAAATTGTTTGGGCCGTAGTGCGGCAGAGCCTTTACCTCGCCGGCGCGGGATGCGCTGCCGGCCTGCTGGGCGCAGCAGTGCTCGGCCCCGTGATGCGCGGATTCCTCTTTGAAGTAACCGCGATCGACCCCATCACCTACTGCGCTGTTCCGCTCGTCATGCTGCTGGTCGCGCTGATAGCCGCATGGGTTCCTGCGCGGCGGGCTGCTTCGGTCGATCCCATGGAAGCCCTGCGCGCAGACTAGGAGGCGCAATGCAAAAACTGAGAGCGTTATGGATGCGGCTTGGCGGGCTAATGTCCGGCCGGACCAACGCGGGACGGGCAGAGCAGGATTTTGCCGCCGAGTTGGAAAGCCACATTGACCTGCACACTGAAGACGGCATCCGCGCAGGCCTCACGCCCGAGGAGGCGCGCCGGCGTGCGCTCATCAAACTAGGTGGCGCGGAGCAAACGCGGCAGGCGTATCGCGAGCGCCGCACGCTGCCATGGGTCGACGATCTGTTGCACGACCTGCGCTACGGATTGCGCATGATGGCGCGCAACCCGGGTTTCGCGGTGGTAGTTACGCTCACCCTGGCTATCGGCATTTCAGCCAGCGCAACGGCCTTTACCTGGATCGATGCCGTGCTGTTGCAGCCACTCAGCGGCGTAGTCGATCCTGGGCGCCTGGTTACGCTTGAGACGGTAACCCCGAACGGTGATTGGGTGACGAACTCCTATCCCGACTTCATCGACTTTCGCGATCATCTCAAACTCTTCGACGGCATCGCAGTCATGCGGCCGGCGCCCTTTAGCGTAGGCCGGGAGGATCACGCCGAGCGGGTGTGGGGCGAGCTGGTTTCCGGCAACTACTTTTCAGTGCTGGGCGTCAGGGCCGAGCTGGGCCGCGTGTTTCTTCCCTCCGAATTTGGCGATGCGCTGGGCGCATATCCTGTCGCGGTAATCAGCGATCGTTATTGGCGGTCGCATTATGGGGCCGACCCCGCCGTCGTCGGCAGAACCATCCGCATCAATCAGCACGAATTGACAATCGTAGGCGTGGCCGCGCCGGCGTTTCATGGGTCTGTTCCGGTAATGTCGTTCGACCTTTGGGTTCCTTACATGGAGCAGCCGATTCTGAATGGCGTCCAGCCATGGATGCTGCGAGACCGGCACAACCGCAACATGCTGAGCATAGCGCGCATCAAGCGCGGCGTGACCTTTGAGCAGGCGCGGCTTGAGCTGAAGACACTGGCCGACCGCATGGCAATTCTGAATGCCGACGTAAGCGAAGGCATGAGCGCCACGCTGCTGCCGCTCTCGAAGTCGCCGCACGGGCCACAGGGGCTGCTGGTGGGGCCCCTGCACATTCTCATGGGTGTCTGCGTGCTTGTGCTGCTCATCGTCTGCGCCAACGTGGCCAACCTGCTGCTGGCTCGAGCCACCGTGCGCGAAAGGGAGTTCAGCGCGCGCCTGGCCCTGGGCGCAGGCCGCGGGCGCATTGTTCGGCAGGTATTAACCGAGAGCCTGCTGCTCGCCGGCGCGGGCGCGGCGCTGGGCCTGGCCGTCACGCCGTGGACGTGCCACGCGCTCAAATACCTTATGCCGCCCGGCCCTATGCAACACCTGGTAGCCATGGATACGCGGCCAAATCTTACCGTGCTGTGTTTCATCGCTGGCGTATGCCTGTTTTGTGCGCTGGTGGCCGGGCTTATGCCGGCAATGCACGTGAGCCGGATGAATCTGAACGGACGGCTGACTGCGAGCGGACGCAATGCCGCCGCGGGCCGCGGACGCAACCGCCTGCGTTCGGTGCTGGTGGCCTGCGAAGTAGCGCTGGCACTGGTTGCGCTGGTGGGCGCGGGACTGTTTACCCGCGGCTTTAAGCAGACCATGCGCATCGATCCAGGCTTCGATCCCGACCACGTACTGTTGAACCAGTTCTATCTCTCCACCAACGGTTACAGCCTGGCTCAGCGCAAGGAGTTTTGCCAGCGCCTCGAAGAGAGCATGAAGAGCGCACCGGGCGTGACCGGAGTCGCGTACTCCGACGGCGTGCCGCTGGGTTTTGAGCCAAGCTGGTGGGAAGAGCTGCGCATTGAAGGCTATGCGCCGCAGCCCAACGAAAACATGAGCATCTTCCGCAACGTGGTCTCGCCCGGCTACCTGCCGCTCATGCGGATTCCCATTGTTGAGGGTCGCAATTTTTCCGACCAGGACAACGAGAACATGCCCGACGTGATGATCGTGAACCAGGCATTTGTCCAGCGGTTTTTCTACGGCCACAGCCCCATCGGGAAAGAGATCCATGGATGGGGCAGCTGGTTCCGCGTGGTTGGAGTTGCGAAAGACAGCAAGTATCACTACCTGGGCGAACCGGCCACGCCATATTTCTACGTACCGTTCCGCCAGGTGTATCGCGAAGACATGAATCTTGCCTTCTACGTGCGCGCCCATGGCGACCCGGACGGCATTCTCTCCACGCTGCGCGCGCAGACTCGTGCCATCGACCCCAATGTGACAGTGTTCGATGCCGCGCCGCTCAAGGAATTCATCGGTGCCTCGCTCTTTCCGCAAAAAGTGGCAGCCAGCCTGATGACGCTGCTGGGGCTGATCGCAGTGCTGCTGGCCGCAGTAGGGCTTTATAGCGTAATGGCGTACTCGGTGGCGCAGCGAACCCAGGAGATCGGCGTCCGCATGGCTCTGGGCGCTCGTCCGGCCCACGTAATGCGGATGGTGTTGCGGCAGGGGCTTGCTCTTACCGCAATGGGCCTGATGGCAGGCGCGGCGCTCGCCGTGGGGCTGGCGCGAACCGTGGCCAGCATATCGTTCACCAACTCCGCAATGGGCACCAGCGCCAAACTGCTGGGCGGCAGCGCCTTCGCCCCGCTCATTTACCTGGCGGCCGCTGGGTTTTTGTGCCTGGTTGCAGCGCTGGCCGCTTATCTGCCTGCACGCCGCGCGGCTTCAGTCGATCCCATGGAGGCCCTACGCGCGGACTGACGTATAACGACGTGCAGTCGCGCCAAAATTCGTTCACTCGCTCCGCATTCGCCGAGTGGTACACTCGGCAAACGGAGACAGTTTGATGCGGGCTGGCGAACTCGAGTTTCGTTTGCGGATGGCGATCCTTACCGCAATCGTGGTACTGGGCTTCTGGGCGCCATGGGCCGGGCCGTGGACCTCGCCCGAGCGGATTTCAACTCTGTGGTGGCTCACGCATGGACTGGGCAGCATAAGCGGCGTTACCGCAACTGCGCCTCTGGTCAACGTAATCGGCGCAATATTGGCCCTCATCGGCGCGGTGCTGCGCGTTTGGGGCACGGCCTATCTGGGATACCTGACCGTTCACAATCGCCACATGCAGGCCGGAAGCGTAATGGCCGACGGCCCCTACCGTTACATGCGCAACCCGCTCTACGTGGGAGCATGGTTCACAATGGCTGCCACGGCGCTCATCATGCCTCCTACGGGCGCGCTGCTGACCATGGTTTTGATCACAGTGTTTTACCTGCGCCTCACGCTCGGCGAAGAAGCATTTCTCGCGGCAACGCTGGGCCAACCCTATTCCGATTACATTGTCGCCGTTCCGCGCTTCATTCCCTCCTTGCGCAGCAGCCTGCCGAAGGCCGGAAACAAACCGCACTGGCTCACCGCAATCTTCACCGAGCTTTTTCCCATTGGCGTGTTTCTCACGCTGGCCGTGCTGGCGTGGCGCTACGACCACCTGTTGATGCTCGATGGAATTCTCTGGAGCTTTATTGCCTCGCTCCTGGCGCGCGGAGTCATGAAGGCCCTCATCCCCACGCTCGCGTTTGCCGCGTTCTTCAGCGTTGCATGGGGATGGTTTCATATGTACTGGCCCAAAGCCGCACTCATCGCCTTCGGCGTTGGGCTGATTGTGCAGGCAATTTTCTTCGGCGCTCAAAGAGCCAGGCAATCCCAGTCTGTGTAGTTTTCAACCACGCCCCTGGCCCGCTCGCCCGAGGTGTGTAAAGCCGAATCCCTCTCCGTACTTGAGTCCATAGCCCAGCAATCGATCCACGCCAATGTGATTGGCCCAGGTAAGCGCAATCGCAAGCACCACCACGTTTGCATGCAGCACGCAGGCGCACACACCCAGTGCAGCCGGCCCCACATACGTGTGGATTGCGTTATAGACGCGCGCGCCGCGGCACGGCCCCGCGAGATAGCCCAGCATCGAAAGATCGGGTACCAGCCAGACCGCCGCAAACAGCCACCAGCTCACGCCCGTGCGCGCATACAGCAGGGCAGTGACAGCGGCCACGGCCAGCCCTTCAAGACGCAACAGCAACTGGATTGAAGATCCGCGGGCCGCGGGAAGGCCCGATTGCGGAACACTCGTCGAATCGGTCAGTGAGGAAGACAGAGAATCAGGCATGACTCTAGGGATGAGCCAGCCGACGCGCGAGGCGCAATATTCCGCCGATTTCCGCAGACAAAAACGCGCGAAAACAAAAAGGAGAGGCCGCGGCCTCTCCTCTTGTGCAGCCTACCCGAGTTACTTCTTCGGGGGCGCAATCGTGTCCTTGGCGGCCTTGGCCACGCGGAACTTGACCACCGTCTTCGCCTTGATCTTGATGGCGGCGCCGGTCTGCGGGTTGCGGCCCATGCGGGCTTTACGCTCTGCCTTCACCAGGCGGCCGATGCCGGGGATTACGAAGACACCGTTCTTCTTGGTTTCCTTGATAGCGGTCTCGGCCAGCAGGTCGAGGAAGGCCGCCGATTGCTTGTTGGTCAATTCGAGCTTCTCTGCCATGTGCCGGGTAAGGGCGGTCTTGGTTAGTCCAGTTGCCATGTGTTTCTCCTTCTGGGCGAGCCCTCGGGGCCGCCTTGGTTGACGGGCTTTCGCCGCATGGAGGGAGTGCGAATGGGGACGCCTACTCACGAAAACCCTGTATTCATGCGGGCTTCAAAGTACCCTGCCGATGGTTACAATGCGACTTTGGACTACCGAAAGTCAAGGCTTAAAGCCCGATTTCCACAGTTTTTATAGGGTTTTCGCCGATTTTTACTGGTTTTCAGCCATTTTTGTTGGTTTCCGGCGGCCACGCACAGCAAAAACCCTGAATTGACGCAGTGATCAGCGTCGCGCGCTCCAGGGTAGCGTCGGGCTCCAGCCCGGTTGTCGTGGGGGTCTCCAGACCCTCACCGGCATTGCGAGAACCTCAACCAGACTCCGTAAAGAAACATCGGCCAGGGTGGGCCCACCTCACCGCAGCCCGAACAGCACCTTCTTCTTAGGCGCCTGCGCCGTCGCAATGGGCGTATTCAGCGCATCCACAACCGGCGCGGCAATCTTGAAATGGCGAACGACAATGGCCGCCAGATCAGCCTTGAGCGCAGTTTCAGCCGGTAGTGTTGCAGCCAGCCCCCACTGCCGGCAGCGGATCAGGTCCATCCCCGGATGCTCGCAAGCGAAGCCCTTCGGCGGCCGCGTAAGCGCGTTCCCTTCAAATTCGTTAAAGTGCTTCCGCACCTTTGCGCTCTGGAGCAGCTTTCGGAACTCGACGTGGTGATCAAGCAGCCAGTGGCGAATCTGCGACAACTGATCTTTGTCAGGCATGTAAGAGCCAGCCGCAATCACCACCTCTTTGGCGCTCACTGAAAAGTAGTAGCCCGCGCCCGAAGTCTTCTCGAGCCCCGAGTGCAACCACCACGCAGCCACATGAGTTTTGTAGGGCCGCTTGTCGCTGCTGAAGCGCGTGTCGCGATAGATGCGGAAGACGCTCTTTTCAGCAGGCCGCACAAACGCCGGCGCAAAGTCAATCATGGCGTCAGTAATCTTGCGGACCACGGCCAGCATCGGCTCCCTGAGCTCCGCCTCAAACTGCGCCTTGCGCGGCTGAAACCACTCGCGGTCATTATGTCTCGCAAGAGTGCGCAGAAACTTCAGCGCCTCAGGGCGAAAGTAGGGCGCGACTTCAGGATGAGCGGGTTTCAGGACGCGCGGCATAAAAACCGATTCTAAAGGATCAGTCGACGATCTTCATCTCGACGGGACAGCCTTCAGCATGAATGTCATCGACGAGTTCCTTGAACAACGCGAGCATCGAACGTGCGCCGGCGCCAGCCCTCGTAGCGTTGTGAACAACCAGTCGATACGGCAATTCGACTTCGTTTATACCGCCCGTAGAAATGCTGTCGTTCAATGCATCCCGATTTCGACCGTGCCAATTCGGAGAGCGAACTGCCGCAAAGAATGCGTTGTACACATCATCCTTGCGCGTCCAGCCCTCGGCATCAAGAATGAGTTCCGGTATCTCCCGCAACGAACTGAGCTCCCGAACGAATCCTAGTCCGGGATAGGAGCTTCTTTCTACTGAATGGTACTCGCTGCGCGCCATCCGTTCCTTCAGCGACTGCGAGGGTTGCATCCCAAAAAGACGTAGGCACGAGAGAATTGGGTGGTGATCCTCGAGGGTGGTCAGCAATTCTGGGAACACTGTGATCGGATCTACGGGGAACTCGAGCCTGAATAATGTCAAAACTGGTTCCGGATGCCAGAGCTTTTCCCAATCGTTGCGAAGCTTCCCAGCAGATGCTCGACGAGCGGCAGTCGATTTTGCCCAAACGGGCATCATGCCAAGCAATTGGGAAATATCCGTTTCATCGTCGACGACAATCGCAACTTGCCAAGCCATCTGAAATCTTCCTGACCGAATCACCTTCAAAGCCCCACGAAACAGCCCATCAAAATCCCCAGCCAGCGCCGCATCTTTGGCAATCGCTTGTTCAATCGCCTTCTCCGCCGCCAAGCGCTGGTAGCCGAGATTCGTCAGCGCCGAAAGCGCACCCTCAACTCGCCAGCGCCTCTTCAACGGCTTTCGGTCTATGCGCAATTACGGTGAGGTAAGCGCGCGCGGCGCGGTCGGGGCGGCGGCGGCCTTGCTCCCAGTCCTGCAAAGCGCGGGCGTCGAGCGCGTAACGGCGGGCAAACTCGGTGCGGCTCAATCCGGTTGCAAGGCGGATCTGGCGGATTTCCAACGCAATCGATGGCTTGAATGTCGTTACGCGAGCCGGCTTGACCTTTCCTTCTGCAATGGCAGCGGCCTCGCGCATGGCTTCAACTAATTCGCTGGCAACATTTCTACGCTTCATCGCGAGCTCCTTTTCCTAATGGCGGCGCTCTTAATGATTGCCGCAAATGCCTTTACTTCCTTCTTTTGTGCCGGAGAGAGATCCGTCTGCTCGTTCTTGCCATAAAGAAAGATTGCGTACAAGGGCGTGTTCTCGTCGTAGAAGTAGTAAATCGCCCTTACTCCGCCGGACTTCCCTCTCCCGAAGGCCGCAAAACGTAACTTGCGCACACCTCCAGTGCCGGGGATTTCGTCTCCGGTCTCACGGTATCGCGCCAGGTAAATGACCAGCTCATCGTATTCCTCGGCGCTTAACAGCTTTTCCGCTCTCCGCGTGAAAGCAGCTGTCTCCACAACTGTCGGGAGAGGAGAGGACACGAATATATTGTGCGGCAATGCCGCACCTAATGTCAATTGAGCTTTGCGGTCCCACCGGGGCGCGGAGAAGCTGAAAGCTAAAAGCTAATAGCTGAAAGCTGCCTTTTCACCGAATCACCTTCAAAGCCCCGCGAAACAGCCCGTCAAAATCCCCAGCCAGCGCCGCGTCTTTCGCAATGGCCTGCTCAATCGCCTTCTCTGCGGCCAAGCGCTGATAGCCAAGATTCGTCAGCGCCGACAGCACATCGTCCACGGCTGCCCCCTGAGCCTTGGCCTGCGTAGGCGCGACGGCAAAATCGTCCAGCTTGTCTTTGAGCTCCACCACCAGCCGCTCGGCCAGCTTTTTGCCTACGCCGGGAATGCGCGTGAGCTGGGCGTGGTCTTGTCCGCGGATGGCCTGCACAGTGCGCTCCACTGAAAGACCGCTGAGCATCTTGATGGCGAGTTTGGGCCCGACGCCGCTCACCGTAATCAAACGCTCGAAGAGGCGCTTATCGTGAATCTCCAAAAAGCCGAAGAGCGCGATCTGGTCCTGGCTCACCTGCGTGTAGATGTGCAGCGCCGCCTCAGCGCCCAGCGAAGGCAGCGCCGTAAATGTTGGCACACTGATGGTGACGTCGTATCCAACGCCGGCCGCCTCGACAATAGCCTGGCCGGGCTGCTTTGAAATGAGCTTGCCGCGAAGATGAGCGATCATTGCTTCCTATCCTAGTCCGCATTTCTGACAAGACGCGCACTCAAGTGGCAGTGAAGTGTGCTTCAGGCACGGGAGAATCTGCGACGCATTTGAGTTCGAAATCGAGCAAAATGCATCGTGCGCGGAATTCGATGTAAGTACGCTTGATATCAATCGTTTACCTCCGGAATTCTGCAACATGCAAATACGCGAAAATGCACGTTTTCTTGCACCAGAAATGCAGCAACTGGCTTGTAAGTGCTTTAGAACGCGAGACCCTCCGAAACGAATGTAACAGCATGTTTGTTTCATTCT